>CAYZHZ010000026.1:0-23374 GCA_964477625.1 uncultured Salinibacterium sp.
TCGCGAGCAGCTGTCCGGCCTCGACCCGGTCGCCGAGCGCGACGAGGACGCCGTCGACGGTCCCGGCGACCGAGACCCCCTTCGAGGGCACGGTCGTGAGTCTGCATGACGGCAACTACGGGTCGATCTATCCCCCTCGCCCCATCGAGGCCGGCACCATCGCGGTCGTTCGTGTCGACAACGGACTTCACCTCATCATCACAGAGCGTCCGGTGCCGCAACTCGATCTGGAGATCTACTCGCACATCGGCGTCGACCCCCGTTCCGTGCACGTGCTGGTCGCGAAGTCGGCCGGAGGGTACCGCGCATTCTTCGAGCCGATCTCGCGGGAGTGCATCGACGTCGCGACGCGCGGTCCCGCCGACTCGAGGATCACTGAGCTGCCGTTCGAGCGCATCACCCGGCCGCTGTATCCGTTCGATCCCGACCTGACGTGGACGCCGGCGCCCCAAGTGACGGTGACCCCGTGACGCGCCGAGTCGCGGTCGTGACCGGCGCCGCGCGGGGCATCGGCTTTGCCGCTGCACGCAAGCTCGCGATGGCGGGCAACGCGATCGCGCTGCTTGACCGCTCCCCCGCGGTTGTTGATCAGGCGAAGACCCTGAGCGACCTGGGGGTGCCCACGATCGGGATTGTCGCTGACGTGGGTGACGAGGGTTCGGTCGACGCCGCCCTCGCCGAGACGCGTGATGCGCTGGGGCCCATTGCAATCCTCGTGAACAACGCGGGCCTGACGGCGGTTCACCGGGATTGGAAGACGGTTACTCCCCAGCAGTGGGACGAGGTCATGACGGTCAACCTCAAGTCGATGTTCCTCTGTTCGCGAAACGTGATCACCGACATGGAAGCGGTTGGGTGGGGTCGCATCGTGAACCTCTCGTCGGTCACGTTTCTGAGCGGCCAGCGCCGACTCATCGACTACGTGGCTTCCAAGGGCGGAGCGGTCGGATTCACCCGCTCGCTGTGCCGCGAAGTCGGACCCGACGGCATTACCGTCAACACGGTCACCCCGGGCGCGATCCGCACCGAGGCAGAGATCGAGATGGTGCCCGATCCGGATGATGCGGCGCTCGCAGCTCTCACCTCGATTCAAGCAATCCAGCGCCGGGGCACACCCGACGATGTCGCCGCAGCGATCGCGTTCCTGTGCACCGAGGAGGCCGGCTTCATCACGGGACAGAACCTCGTGGTCGACGGCGGATGGATGTTGAACTGATGCGCCTCGGCACGGTGGTGGACGCGTGCACGGCACGAAATGCTTGCGGCATTTCGCGCATTTGCGATATGGTATAGCAAATCCAGCAGATAAAATTTGTCGTTCCAAAAAATGAGACGAGGATGTCCGTGACTTGGTTGGCCCGTCGAGATGGCTGAGACGCCGCTCGAGATCGAGATCCCGTACCCCACCGACGGACACCGGTGGGTCGCGCAGCTTCCGCTGTTCCCGAACTACCCCAAGGCATGTGAAGTCGCCGATGTCCCCGACATCCCTTTGCCCGAGATCCCGCGCTACGTCGTGAAGCGGGCCGATGCCGAGCTCGTGATCGATGGCCGACTCGATGAGGGGGCGTGGGCGAGGGCGGAATGGACCCAACCATTCGGCTCGATCAGCACGGGAGCCAAGGATGGCCCCGAGACCCAGTTGGCTCTGCTGTGGGATGACGAAAACCTCTACGGCGCGTATCGCGTGCAGGACTTTGACGTTCGCGGAACGATGGCTCGCTACCACGAGCACGTGTACATCTGCGATGACGATGTCGAGCTGTTCGTGCAAGGGCCGGATGGGTACTACGAGTTCGGACTCAACCCCATCAACAACATCTACGAATTGCGCTGGACCTGGCTCGAGTCGGTGATTTCCTCGGGCGACGCAGCCGCTCTCGATAAGTTGTTCCGCCTTCGCGACAGCCTGTACTACGCGCCCCGCGGGGGAGAGAAGTACGGCCGCATCGGTGACCTCGGTTGGGCTCTCCCGGGTATCCAGCACGCGGTGCAGATCGACGGCACTCTCAACAACCCTTCGAGCGTCGACGTCGGATGGACGGTCGAGTTCGCCCTGCCCTGGGCTGGCCTCGCCGAAATAGGCCTCGGTACTCCGCAGCCGGGACTCGAGTTCCGAGTTCAGGGGTACCGAGCGGTACACGATCGTGACGATCACGAGGCCGCGCAGCTCTTGCAGACGCAGTACCCCGGCGCGACACCGTTCTACGGATACACCTGGTCGACGATGGGCAACGGCAACGTCCACAACCCCGAACGGTGGGCCAGCTTGTCTCTCAGCGGTGAGTCTGTCTAGTTCCCCCCATGAAGCACCATTCAAAGAAGAAGGAGCATCACATGAAACGATCATTCACGGCGACCGCTGTCATGAGTGTGGCGGTCACCGCCGCGCTCGTGATGACGGGTTGTACGAGTGGTGGTGACACCCCCTCCGGTGGCGGTGAGGTCAGCACGACTCTCACGGCCTCCCACCCGCAGGAACCCACGAGCTGGAACTGGCTCGAAGACGCGAGCTCCGCGTTCATGGTTCCGATCTACCTCAACGTGCTCGAGTCTCTGCTCGAGAGTGGGGCAGACGGCTCGCTGTCTCCCCTCCTCGCCGAGAGCTACGAGGTGAGCGAAGACGGCAAGACCTACACGTTCACGCTGCGCGAGGCGACCTTCCAGGATGGTTCGGAATTCGATTCCGCGGATGTCGTCTACTCGCTCGAGTCGAACAAGACGTCGGTCAACGGCCTGGTGTCCGCTCCCCTGAGCGTCATCGAGTCCATCGAAGCGCCGGATGCCCGCACGGTCATCGTGACCCTGTCGCGCCCGAGCACCAACTTCCTCGCCGCTCTGGGTAGCCCCGCGACGATGATCGCCCCCGAGGGATACTTCGAGAGCCCGGATGTGGGAAAGAAGATCATCGGAACCGGCCCGTTCGCGTGGGGTGAGTACCGCGCCGACGTCGACCTGACGCTCAACCGCTACGACGGCTACTGGGGCGAGAAGCCCTACATGGAGACGGTCATCCACCGCTTCATGGCTGACGAGACGGCCTCGATCAACGCGATGCGCGCAGGCGAGCTCGACGTGATCGGCATGCTCTTCGGTGCCGGTGTTGAGCAGGTGGCGACGTTCGAGGGCGACCCGAACTTCACGGTCTCCTTCGCGCCGAGCACCTCGGGTTCGTACCTCTTCCTCAACCCGAGCGACCCCGTGATGCAGGATGACCGGGTTCGCCAGGCGATCGCCTACGCGATGGACCGTGGACCGATCATCGACGCGGCCGTCGGTGGCTACGCCGAGCCGACGTGTGTGTACGTACCGAACTACTCGTCCCCGTGGAACAGCGACTACTGCCCCTACGACTACAACGTCGACAAGGCCAAGGAGCTGCTTGCCGAGGCGGGCTACGCGGATGGGCTCACGATCGACTTCCCGTACCTGACGATCGCTGAGTTCCCGGCATCGTTCGAGGTCGTCGCGGCGCAACTGGCCGACGTGGGCATCACGGTCGAGGGGCGCGGACAGGATCTCGCGACCTGGTTCGAGCAGACCTGGACGGGTGGCGACTACCAGATCAGCCACATCACCAACAACGCGGCACTGTCGACGTTCGGCTGCGCAGGCGACACCCCGCCGTTCTCCAACGGCGACCTATGTGACCCGGTCTTCGAGGCGTTCATCACCGAGAACGACCAGATCGTCGACCAGGACGAGTACATCGCAGGAATGAAGGCGGCAGCGGAGCACGCGACTGACATCGCGTGGATGATCCCGCTGTTCGCCAAGACCGAGCCCGGCATTGCGAAGGCGAGCCTCACGGGCTTCGCTCCGTACCGTACCGCGCTCGAGATGGACTACCGCAAGATCCGCCCGGCGGAATAGGGTAGCGGCCTCAATGGGGGGAGGGAGTTCGCTCCCTCCCCCCTACGGCCATCAGTTGAAGCTGAAGGGTAATTCGTGATCCGATTCATACTTCGTTCCCTCGTACTCCTGGTAATTTCAGCGTTCGTCGGATCCGTCGTCGTATTCGCGCTGCTGCGCCTGGCCGGTGGTGACATCGCCAATGTCATGCTTGGCCCTCGCGCCACCGAAGAGTCTCTCGCCGCCCTTCGCGAGAGCTTCGGGCTCGATCGTCCACTCATCGAGCAGTACTTCTCCTGGATCGGCGGGGCACTCACCGGCGACCTCGGCGAGGCCTATTCCGGCCGCTACAACATCTCGCAAGAGATCCTGCAGCGCCTCGAACCCACTCTCTTTCTGACCTTCGGCGCACTGTTCGTCGCCATCCCGATCTCTCTCGCGATCGGTGTCTTCTCGGCCATGAACCACAACAAGTGGCGTGGCGCGGCTGTCGATGCGGTTGCCCAGGTCGGAATCGCAATCCCCCAGTTCTTCCTCGCGCTGGTACTCGTTCTTCTTTTCGCCGTGCAGCTGCGCTGGTTACCCGCCGGCGGTTACACATCGCTCTTCGTCGATCCCATTGCCGCCATCCGGTCGATGGTTCTGCCCATTGCCACCTTGAGCCTGGGTGTCACGGCGGTCTTCACCCGGTTCGCGCGCACGTCGATGATCGAGCAGATGAACGAGGACTACATGCGCACGGCCAAGGCGAAGGGCCGCACGGGCCGCTCGGCCGCCATCGTTCACGGCTTGCGGAACGCGGCCATCCCCCTCGTCACGATTGGTGCGCTGCAGATCGGTGCGCTCATCGCCGGCGCAGTCGTCATCGAGAACGTCTTCGTTCTTCCCGGAATCGGCCGCTTGCTGCTCACCGCAGTGCTCAGTAGAGAGGCGATCGTCGTGCAGTCGCTCGCGCTCGTGATCCTTCTGATCATCCTCGTGATGAACCTCGTGATGGATCTGCTCTACGGAATTTTGGATCCGCGAATTAGGCATGGGGAGCGACGCAAATGATTGGACCCGACCCGTCGACACTGACGCTGGCACCGCGCCTCGCGAAGCGTGGAAGAGCGAGCGTGCTCACGTCGTCGCCGCAACTGCTTCTCGGCATCATCCTGACCGGAACGATCGCCGCGATCACCGTGCTCTCCCTGTTCTGGACCCCGTGGGATCCGCTGACTCTCGATGTCGCGAACCGCCTGCAGCCGCCGAGCGCGGCGCACTGGTTCGGTACCGACCGCCTCGGCCGCGACCTGCTCACCCAGGTCATGGTGGGAGGGCAAAACTCCCTGTACGTGACCCTCGTCGCCACGGCGATCGGTGTCGTGCTGGGTACTTCCCTCGGGCTCGCAGCTGCCGGTGCGGGCCCGAGGTGGGGAGCTGCACTCACGCGTGTCTCGGACATCGGTATCGCTCTGCCGAGCATCCTGATCGCTCTCGTGCTCGCCACCGCGGTCGGCCCCGGAAACCTCAGTGTGATCATCGCGATCAGTTTCTGGTTCGTGCCGGTAACGGCGAGAGTTGTTGTGGGCCCCGCCCGTCAGGTTCTCGCGCTCGACTTCGTTGAGGCGGCGATGACCCACGGGCGACACCGCATCTACATCCTGTTCCGTCAGGTGCTGCCCAACATCGCGCCGCTCGTGATCGTTCAGGCGTCGATGATGTTCGCGGCGGGCATCCTCATCGAGGCATCCCTCTCGTTCCTCGGGGTCGGTGCGCAACCCCCGACCGCCTCGTGGGGCCGTCTGCTCAACGAATCGCAACCGCTACTGCAGATCGCGCCGTATTACACCCTGCTTCCCGGAACGTTCATCGTGGTCACGGTGCTCGGATTCAACCTCTTGGGTGACGGGCTCGCTGTGCTGCTCGATCCGCAACAGTCGAGGAAGGGTGTCGTCTGATGATCGAGTTCAACGACCTTCGGATCCGCATCGGCGAGAGAACCCTCGTCTCCATCGACCACTTGGCGGTGGGGCCCGGCGAGCGATTGGGCCTCGTGGGGGAGTCGGGCTCGGGCAAGACGCTCACGGTCATGAGCACGCTCGGCCTTCTGCCCGAGATGATGAGCGTCGAGGGATCCATCACGTTCGACGGTAGGGAACTCTTGGGGATGCCCGAGAACGAGCTCGCGAAAGTTCGCGGTCGTGACATCGCGATGGTCTTCCAAGACCCGAGCCGCTCGCTCAACCCGACCATGAAGATCGGTCGTCAGATTGGCGAGACCCTCAAACTCCACACGAACATGACACCGCAGCAGATTCGCGATCGCGTCATCGAACTGATGCACGGCGTTCGACTGAATGAGCCCGAGAAGCTCGTCAACCGGTATCCCCATGAACTCTCGGGCGGTCAGCAGCAGCGTGTGATGATCGCTATGGCCATCGCCTGTAAGCCCAAACTGCTTATTGCGGATGAGCCGACCACCGCGCTCGACGTCACGGTGCAGCAGGGCGTACTCGAGCTGCTCCTCCAGCTGAGCGAAGACAGCGATACCTCGATGATCTTCGTGAGTCACAACCTGGGGGTGGTGCAGATGATCAGCGACCGCATCGCCGTCATGTACCACGGCAAGGTCGTCGAGATCGGTACGCCAGATCAGATCATCAACTCGCCCAAGGAGGCCTACACGAAGGCGCTCATCGACGCGAATCCGCGGATCCCGGATGCCGAAGAACTCGTACGCCTCGCTGGCACCCACTTCACGACGGAAGGGGCATAGATGTCGCTCGTGACCGCGCAGAATCTCCGGTTCAAGTACGCCTCCTCGGGGCCTTGGATTCTCGACGATGTCTCGCTCTCGATCGAGCCAGGCGCGAGCGTCGGCATCGTGGGCGAGTCGGGGTCGGGTAAGTCAACTGTTGTGCGGCTGTTGAGCGGACTGCTCAGGGCTCAAGAGGGAACCATCACCGCTGACGGCCGAGACGTCGGCGAGTGGTCGAAGCGTGCGCCGCACGAATTACGGCGATTCTCGCAACTGGTCTTCCAGAGTCCTCGACGTTCGTTCGACCCCCGCATGCGTCTGGGTCGCGCGGTGTCGGAGCCGATCCGTGCGCTCGAGCATCGCCGGCCCGAGCGCGCAGAGCTCGAATCGTGGATGCAGCGCGTAGGGTTGCCCGCCGAGCTGCTCGATCGCTATCCGCACCAACTCTCCGGCGGTCAGCTTCAGCGCGTAAGCCTCGCGCGTGCGATCTCGATCGGGCCTCGAGTGCTGTACGCCGACGAACCCACGAGCAGCCTCGATGTCTCGGTGCAGGCCCAGGTGCTCAACGTGCTCATGGACCTGCGCTCCGAACTGGGTCTGACGCTCGTGACGGTGACACACGACCTCGCCGTCGTCGGGCGGCTGTGCGAGCGCATCATCGTGATGAGCAAGGGCCGCATCGTCGAAGAGGGCACGGCCGTTGAGGTGCTCACGAACCCGAAGCACGAGTACACGATTGGACTCGTCGAAGCCGCGAAGGCCGTGAGCCTGAAACGTGTCTCCTGAGCGAACACCCGCGGGCGGCATCGACCGCCCACTGGACACCCTGCTGCGCGGCGCACGGGTGCTCGACCCGGAGACCGGTGTCGATGAGGTTTTGCATGTCGGCGTGATCGGCGATCGCATCGCCTACGTGGGGCGGGATCACCCCCCGGCCCGCGAGGTGGTCGACGTCGTGGGGTTGACGCTGGCCCCCGGGTTCATCGACCTGCACTCCCACGCGCAGACCATCAATGGCCTGCGCCTGCAGGCTCTCGACGGGGTGACCACGTCACTCGAACTCGAGGCGGGGCAGCTGCCGGTGGCTCGGCACTACGCGAGGGCGGAACGCGACGGCCGCGCGATCAACTTCGGCTACTCGGCATCGTGGGCACTCGCTCGCCTCGCTGCTCTCGACGGCATGACTCTTCCGGCTCCCGCCGAGGACGAGCGTCTACCGAACTTCCTCGAGACGTGGGGCGCGGGTAACACCCCCGAGTCGAGATGGAAGAGCGTGTGCTCCGCCGACGAGACGGCGCGAGTTCTCGAGATTCTCGAGGGGGAAGTGGCCGAGGGCGCGATCGGCATCGGCGTTCTGCTCGGATACGCTGCCGACTCGAACCGCGGCGAGTATTTCCGGCTGGCGCAACTCGCTCAGCAACTCGGGGTGCCCGTGTTCACGCACGCGCGGGGAATGTCCTACGAGGAGCCGACGAACATGCTCACGGGCATCCTCGAGATCGTCGCCGCCGCGGCGGGCACGGGCGCGAGCATGCACATCTGCCACCTCAACAGCACGTCGCTCAGGCAAGCCGATGAGATCTGTGATGCTGTGGAGTCGGCCCAGCAC
The DNA here is from genome assembly GCA_964477625.1 of uncultured Salinibacterium sp. Lineage (GTDB taxonomy): Bacteria > Actinomycetota > Actinomycetes > Actinomycetales > Microbacteriaceae > Rhodoglobus. The sequence continues at coordinate 8,202 of CAYZHZ010000026.1, forward strand.
CTCGGCAATCCGATCACCACGGAGGCGTACCCCTACGGCGCGGGCTCGACCATCATCAGCGCGGAGTGGCTCGCACCGGAGAGGCTGTCTGGCCTTCAGCTGACTCCGCAGTCGATCTACTACGTGCCGGGTGCGGAGCGAATCGCGTCGGTGGAGCGCCTGCGCGAGGTTCGGGAGCTCGACCCCTCCGGAGCGTGCGTGGTCGATCTCATCGACCCGGATAATGCGCAAGACCTGTCCCGTTTGCTGCGGGTAGCCCTGCTGCCCGGCGGCGCCATCGCCTCCGATGCGATTCCGCTCGGCGGTCCCGTCGACGGCGACGCACTCGAGACCCACTGGCCGATTCCCGAGGGCGCCTTCGCCCACCCCCGAAGTATGGGTACGTTCGCACGAACCCTGCGCTGGCTCGTGCGGGAACTCGGGGTGTTGTCTCTGAGCGATGCCGTGCGCCGCAGTTCCCTCATCCCCGCCCAGATACTCGAGCCCGCGGTGCCAGCCATGCGGCGAAAGGGGCGCATCCAGGTGGGTGCCGACGCGGACATCATCGTCTTCGATGCGGCCACGGTCACTGATAACGCGACCTATGTGCGCTCGTCGCCTTCGACAGGGTTCGCCCACGTGCTCGTCAACGGAGAGTTCGTGGTTCGGGACGGTTCACTCATCGTCAGCGCGCGACCCGGTCGCGCCATCCGCAGCGGTGATCACTGAGCCGCGCACATTTCCACTAGTAGGAACGGGGTAATCCATTTTGAGTAGTCGAGCGGTAGAGTGGGAGGGCGGCATGCTCCTTCGCCCGCCTCCCCAACTGAGACCAATGAACGATTCCGACCGCACCCCGACGAAGTCCGTCTACGCTCTACGAGCGGTCGACCGGGTGTGCGATCTGTTGGACATTTTGGCGAACAGCCAGGAGCCGGTGACGCTCACGACGGTTGCCGAGAAGAGCAAGTTGCCCAAGAGTTCGGCGTTCCGTTATCTCGCGGTTCTCGAGGAGCGCGGCTACGTCTCGCGGGATGAGCCGAACGGGCTTTTCGAGCTCGGTCCGGCCTTTCGTCCGCAGAACACGCGAGCTCTCGAGAATCTGACGCAGTTCGGCCGGCCGGTCATTGAGTCCCTGCGTGACGATCTGCTCGAGACGACCAATATCGGTGTTCTCGACGGCACGTCCATCGTGTACCTGGCCGTCGCGGAGTCCCCTCACCGCATGAGGGTGGCGTCGCGGGTCGGCGAGCGCGGCTTCATCCACTCGACTGCCCTAGGCAAGGCGATCTGCTCTCAGCTGCCGGAGTCGAAGGTGCAGTCGATCTTGACCGCCGCGGGTATGCCGACGATCACGCCGCACACGATCCCTGATCAGGCAGCGTATTTTCGGGAGCTTCAGAGTGTTCGGGAGAAGGGCTACGCCGTCGACGACGCCGAGGATCAACTCGCGGGTCGTTGCGTCGCCGTGGTGATCCCGGGTCTCGAGGTGCCCGCGGGGATCAGCGTCAGTGCTCCGTCCGCTCGCCTGTCGGTCGATTCGGTCGACGACGTGGCGAAGGCTCTCACGGCTGCAGCGGCGGAGATCGCCGGATTGTTGCGCTCGCACCTCTGACCCCTCGCGACGCGTCACTCGTCGCGCCCGCATCGATGCACCGTCTCGCGACGCCGCAGTTCGCGGCCCACCTTGACGCACCGGATGCTATATCAATAGTGTTGCACTATAAGAAATCGATAATCCACTAGATGGAACGATTGAGTGTTACCGAGGAAGTTGACATGAGAAACGCTCCCCTCCGCTCCGACCTGATCTCGTCGTGGCCTGAGTCGGAATCCGCCTGGGCTCGCACGCGTTCGTCGCTCGCCGGAGGTGTATCCACGGGACTGCGCGCATCCATGAAGCCCCACCCGATCTTCTTCGAGAAGGGTGAGGGCGCCTACCTCACCGACCTCGACGCAAACACCTACACCGACTACGTTCTGGGCTGGGGACCGGTCATCCTCGGCCACGGTCACCCCGGCGTCACCGCGGCGGTCGCCGAACGACTCCCCCTCGGTGCGACCTACGGATCCGGCCACCTGCTCGAAGCGGAGGCCGCCGAGGCCGTGCTCGCGCTCATCCCCGGTGCCGAGCGTGTGCTCTGGACCAACACGGGCTCCGAAGCCAACCAGGTCGCCCTGCGCCTGGCGCGGGCGTACACCGGTCGACGCCGATTCGTGAAGTTCCGCGGCCACTACCACGGCTGGTCCGACGTCTTCCTGCTCGGGTACCGCCCGGGCGCTGACGGCGAACTCGGACTCGGCAGTCTCGGCCAGCACCCTGACTCGCTCGACGATGCCGAACTCATCGACTGGGGCGACATCGACGCGCTGCGCGACGTACTGCAGAACAAGTCGAACGACATTGCGGCCGTGTTCCTCGAGCCCGTTCTCATCAACTCCGGAGTGATCGAGGCGCCCGACGGTTTTCTGAAGGCCGTACGAGAACTGTGTGACCAGACAGGCACGGTGCTCGTGTTCGACGAGGTCATTACGGGCTTTCGAATTGCGCGTGGCGGCGCGGTCGAACGCTTCGGCGTCATCCCCGACCTGGTCGTTCTCGCCAAGGCCATTGCTGCCGGATACCCGCTCGCGGCGATCGCCGGCAAGGCGGCCATCATCGACCAGGTGACCCAGGGTGTGGTTCATGCGGGTACCTACAACGGCAACCCCGTCGTGCTCGCCGCAGCGGTCGCAACGCTCGAGGCTCTCGGTGAGGCTGGCGTGTATGACGACTTCGAGCGGCGGGGCCGCGCGCTCGCCGACGGACTCAAGGCGGCGTTCACCGAGCATGGCGTCGCCGTCACGGTGAATCAGGTCGGTCCGGTAGTGCAGGTCGTCGCCGCCGTCGAGAACGCCGAGACGTTCGACGACTTCCTTCGAGCCGACCAGACCTACTACGAGCGCTTCATCGTCGAGATGCTGCGCCGAGGTCAGTTCATCCTCCCGGGCGGGCGCTGGTACATCTCGACGGCACACACCGACGAGGACATCGCGACAACCGTCGCTGCCGCCCGCGATTCGCTCGCCGGTCTCGCCTAGATCGCTCTGAAGGGGTACCCGTGAAGATCACCTCCGTCGAGACCATCCAGCTCACCGACCTCCCCTATCTCGTGTTCGTGCGCATCGGCACCGACGAGGGCATCACGGGCACGAGTGACACGTACTACACCGCCGACGGCGTGCGCGGCTTTGTGCACCAGGATGCCGCGCCCATCCTCCTCGGCGCGGACCCCTTTCGCACCGAGGCGATCTGGGACCAGTTGCACACGCACCACATGGCCCGGTGGGGTGGAATCGGGATGGAGATGCGGGCGCTCTCAGCGATCGATGCCGCGCTGTGGGACATCCGAGCCCAGGCCCTCGGCGTTCCCGTGTACCAGCTGCTCGGCGGACTCGTTCACGACACCATCCAGACCTACAACACGTGCGCGGGGCCGATGTACGGTCTCGCCGGGTTCAATCGAGCGGGAGAGGGCAAGTCCGACCTCGACGATCTGTGGGCGCAGAACAACGAGCCAGCCCGCCTTGCCGAAGAGCTACTGGGGCAGGGCATCCAGGCCATGAAGATCTGGCCTTTCGACCGGTTCGCGCTCGCCAGTGGTGGCAAACGCGTGACCGCCGCAGAGATCCGTGAAGGGCTTCGGCCGTTCCGCGAGATTCGGGCTGCCGTCGGCGATGACATCGACATCATGCTCGAGGGCCACGGCTACTGGAACCTCACATCTGCCCAGCAGATTGCTGCCGCAGTCGAGGAGTTCTCCCCCGCCTGGCTCGAAGACATGATCATCCCGAACGACATCGACGCCCTGCTCGAGCTCAAGAACTCCACAACGACGCCCATCGTCGCGAGCGAGATGCTCACCACGCGCAACCAGTTCCGCCCGCTGCTCGAGCGCCGCGCCGCTGACATTGTCATGATCGATCCCACCTGGGCGGGCGGCATCACCGAGTCCAAGAAGATCATCGCGCTCGCCGAGACCTACGGTCGTCCCGTCACGATGCACGACTGCACGGGTCCGTTCACGATGCTCGCGGGCATCCACCTCGCCGTCAGCGCGCCCAACGCCATCTTCCAGGAGTCGCTGCGCGCCTACCTCGCGACCTGGTATCCGGGCCTCACGACGATCGACCTGCGCATCGAGAAGGGGCGGATCCATCCGCCCACCGAGCCCGGAATCGGTGCCGTCCTCCGTGCCGACGTACTCGACCGGCACGACGTCGTGCACCAGATCAGCCAGTGACCCTGACCCCCTGAGACAGAAAGAGTCCCACCCCATGATCGACGTAGTCCACGCCAACGCGCCGCTGCACCCAGACGCCCTGAGCATCCTGGCGACTCTCCAAGAAAACAAGGTTCCGGAGTGGCACACTCTCGGGGCGGTGCGCGCTCGTGAGGTGTACAACGCGCGCGTGGCGATGTTCCCCACCGATCGCACGGCCGTGGGCAGCGTCGAAGACCGAGTCATCGCTGGCCCCGGGGGCGATCTCGCCGTTCGCATCTATCAGCCGCTCGACCGCGGTTCCGAGCCGGTACCCGCGCTCCTCTACATTCACGGCGGCGGGTGGACCCTCGGCGGACTCGACTCGCACGACGAGCTGTGCCGTCGGTTGTGTGAGGTGACGGGGGGAGTCGTGCTCGGCGTCGACTACCGGCTCGCGCCCGAGCATCCATACCCCGCTCCCCTCGACGACTGCCGCGCGGCGCTGGAGTGGCTCGCCGCCTCCGCCGACGAACTCGGTGTGGATGCGCGCCGCCTCTCGGTCGGGGGCGACAGTGCGGGCGGCAACCTGGCTGCGGGACTGTGCGTCTGGCTTCGCGATCACGGTGGGCCGTCGGTCATCGCCCAGTTGCTGCTCTACCCGGGCATCCGACCGATCTGGGAGAACCTCTCGTACTACGAGAACGCGTACGGAAAGTTCATCAGTCGTGCCGACTGCGTCTGGTTCTGGAAGAACTATCTGGGTGAGGCGTTGCCCGAAGACCCCTACTCGACTCCGGGCGTTGCCGAGCTCACCGGTCTGCCCCGAGCGCTCGTCGTGACGGCGGGGCACGATCCGCTTCGTGACGACGGCGAGATTTACGGTCACCAGCTCGCGGCCGCGGGTAACGATGTCGAGATTCGCCGCTACGACGGGATGATGCACGGCTTCCTCGGCATTCCCGCGGAGATCGCCGACGCACGCGACGCGCTCGCGGCCATCGCGACCACGCTCGACGTTGCCGGGCGTGAGGCCGTCGGCGCATGATCCGCGTCGCACTGCTGGGGATCACGCACGAGACCAACACGTTCTCGCCCGTGGTCACCGACCGAGCGAAGTTCGAGGCCGACGGCAGCCTCGTGGGCGACGAGATCATCGCGCAGCACGCGTCGGCGCGCACGATGCTCGCGGGCTTTCTCTCCGCGGGAGAGGCCGCCGACGTCGAGGTGGTTCCACTTGCCTGGGTGTGGGCAAACCCCTCGGGCACCGTGACGGCTGAGGCATTCGAGTCGGTGAGCGGCGAACAACTCGCACTACTCGAGCAGGGGGGACCGTGGGATGCGGTCTTCATGGCTCAGCACGGTGCGGGTGTCTCAGAAGAGCACCCCGATCTCGATGCCGAGTATGTGCGACGCGTGCGCGCAGTTGTCGGCGCTAGCGTTCCCATCGGCGTTGCACTCGACCTGCACTCCAACGTCTCCCAAGGACTCGTCGACGCGGCCACGGTCGTTGTCGGCTTCAAAACCAACCCGCACATCGACGCCTTCGAGACCGCGCGCGAGTGCGCCCTCGTCACACTCGACGTGGCACGCGGTGCGGATGCGCCCACGATGGCCTTCCGTCGCGTCGATGCCGTCATCAATATCCTGCGTCAGGCCACCGCCGAAGAGCCGATGGCCTCGATCATGGCCCGGGTGCGGCAGATCGCGACGCGCGACGGCATCGCGAGCGTGAGCGTCTTCGAGGGCTATCCGTACGCGGACGTCGACGACATGGGCATGTCGTGCCTCGCGGTCGGCGATGCCGATGCAGCTCGTGCCGCGTGCGACGAACTGGCCGAGCTCATCTGGGCGAGCCGCCACGAGTTCACGGGTACGGCTACCCCCATCAGCGAGGCGGTCGCGTCGATCGAGGCTACGGATGATGCACCCGTCGTACTCCTCGACGTGGGCGACAACGTCGGTGGTGGGGGCGACGGACGCTCGACCGCCATCCTCGCCGAGTTGCTCGCGACCGGCCCGGGCGGCTCGGTCACGATCATCCACGACCCGGTTGCCGTGGCGGCGTGCACCGCCGCCGGGGAAGGATCGCGGGTCACCGTCGACGTGGGCCGCCCAGCCTTGCAGCTTGAGGGAACCGTCGGCACGATCACCGACGGTCTCTTCGAAGACCCGAAGCCCACCCACGGTGGCTACCGCTTCTTCGACAGCGCAACCACGTGCGTGCTGCACCTCGACAACGACGACCTCGTCGTGCTGACGACGAAGCTCGTGCTGCCGATCAGCCTCGAGCAGCTGCGGGCGAGTGGCATCGACCCGACCCGCCGTCGAGCGATCGTCGCCAAGGGTGTCGTGAGCCCGCAGCCCGCGTATGGCGCGATCGCGAGCCGCATGATCCTCGTCGACAGCCCCGGGGTGACGACGAGCGACCTCGACTCGCTGCCGTACGAGCACCGCCGCTCGCCGCTGTTCCCGTTCGAGCGGGTCGAGGGCTGAGGTCGGGGCGACCCTAACGGGGGCGAGAGCCGCATCATCCGCCTCAATAGAATTCCTCACATGTGTACTCGCGTTCTGTGGTCCAGTGGAGGTGCGCCCGGCGCCGGGTCGGTACTCGTCGGGCGAAGCATGGATTGGATGGTCGACACCGACACCAATCTCTGGGCGCTGCCCGCGGGCATCCACCATGCGGGCTCGCACGCCGACAACACCCTGTCGTGGACGTCGAAGTACGGAAGCGTCGTCGCCGGCATGTTCGATCGCCTCACGGTCGACGGCATCAACGAGCGCGCCCTCACGGTCAACGGTCTGTACCTCACCGAGGCCGACTACGGGGTTCGTGAACAGCAGCGACCGGGTCTGAGCCTCGCCGTCGCCGTGCAGCACCTGCTCGACAACTTCGCCACCGTGGCTGAGGCGGTCGAGTGGCTCGAGTCGAGCCACGTTCAGATCATCCCCGTGCTCATCGGCAAGGAAAAGGCACCCGGAACCGCTCACGTGTCCCTCGCCGACGTGACCGGGGATTCGGCGATCGTTGAGTTTCTCGACGGCAAGACGGTGATCCATCACTCGCCCGAGTTCACGATCATGACCAACTCGCCCGAATTCGACAAGCAACTCGAGCACCTCAAGGGTTTCCAGCCGTTCGAGGATCTGCAGCCGCTGCCCGGCTCGAGCGTCTCCCCCGACCGTTTCGTGCGGGCGAGCTATTACGCCGACCGCCTGCCCGAGACGGCGGATGCTCGCACGGCGATCGCGAACGTGCTGTCTGTCGTGCGAAACGCGTCTGTTCCGTACGGCGTGAACGATCCCGAGCACCCCAACATCGCGGCGACGCGGTGGCGCGTGCTCGCCGATCTCACCCACCGCCGCTACTTCTTCGATTCGACGACGGCCCCCAACCTGCTGTGGGTCGATCTCGACGATCTCGACCTGAGCGAGGGCGCACCCGTGCTGAAGCTCGATCTGCTGTCGAGTGTCGATCGGGTGGGAAATCAGTCCAGCGAGTTCGTGGCCGGGGAGACCTTCCCCGCGGCATGAGCCCCGTCACCCAGTAGGCTCCCCGCATGCAAGTGAGGGTCGCCGCCTATGCCGTCATCGTGCGCGACGGCGCGCTTCTCATGTCCCACTGGCAGGAGGGCGACCGGTGGACGCTTCCCGGCGGTGGCCTCGAGGCAGGCGAAGACCCGGCGGATGCCGCGGTGCGCGAAGTCTTCGAGGAGACCGGCTATCGGGTATCCCTCGTCCGTTTGCTCGGTATTTCGTCGCGGGTGATCCCCGCCGAGGTGCGGATCAGGGGCACAGGCGACCTCCACACCCTGCAGATCATCTACGAGGCCGAGATCGTCGGTGGCCATCTCACGAGCGAGGTGGATGGTTCGAGCGACGAGGCCCGCTGGATCCCGCTCGACAGTCTCGACTCACTCCCCCACGTCGACCACGTCGATGTCGGGCTCCAGCACTGGCGCAGCCAGGGCTAGTTGTGCCGAGAGACTACGGGGCCTCGACGGCCTCAGGCTCGTCGTCGATCCACAGGTCGTCGTCCGCGCGCAGCGTCTGCCACGCGGCGTACGCGACGGCCGCTGCCGCGACCACACCGAGTCCGATGAGAATGTAGCGACCCGGGCCCGCTGGCTTCGGCTGGATGATGCCCACGCGCGTGCCCAGATCGGTGCCGAACTTCGTGGCACTCGCGATCGCGTTGCGCACCTCGCGGTTCTTTGCCACCTCGATCGCGGCCAACGCCGTACCGAGGGCCGACGACACCGCCGGCATGACGTTGTGCACGAGGTTGTCGCGCGTGGAGTTGGCGGCGCTGCGGGCACCGCGCACTCCGGCGTTGACCGCGGGAACCAGGCGATCCTCGTAGGCGTCACGCACACGGGGTGACACTTCTTCGCGGGCGAAGTTGGCTGCCTGGCGGCTGGCCTCACGAACGACCTTGGATGCGTGATCCAACAATTCCTTCTGGTCGTCCCACAGGTCTTCTGCCTGGCTCTTCAAGCGGTTGAGTTCCTTTGCGCGCTTGCGGGATAGTGCCATGGCGAAACCTCCAGAGGTGGGGTGAGGGACTCATTCCATATTGTCACGTCATGCAAGAATTGTGACCATGTCGTTCAAGACCGCAGTCGCATCCATCAAGACCAACCTCGGGACCATCAAGGTCGATCTCTTCGGCAATCACGCGCCGAAGACCGTCGCCAACTTCACCGGGCTCGCGACCGGCGCGAAGGAGTGGACGCACCCGAAGACCGGGAACACCTCCACCGACCCGCTGTACGACGGCGTCATTTTCCACCGCATCATCAAGCAGTTCATGCTTCAGGGCGGTGACCCGCTCGGCCAGGGCATCGGCGGACCGGGCTACGAGTTCGACGACGAGATCAACGGTGAGCTCACGTTCACTGAGCCCTACGTTCTCGCCATGGCCAACGCGGGCCTGCGCGGCGGCAAGGGCACCAACGGTTCTCAGTTCTTCATCACGACGGTTCCCACCCCGTGGCTGCAGGGCAAGCACACCATCTTCGGCGTGGTGAGCGACGAGGAGTCGAAGCGCGTCGTCGACGCTATCGAAGCGGTCGAGACGGATGGCCGTGACAAGCCGCTCACCGACGTCGTCATCGAGACCATCACTGTCGACGAGGCGTAACAGCCCTCGGTGAGAGAACCGATTCTTCCGTGACGAGTGCGCCGAGCAATTCGGCCAACTACTGCTACCGGCATCCCGACCGGCAGAGCTTTATCCTCTGCCAGCGGTGCGGGCGCACCATCTGTCCCCAGTGCCAGACGCAGGCGGCGGTCGGGGTGCACTGCCCCGAGTGCGTGAAAGAGGCTCGGGCGACCGCGCCGCGCACGAAACCCGCCATCCTCACGTCACTGCGCTCGAGCGATCGACCGGTTGTGACCTACTCGATCATCGCGATCTGCGTCGTGCTCTATGTTGCGCAGATCATCCCGGGTAGCCCCGTCACCAACGCGCTCGTGTACTACCCGCCGTTCACGGCGATCGAGCCCTGGCGAATGATCACGTCGTTGTTCGTGCACTCGCCGGGGTCGTTCTTCCACATCCTCTTCAACATGTACTCGCTGTTCGTGTTCGGGCCGATCCTCGAGCGTGGACTCGGGCGCCTGCGTTTCATCGCGCTCTACCTTCTGAGCGGACTGGGTGGATCGGTGGGCGTGCTGCTGCTCTCCCCCGGCACACCGGTGCTCGGGGCATCCGGTGCGATCTTCGGTCTGCTCGGGGCGTTCTTCGTGATCAACCGCAGGCTCGGCGGCAACAACATCCAGCTCATCATCGTGATCGGGCTGAACCTGGCGCTCGGGTTCATCGTGCCGAATGTGGCCTGGCAGGCTCACCTGGGAGGACTCGTGGTGGGCGCGCTCGTCGCTCTCGTGTACCTACGCACGAGGCGCTCCGATCAAAAGAACACGCAGATTATCCTGACGGCCGCGGTGTTCACGGGTCTTGTGCTCGTGTCGCTCGCGCGGATCTACATCTTCTGATCTCGACGGCGCTCGATCACCACTCGACGGCGCTCGATCACCGGGCCCGAGTTATCCACAGGCTTGTACACAGGGGGGATAACTACACGGGTGTAGTTCCACATGTGGAGGGGGCTGTTAGCGCCAGCGGGTCGTCATGAGGAAGCCGATGAACATGATGCCGAAGCCGATGGCGATGTTCCATGAGCCCAGGGTGGGGATCGGCAGCTGGCTCTGCGACACGTAAAAGACGATGATCCACACGAGGCCGAGCAGCATGAATCCGAACATCACCGGCTTGAACCACACCGGGTTCGGTGCCTGCTCACCCGAACGGGTCTCGGCGGGGCGTTCGGACTTGGGGCGTGAGCTCGTACGGGCCATGCCGATGATTCTAACGGGACGGCTTGGACTCAGCATCCACGGCTTAGAATCGTGCCTATGACCCTGGTGGATGGACGTTCCGCGCGTCGGCGCGCGGAGAAAAAACGTCCGCGCCCACGCCTCAGCATCGTCGGCATCCTCGGTGAGCTGCTCATCACCGCCGGCGTCGTGGTGTTGCTCTTTCTCGGGTGGCAGGTGTGGCTCAACGACATCATCGTTGGCACCCAGCAAAACGATCAGGCGCACGAGCTCAGTGAGTCGTGGTCACGGGGCGACGGTGCGACCCTCGCCTCGCCCGACCGCCCCGATCCGGGCGACCCGGTAGTCGGAACCGCGCCCGGCAACGCCGTGAAGTTCGCCAACCTCATCGTGCCGCGCTTCGGGGAAGGCTGGACGCGCTCGATCGCCGAAGGCATCGGCGTGTACGACGTGCTCAGCGAGGGCATCGGGCACTACCCCGGAACCGCGATGCCCGGGGGAATCGGCAACTCCGCCTACGCTGCCCACCGCACCGGGTGGGGTGCCCCATTCGGAGACATCGCCAACCTGCAGGTCGGTGACAGCATCTACGTCGAAACCGAGGCCGGCTGGTACCGCTACGCCGTGCGTTCCCTCGAATACGTCATGCCGAGCGGTGTCGGCGTGCTCGATCCGGTACCCCAGTCGCCCGGCGCGACCGCGACGGACCGGCTCATCACCCTCACGAGCTGCAACCCGAAACTCACGGCCGCCGAGCGCATCATCGTTTACGGCGTGTACGACACCTGGTACCCGCGCGCCGATGGCGCACCCCCGGAGATCGCCTCCACCGTCTCGGCATCGGCGGCCCGCTGATGTACGGCGCACTCTGGCGAATACTCCCCGGACCCGTGTGGGTTCGCATCCTCATCGTGCTGCTGCTCGTCTCGGCAGTGCTCAGCGCCCTCGTCTTCTGGGTCTTTCCCTGGGTGAACGGCCTCATCCCCACCCAAGATGTCACCGTGGAGAACCCATGACACACGTCCTCGTCATCGACAACTACGACAGCTTCGTCTACACGCTCAACGGCTACCTGCTGCAGTTGGGCGCACAGACTACGGTGGTGCGCAACGACGCATTCAGCGCGGATGATGCGGCAGCGGTCATCCGCGACTACGACGCCGTTCTCCTCTCCCCCGGTCCCGGCACGCCGGCCGCGGCTGGTGTGAGCGTGCCGATCGTTACCGCGGTGCTCGAGTCGAGCCAGCCCCTGCTCGGCGTCTGCCTCGGACACCAGGCCATCGCGGAGGCCATGGGCGCGACGGTCACGCACGCCGAAGAGCTCATGCACGGCAAGACGTCACTCATCACGCACGATGACAGCGCGTTCTACGAGGGGGTGCCGCAGCCGTTCGTGGCGACCCGGTACCACTCGCTCGCCGTCGTCGACTCCACGGTTCCCGACGACCTCGTGGTCACTTCACGCACCGAGGGCGGGGTCATCATGGGCCTTCGTCACGAGAGCCTGCCGATCTACGGCGTGCAGTTTCATCCCGAGTCCGTACTCACGGAGGGCGGCTACCGCATGCTCGGCAACTGGCTCGCGACCGCGGGACTACCCGAGGCGGCGGAGCGAGCGCACGGGCTCACACCCATGGTGAAGCTGGGCTGACCTAGCCGCCGGGTCTCGACGAACTCGACCACCGAAGCGGCGGGCTAGCCGCCGCAGTAGCGCAGGGTGATCGACGACTTCTGGGGCTGATCGCCCACGATCGACTGATCAGCGACCGTACCACCGGTGCACGTCATATCCACGTCGACCTTGATGCTCAGCTGCAGCGCCGTGAGGGTCGAGCTCGCCGCGGCGATCGGTTGTCCCTTCACGTCGGGAACCTGAACGAGACCGTTCGAGACGATGAGGTTGACGGTGTCGCCCTCGCGGATGATGCTGCCATCGACGCGTCGCTCAGAGCCGCCCGCGGGGTCGGAGTTGATCACGACCCCCTGCCTGACATCGGGGGAGTACGCCTGTGAGGTGCTTCCGTAGACGAGCTTCTTGGCTTCGATCGCCGCGATCGCGTCTGCTTCGGCGAGGTTGCTGACGTCGGGTACGGTCACGGGTGTCGTGCCGAGCGAGACGTAGACCTTCACCTGCAGGCCGGGGGAGACCGTGGTTCCGGGCGCGGGATCGGTGCGGATGATGACGCCCTCCGGCACCGTGTCGTTCGCCTCGGTGAACTTCTGCGGCTCGAGCTTGGCTTCGGTGAGCACCTCGGCACCATCCGCGTAGGCCTGGCCCGTCACGTTGGGGATCTCGACGGAGACGTTCGCCGTGAGCTGGGCGGGCGAAAGATTGAAGGTCCAGAAGATGACCGCGACGATGATGACGACCATGCTCGCGATACCCGCCCAAATCCACGCCACGGGCGGACGGTTCTGGGTGCGCTGCACGCGGTCGTCACTGTCGACCGACAGCTGCCGCATGGTGGCCTCTGAACCGGCGACCGAGCTGGGATTCACACCGAAGAGGGTCGCGTTGAAGTCGTTCTGGGCCAGCTGCTTGCGAGCGGGCACGGATCCTGCGGCAGCAGCCTCGACGTCGTCGCGGAACTCGCCCGCGCTCTGGTACCGCTCGAACCGGTCCTTGGTCAGAGAGCGGAGCGTCACAGCGTCGAGCGCGGGTGAGACCTTCGGGTTGAGAGAACTCGGGGGCACTGCCTCCGAGTTGACGTGCTGGTAGGCAACGGCCACCGGGTTATCCCCACGGAACGGGGCACGGCCGGTGAGCAGTTCGAAGAGCACGATCCCGGTCGAATAGAGGTCGGTGCGGGCATCCACCGTCTCGCCTCTGGCCTGCTCGGGCGAGAAATACTGTGCCGTGCCGACGATTGCGCTCGTCTCGGCAATCGTGGCCGAGGAGTCGGAGATCGCGCGGGCGATGCCGAAGTCCATGACTTTCACCTGACCACCCGAGGCGATCATGATGTTGCCGGGCTTGATGTCCCGGTGCACGACACCAGCACGGTGGGAGTACTCGAGCGCCGTCAGTACCTGCCCGACGATGCGCGCCGCCTCGGCGGGCTCGAGAGGCCCCTCGGCGACGATGTCTTTGAGCAGGCGACCGTCCACATACTCCATGACGATGAACGGGATGAGCGTTTCGTTGCCGTTGATGTCGCGCACCGACTCCTCGCCGGCGTCGAAGATGCGAACGATCGTGGGGTGCGCCATCTTGGCCGCATCCTGCGCCTCGCGACGGAAGCGCGTGCGGAACTGGGGGTCGTTCGCGAGAGACGGCTTCAGGAGCTTGATGGCGACGCGGCGACCGAGTCGGGTGTCCATGCCCACGTGCACGTCGGCCATTCCGCCCCGCCCGATGAGTTCACCGAGTTGGTAGCGCCCGGCGAGCAGTCGAACACTCTGCGCAACGCCTTCGGTCACTAGCTCACTCCTGTCGGGTACGGACGACGACCTTGCCAGTGTAGCCCGTGGCTCCTGCGCGACCGCCTAATCGCCCGTGATCGTGACCGCATCGGAAGGCGGCGATTCGAGGTCCGTGCACAGGGCGGTGTAGCTCACCGTGGTGTTGGCACCCGGGGTCGTCGAGACGGTGATCTGGCGCGACGTGTCCGTTGCCGCCGCGGCACCGCTACCGGCGGTACCCGGGCCCTGCACGAGCACACTGAATCCGCTGAGGGAATGGCCGGTGGGGCATCCGTTGTAGCTCGCCCAGCTGATCGTGATCTGATCGCCCGCATCGATGCCGCCCGCGGGGTAGGTGATCGCTGACGGCTTCGTGGCCACGGGTGGCGCGGGAATCGCCTTGTAGAAGTTGACCGTGATGATCTCGTTGAGGCGCACGTTTCCCTTGGGGTTCGCGCTGTAGGCCAGGCCGACCTGGTCTTGACTGGGCGCGACCTGCCCCTCGTTGGCCGTCATCTTGAGGCCGAGCGAGGTGAGGTACTGCTCGACGACGTCTTGGGTGCGACCGATGATCTCCGACTCGTCGAGGAAGACACGGTCGCTCGTCGGGGTCGGGGTGGGCGAGGACTGCGTGGGCGTCGGCGTCGTGTTCGTGGGCGTCGGATCGCCGCCGCCCGTGGGAAGAACGAGCGCGATGATCGTGCCGATGAGCACGACCGCGAGCAGCGACACGAGCGCGATGAGCGGCCAGGTCCACGGGTTGCGCTTGCGTTCGGTGCCCAGCGGTGGGGTGTCCGTCGCGCCATTGACCGGAAGCACGGTCGTCGCCATCGACGTGTTGGTCTGGCCGTAGTTCGCACCCGCGGTCGCGGCCAAGGAACCCGGGCCGAGGATGCCCGGTACGGCGGCAGCGGCGGCCGCAACATCCCCACGCCTCAGCGCCTGGGCGGCGCGGGCGAGGTGAGCGGCCGAGGCGGGACGGTCGGCAGGGTTCTTGGCGAGGCACGCGTAGATGAGGTTGCGCACGGGCTCGGCGACCGTCACGGGCAGCTCGGGCGGGGTCTCGTTGATCTGCGCCATCGCGATCGCGACCTGCGACTCACCCGTGAACGGCCGGCGACCCGCGAGAGCCTCGTAGGCGACGATGCCGAGCGAGTAGATGTCGGTAGTGGGCGACGCGGGATGCCCGCTCGCCTGCTCGGGCGA
>CAYZHZ010000027.1:0-9187 GCA_964477625.1 uncultured Salinibacterium sp.
GGAGTTGATGAGGTCGGGGTCGACGTCGGACTCACCCGGCTCGGCGCCCATGCCGAGCATCCCATTCTCGGTGTGCAGGATGATCTCGGAGTCGTCGGTCAAATAGTTCGACACCAGGGTCGGGGCGCCGATCCCCAGGTTCACGTAGGAGCCGCCCGGAATGTCCCGCGCGATTCGCGCCGCGAGTTCGTCGCGCGTCAGCGAGGTCACGACGAGACTCCCACGAATTCACCGTTCTTCAGCCAGGGTCGCTCACCCACGGCCACGAGTCGGTCGACGAAGATGCCGGGCGTCACGATCGCCTCGGGGTCGAGGTCTCCGAGGGCGACGACCGAGTCGACCTGGGCGATAGTCGTCGCGGCGGCGGCGGCCATGAGGGGGCCGAAGTTGCGCGCGGTCTTGCGGTAAATGAGGTTGCCCCAGCGGTCGCCCCGCAGTGCACCGACGAATGAGTAGTCGGCGTGGATCGGGAACTCGAGCACGTAGTCCCGCTCACCGATGCGGCGTTGCTCTTTGCCCGCGCTGAGCTCGGTTCCGAATCCGGTGGGGGTGTAGAACCCGCCGATCCCGGCCCCGGCGGCGCGGATGCGCTCCGCGAGATTGCCCTGGGGCACGAGTTCCAACTCGACCTTGCCCGCGCGATACAGGCCGTCGAAGATCTGGGAGTCCGATTGGCGAGGGAAGGAGCAGATCACTTTGCGCACCTGCCCGTGGGCGAGCAGCGCCGCGATTCCGGTTTCGCCATTGCCCGCGTTGTTGCTGACGATGGTCAAGTCGCGCGCACCCTGGTGCACGAGCGCCTCGAGCAGTTGAATGGGCTGTCCCGCGATTCCGAAGCCGCTGACCATGATCGTCGATCCGTCGGGTATGTCGGCGACAGCGGCCGATGCACTCCCCACGACCTTCGTAATCACGCTCATCCAATCGTTCACACTGCGAACTACCGTTCTCACTGTGAACTTTACGCGAGTTGAGGAACCATTACAACGCGCCAATGCGGCCCGCGAGAGCCGTCTATCCCCCGTCTATCCCCGCAGGGCGATCTCCTGGCTGAGCCACAGCCGATGCTTGTCCCACGGGTCATCGACACCCTCCCGCAGCGCGGCGATGTGGTGCTCGAGGTCATCGTTCGCGTGGAACCACTCGGTGCGCGGGATGCGGTGCTCGGCGAATTGCGCGTGCCGTCGCTGTTCGAGCGCCCTGCCGCCGCGCTCGAACGCGAGCACCTCGTCGTGCGGCAGCGCGGCGAACCGGGCGTGCGGATTGTTGGTCGTGCCGATCTTCACCTGGGTTCTGAAACGCAAGTAGTAGACGACGTCGACACGCGGCACGGTGCCTTGCTCAGGCGTCTCGCCCACGCGCCACTCGCACGTGGCGCAGATCCAGCCGGAGGGATAGCGCACGCCGACACGAGAACCGCACGCCACGCACGGGGAGGGCAACAGGTCGGTGACGCCTGACTCGCGCACCACCCAATCGTGGGCGGCGAGCAGGTGCATGGTGCAGAGCGGGAGGGGGGCATCCGTCTCGGCTTCCCGACCGCAACCAAGGGCACACGTCATGGGGTGAGAATAGGTCGCGCCACCGACCGCGAGCACCGACCGCGCCACCGACCACCGCGAGCACCGACCCCCGCGACCAATGCGGATGGGCCCCGCGACCGAAGTCACGAGGCCCATCCGTATCGAGTGGTGCTTAGTCCTCGAACATGCCCTCGAGGTTCACCCAGCCACTGACGTCGCCGAGGATGTCGTTGCCCGAGCCGACGACGTTGTCGTTGAGGTTGTCACCGTTGGCGATACCACCACCGAGCAGGTCGAGGTCCGGCGCGATGACGACGGGCGACGTGTTGCTCAGCGAAGTGTGCTTCTGGATTTCGTACCACTTCGACGTTGTGGAGGTCTCGTCGCTGGCCATCGCGGGGGTCGCGGCGCCGACGACGAGGAGCGCTGCGGCAGCAGCACCGGTCAGTGCGGTCTTCTTGGGTGTGTTCATTTCTGAACTTCCTTCCGATTTTCGCGAACCCGGATCGTGTCCGGGTCTGCCTGACCGGGATCTCTTCCCGGCCACGATTGCTGTCCGGAGACGGTGGGCTGCACGGTTTGGGTCGGTTACCCCCGAATGGGGGTGAACTCGATTCAGTTCGCTGGATAGCCCCGTGTTCGTGCGGAAAATACGCTTCCCTGACATTTCGCTTTCAATGCCGCCGAGTAGCCTAGGGGGGCCATGAACCACGCCACTCCGCCCACCGCCATCCGCCTCTCCGACGAGGTCGCCGACGCCCTCGCACAGCACCGCCCCGTCGTCGCCCTCGAGTCGACGATCATCTCGCACGGCCTTCCGCGCCCGCGCAATCACGAGGCAGCGATCGAGTTCGAGTCGATCCTGCGCGACGCGGGAGTGACCCCGGCCACGATCGCCGTGCTCGACGGCGTTCCCCAGGTCGGCCTCGATGCCGAGGGCGTGCGCCGCATCGCCGAAGAGGATCTCGCGAAGGCAAGCGTGCGCGACCTCCCCATCCTCGCGGCGCGCGGTGCCAGTGGAGCCACCACGGTCGCCGCCACCGCCCATCTCGCCGCCCTCGCGGGGGTACGGGTGTTCGCGACCGGCGGTCTCGGTGGCGTGCACCGCGGAGCATCCGACACCTTCGACGAATCGGCCGACCTCTCGACTCTCGCCGTCACGCCCATCACGGTCGTCTCGGCGGGAGTGAAGTCCGTGCTCGACATCTCGGCCACCCTCGAACGGCTCGAGACCCTCAGCGTGCCGGTCATCGGCTTCGGTACGACACAGTTTCCGAGCTTCTGGTTGCGCGAGTCGGGCTACACGCTCGATTGGGCGGTGGATGATGCGGCCCAGGTAGCCCAGGTCATGCGTTCCCAAGACCACCTGGGCCACGGTCAGGGAATCGTCGTCGCCAACCCGATCCCCCTCGACCAGCAGTGGGATCCGGCAGAACACGATCGGGTGCTCGCCGAGGCTTTCGCCGCCGCGGATGCCGCGGGGGTGCGAGGCAAAGCGGTGACGCCCTTCCTCCTCGGATTCATCGTCGAGGCCTCCGCAGGCCGCAGCCTCGAGGTCAACCTCGACCTGGCCCGCAACAACGTGCGGGTGGCCGGTCAGATCGCGACCGAGTGGGTGAAACTTGGCTGACGGGAGCGTCGGGGGCCGGGTGCCGACCCGCACCCGCATCCTCGCCTTCGGTGACGTCATCGACGATGTCATCGCCGTGCCGGAGGGTCCCATTCGGGATGACACCGACACCCCCTCCACCGTCGTCATGGCGCCGGGCGGTTCGGCGGCGAACAGTGCCGCGTGGTTGGCCTCGCTCGGGGCATCCGTCGACTTCTTCGGCACGGTGGGGGCCGGGGATGCCGCCCGCCACGCCGCCCACCTCCCGGGAGTGACAGCCCACCTCACCGAGCACCCCACCCTGCCGACGGGCGCGATCGTTGTCATCGTCGACGGTCAGCGCCGCTCCATGCTCACCTCGCGTGGGGCGAACCAGGCGTTCGACCCGGACTCCGTCACCACCGAGCTGTTGACGCGGGCGCGAGTCGCCCACTTCACGGGACACACGCTTCTCGGTGAGGCGGGCGCGCCGGGCATCCGTCGGTTCATCGATCGCGCGAACGCCGCCGGGTGCGCGGTCTCGGTGTCGCCCGGGTCCGCGGGGTTCATCGCCGACTACGGGGTCGAGGCGTTCAGCGCCGCAATCGCGGGAGCGTCCATCGTGTTCGCGTCGATCGACGAGGGACGCCTGCTGACGGGTGAGGATGCCCCGGCCGCCGTCGCTGGCGCGCTCGCGACGTCGTTCGAGACCGTCGTGCTCACCCTCGGTGCGGCCGGTGTGCTCGTCGACGGTGATCTCGTCGAAGCCGTCCGCGTGCCGGTCGTCGACCCCACGGGGGCGGGTGACGCGTTCTGCGCGGGATTCCTCGACGAGTGGGTGCGCACGGGCGACGCCCTCGCGGCGGCCCGCGCCGGCACCCACGTCGCCGCTCGCGCGGTCGGCCAGATGGGCGGCAGACCCTAGGCCCCCCGGTGATCGAGCGCCCCCGGTGATCGGGCGCCCCCCCGGTGATCGAGCGCCCCCCCCGGTGATCGAGCGCAGCCCCCGGTGATCGAGCGCAGTCGAGATCAGGCTCTTTTTACGTGCTCATACGCCTCGAGCGCGTCCTTGCGTGTCGCCGCGAGATCTACGATCGGCTCGGGGTACTCGGCCGAATCAACCTCGGGAACCCAGCGCTTCACGTAGCCGCCATCGGGGTCGAACTTGGCGGCCTGCAGCAGCGGGTTGAAGACGCGAAAGTACGGTGCAGCATCCGCCCCTGACCCCGCCACCCACTGCCAGTTGCCGGGGTTGTTGGCGTCGTCGGCGTCGACGAGGGTGTCCCAGAACCACTGCTCGCCCACGCGCCAGTCGATGAGCAGGTTTTTGATGAGAAAGCTCGCGGTGACCATGCGCACGCGGTTGTGCATGTACCCGGTGTGCCAGAGTTCGCGCATCCCCGCGTCGACGAGCGGGATGCCCGTGCGCCCCTGTTGCCAGGCGAGCAATTCGTCGGGCTGCGGCTCCGACCACGGGAACGCGTCGAACGCCTCTCGATAGTTGCGTGTCGCGAGATCGGCGTGCTGGAACAGGATGCTCCAGTTGAACTCGCGCCACCCGAGTTCGCTGAGAAACTTCGCGACGTTGCGGCGTGCGTCGGCGGTCATGTCGCCGTGTGCGCGCGCCCACACCTGGAACGGGCTCACCTCGCCGTAGGCGAGATGCGGGCTCAGTCCGCTCGTCGCCTCGACGTGGGGTTCGTCGCGCCGGTGGTAGTCCTTCAGCCGATGCTCGACGAAGTCATCGAGGCGGGCGGATGCTGCAGCCTCACCCGGCTCCCACGTCTCGCGCAGCCCAGCCGCCCAGTCCGGACGCGTCGGCAGCAACTCCCACTCATCGAGGTCGTCCCCGGGCGCCGATGCCCACTCCACCGCCGGCACGGGCAGTGGATCGCGCACGGGCAACTCGCGCGCAGCCCGCCAGAACGGCGTGAAGACTTTGAACGGGTTGCCCTCGCCGGTCGTCACCGTCCACGGCTCGAAGAGCAGATTGGCGTGGTGGCTGTGGGCGCCGATTCCCTGTTCGCCGAAGTGCGACTTGAGCCGTGCGTCGATCTCTCGCGCCGAACCGTAGCGCCGGTTCCAGTGGATCTCGGTCGCGCCGAGCTCCTCGACAAGCGCCGGAACCACATCTTCGGCGCGACCGCGGCGCAACACGAGGCGACCGTTCATGGATGCGTTCAGGGCGGTGAGGCTGTGGTGCAGCCACCAGCGGCTCGCGGCCCCCTTCGGTCGAACATCCGCCGATTCGTCGTCGAGCACGTACACCCCGACGACAGCGCCCCGCTGGGCTGCCGCAGTGAGCGCCGGGTTGTCAGCGAGTCGAAGGTCGTCACGGAACCAGACGATGGATGGTGCGGCCATCAGTGGCGAGTGCGCAGGGTGTCGGCGAGACGGGTGAGTTCCGCGAGTTGGTCGCCCGTGAGCGCCCCGCTCATGACGCGGTCGATCGACTCGGCGTGCACGACCGCGACGCGGCGGAACAGTTCGAATCCGGCATCGGTGAGCGCCACGACGGTGCCGCGTGCGTCTCCCGCATCGGGTTCCTTCGTCACGAGCCCTTGGGCGGCGAGCCGGTCGACGAGGCGACTGACGCTCGGCTGGGTGAGCAGCAACTGCTTGTTGAGATCGCGGATGCGGGATCGACGACTCGGGCAGCGTGACAGGTTGAACAGCACGTCGTACTCGTTGAAGGACAACAGGTCGGTCGGGAACTCGGAGTTGAGCTGACGAAGCACGGAGACCTGCGCGCGGAACAGCGCTTCCCACGCTGCTACCGAGGCCCCCTTGTCGCTCACGCGTCAAGACTATGCGTTTGCACCGACCTCACGTGACCTCTGGTCGAGGGCCGAGAATGCGTGTAATGGACCGGGCCGTTAACAGGATTGAGGGTCGGCTTCAGAGGCTAGAAGCCGACCCTCTCCCTTGCACCAAGAGTGTCCTGCAATCACATTCCGCGGAAGCTGCCACAGCAAACAACTTCTGCTCTATGAATGTATAACGGAACGATAACGCTGTCTAGTTATCTAACCGTTATATTTCTGAGAATCTTGACTGCGCCCCAACGTCATAGTTTCCACTGGGGTCATGAACGTCATCCCCGCCGCCTATCTCGCGTCGTATCTGCTGTCGTTGCTCGGCAACTCCATTGCCGCCATCGCACTGCCACTCATCGTGCTTCAGACCACGGGCAGCGTGCTCGGCGCCGGGGCCGTTGCGGCGGCTACCGCCGTTCCGGCTGTGTTCGCGGGTCTCTTCATGGGGGTCGTGATCGACCGGGTCAACCGGCGCACGTCATCCATCGTCACCGATCTCGTCTCGGCCGCATCGATCGCCGCGCTCCCGCTCGTCGACCTGATCTCGGGGCTGAACATCGGGTGGTTCATCCTCTTCGGAATCATCGGTTCCCTGGGGGATGTCCCGGGCATGACCGCGCGTGAGGCGCTGCTCCCCGCGATCGTGCGGCACGGAAACATCCGCGCCGAACGGCTCGTGGGCATTCGGGAGGGCCTCGGGGCGGTTGCCCTGATCATCGGGCCGGCCGCCGCGGGAACCCTCATGGTGCTCTTCGATGGCTCCACCGTGCTGTGGATCACCGCGGCGACCTCGCTCGCCGGTGCCCTCGCCACCCTGCTCATCCCGCACCGCGTGGGTGCCGTCGTCACCGCGACGGGCGCTCCATCCGTGCCGGCGGGTACGGGGTTCGCGCAGTTTCGCGAAGGCTGGCGCGTGCTCGTGAACAGCCGCTTCCTCATCGCGACCACCGCGCTCAGCATCGTCTCCGTCATGGTGATCGCGGCGCTGCAGGGGCTCATCCTCCCGGTGTACTTCACGCTCGCCGACTCCCCGGGCATGCTCGGTTTCGTACTCACCGCGCTCGCCGCGGGAACCCTCGTGGGCGCCGCGATCTACGCGGTCGCGGGCAGCCGCGGCAGCCGCCGCGCGTGGTTCGTCATCGGGCTCATCGGCACCACCGTGGGCCTCGCGGTAATCGCGTCCCTCGCCTCCGCCTGGGTGATCTTCGCCGGGGCGTTCACGATGGGGGTCGCGAGTGGACTGTTCTCGAGCCTCATCGGCGTGCTCATGATCGAGCGCATCCCCGAGCAGATGCGAGGTCGAATCATGGGCACCCAGAACGCCCTCATGACCGCCGCGCCCTCCCTCGGACTCGTCGCCGCCGCGGTGCTCACCGAGTACTCGAGTGTCGGCGTTGCCGCCATCGCCATGAGCGCCGTGTGGCTCTTCGCGCTGGCGATCGGTCTCTTCGCCCGCTCGCTGCGTACCCTGGACGCAGTGGCCGAGGAGCCCGAGCAGAGAACGGCGGTGGTCGAGAATGCGTAGCGCAGAGCTCGCGCGTCTCGCCGGGGTCACCGTGCGCACGGTGCGGCACTACCACCACGTGGGCGTGCTCGCCGAACCGCGACGGGGCATCAACGGGTATCGCAGCTACGACGTGCACGACCTCATCCGCCTGCTCCGGATCCGGCATCTCGCGTCGCTCGGCATTCCGCTCGACCGCATGGCCGCGATTCTGGATGATGCCGCCGACGGCTCGACGCCGCACTCCGCTGCCTTGCTCGACGAACTCGATTCAGAACTGCAGGCGCAGATCGAGCGTCTCGAGCGCCAGCGCGATCTCGTAGGGCAGCTGAGGCAGCACGGTGCGCCACCCGACCTTCCGCCCGAGATGGCGCCGTTCGCCGCGCTCTTCGCCTCGCCCGCATCGGCGGAGATCGCCCGCATCGATCGTGATCAGACGATACTTCTGGCCCATCTCGCGGGCGATGGGGGGATGAGGCACCTCACGCACTTCTACGAGCGGTTGAGCGATCCGATGCTCGCTCCCGTCGTCGCCGAGGTCTCCCAGGGATTCGCCCTCATCGGAGCCGACTCGAGCGACGAGCAGATCGAGTCGTTCGTCGACACCTTCGTGGGCACCCTCGCGCCGGTCGTGGCAGAGTTTGCGCAGACGGACACCGACAGCACGAATGGGTTCGGCGGTGCATCCGCCCTTCTGGACGAATACACCGCCGATGTACTCAACGAGCAGCAGAGGTACGTGCTTGCGCAGCTCGAGATGCGACTGGGTGCCCAGCCCCCGACCGACCTAGACGACTGACGAGATCGCGACCCGGTCGCCCGATTCGGCGGCGCGCAGGATCGCCTGCGCCACGCGGGCGGCTGCCGCACCATCCTCGAACGTCGCTGCCTCAGGGCCCACCGTCTTCGCGCCCGAGACGACCGCGTCGACGAGGTGGGCGAGCATGTTGATGTGCGAGTGCTCCCACCCCAGAATGTGTGCGCTCGGCCACCACGGCGCCACGAGCGGGTGGTGCTGCTCGTTGACGATGATCTCCATGAAGCCCTCGCGGGCGGCCCCCGCGCGCGAGAAGTGGTTGAGCACGTTGAGGTTCTCGAGGTCCCAGAACAGCGAGCCCTTCGAGCCGTTGATCTCCCAGCCCAGCCGGTTCTTGCGTCCCGGCGCGATGAGGGTCGCCGAGATGGTGCCGGTGGCGCCGCCGTCGAACCGCGTGAGGGCATCCACCGTGTCGATGGGTTCGCCCCGCGGGGGAGCCGTGAGCGGGTTGGTGATGAGCGCCGATACCGACTCGATCTCGCCCACGAGGTAGCGCGCCGCGTCGACGGCGTGGCTGCCGATCACATCGAGTGCCCCCGTCTTGTTGCCGTACTCGGCGGTGGGGTCGCTGTGCCACTCCTGCGCGTAGCGGAAGTTGGCGCTGAAGATCTCACCGAGCTCGCCCGCGGCGATCATGTCGTGCGCGAGGCGCACCGCGGGCACGAAACGGTAGTTGAAGCACGTGAGGTTCAGAACGCCAGCGGATGCCGCCGCCGCAGCCAACTCGACCGACTGGGCGTAGTCGCCCAGCGGCTTCTCGCACACGACGTGCTTGCCCGCCTGGATCGCCGCGAGGGTGGACTCGAAGTGTGCCTCGTCGGGTCCGACGTTGTCGAACACCTCGATGTCGGGATCATTCACGACGTCACGCCAGTCGGTCGTGTACTCCTCCCAGCCGTAGCGGGTGGCCGCCTCGCGCACGCTGGACGCGCTCGGCGT
>CAYZHZ010000027.1:9197-23203 GCA_964477625.1 uncultured Salinibacterium sp.
AGTCGGGTCTGCGCCGCGCCCGGCCAGAAGATGTAGGGGAGCGTCTTGAGCGCGTTGGAGTGCGCCTTGCCCATGAAGCCGTACCCGAGCATCCCGAAGGTGACGGTCGGGCGCTCGTCGGCCGGGGCGGGCTGCGAGGTCACGCCCGGCCCGCCTCGATGTCGGCGCGGATCTTCTTGAGGTACTCGATGGACTGGCGCACGTTCTCCTCCTCGGTGCGCTCATTGTAGGGAGCCGCGAGCAGGTCCATCTCGATCGCGAGCGACCCCTCGAAGCCGGCGTCGTCGAGCACGCGGGCGATCGCGGGAAGGTCGATGAGACCCTCGCCGGCGGGCACCGACGGCCACGACGTGAAGCGCTCGGTGGGCGTGCCCCCCTTGCGGAACGTGATGTCCTTGGTGTGCGTTGCGACGCAGTGCGGCGCGAGGTTCTTGGCGGCCTGCACCGGGTCCTCAAAGAGGCGCAGCGCGTTGCCGGTGTCGAAGTTGACCTTGAGGTTCTCGGATCCGACGCCCTCGAGGATCTGCACGATCTCGAGCGACGTGAAGTCGATGTGGTTCTCGATCGCAAGGGTCACGCCCTCGGCCTCGGCGACCTTGACGGCCTTCTTGAGCATCGCGACCGACTTGCGCACCATCTCGGCGTGGTCGCCGTCGACGTAGAGCATCGACGCGGCGACGATGCGCATGATGCTCGCGCCGACGTGGGCGGCGCGGGGGATGTGATTGATGAGGTCTTCGAGAGCCGCCTCATCCGTGCCACCGTGCAGGCCGTCGGGGTGACCCCACCCGATGACGCGCTTAAGCCCCACCTCGTCGAGCTTCGCCTTGATGTCGGCACAGTAGGCGTCGTCGAAGACGGGGAAGAAGATGGTTTCGAGCGCGACCTCGTCGACATCGAGGTCGACGGCGTAGGGCACGAAGTCGTTCATCATGTCCCAGCGGGTGCCCGGGTCGACCTGCAGGCCGTCTCCGTAGATCTCGCCGAAGTAGCGGTGAAAACTGTAACTGTCGATTCCGACGAGCATGTCATCAACTCCGATAACTAGAGGGCTGTGCGCCGTCGTCATCGCGCGACGCTTGTAGTGAAACTACTAGCCGCGCCACGGTTCTGCAACACTTTCGGGGCGGAATGGCGTCTGGATTACCGTTCAGGCGTGTTGCGAGCCATCTCGAGGCTCAGCTACGGTAGTTCCACTACATCGATCGCCGCCTCACGCGAAAGCAGCCATGGCCGACACAACTCCTGCGGGGCGCATCCTCGTGACTCCGCGTTCCCTCACTCAGCACGGCCTCGATTCCCCCGAGCTCGCGCCCCTCACCGCCGCGGGCTACGAGATCGTCTTCGCTCCCGCGGGCCGTACGCCCACCGAAGCCGAGCTCCTCGCGCTCGCGCCCGGGTGCGTGGGGTGGCTCGCGGGTGTCGAGCGCATTCCGGCGAGCGTCATCGAGGCCGCATCGTCCCTTCGCATCATCGCCCGAAACGGGGTGGGCACAGACTCGATCGACATGGATGCCGCACGCGCCGCCGACCTCACCGTGACGACCGCTGCCGGCGCCAACGCTCAGGGCGTCGCCGAGCTCGCGCTCACGCTCGGGCTCTCGTGCATCCGCCAGGTGCCCTGGTCGGCGTCGTCCGTGCGCGCTGGTCGCTGGGATCGGTGGATCGCGCGTGAGGTCTCTGAGCTCACGGTCGGAGTCGTGGGTCTCGGGGCGATCGGACGCAAGGTCGGGGCTGCGTTCTCGGCGCTCGGTGCCACGGTCGTCGGCTTCGACCCGTTCTCGTCGGCGGAGGGCATCCGCTCGGTCGACCTCGACGAACTCGTCGCGATCTCCGACATCGTGACCTTGCACGCACCCCCTCCCGAGGATGGCAGCGCCCTCATCGACGCTGCGCGACTCGAGCGTTTCGTCGACTCGGCGGTACTCATCAACACCGCTCGCGCGTCTCTCGTCGACGATGAGGCCGTGCTCGCCGCCCTCGAGGGCGGACGGCTGAGCGCCTACGCCGTCGACGCCTTCGCGACCGAACCGCCCGAGCTCACGCCCCTCCTGCTGCACGAGCGCGTGATCGCTACCCCGCACATCGGCGCGTACACAAACGGGAGCGTGCGTCGAGCGACCAGTATGGCCGTGGACTCACTGCTCGAGAACTTGGAGAACCGATGACCGACCTTCTTGCCGACGCCCGCCGTACCGCCGTGATCGCGGTGCTTCGAGCGCCCTCACCGGAGGCCGCCATCGCCGCCGTCGATGCGCTCGTCGAGGGAGGCGTGACCGGCATCGAGATCACCTACAGCACGCCCGAGCCCGCGGAGGTGATCCGCGAGGTCGCTCGTCGTCACGGCGAGGGCGTCTACCTCGGGGCGGGAACCATCACGCGACCGGAGCAGGCCGAGGAGGTCGCGGAGGCCGGTGCCCAGTTCCTGGTGTCACCGGGTTCGGTGCCGCACGTGGCCGAGGCGATGCTCGCGACCGGCAAGGTCACGATGCTCGGCGCCCTCACGCCGACCGAGGTCATGGTCGCGCACGACCTGGGCGCTCACGTCATCAAGGTCTTCCCCGCCTCGCTCGGTGGCCCGGGCTACCTCAAGTCGCTGCGCGGTCCGTTCCCCGACATCGACTTCATGCCGACGGGGGGCGTGAACGCGTCGAACATCCGCGAGTGGTTCGCGGCGGGCGCCATCGCCGTGGGTGCGGGTGGCGATCTCGTCTCGGGTGCCGCGCTCGCGTCGGGCGACTGGCTCACGATCACCGAGACCGCGCGGTCGTTCGTCGCCGCCCTGCCCGACCCGCTGGAACGATGAGCGGCGTCGCCCGTTCGGTTCTCGGCCCCGTCGCCGAGTCCGATCTCGGCGCGGTCGACTATCACGAGCACCTCTTCCAGGTCTCCCCGCTCCTGACGGGGGATGAGCTCGACGATGAGGCACTGAGTTCGCTCGAGGCGGCCCGCCTGCGGGCATCCGGGTTCGCCGCGATGATCGACGCGACCCCGCTGGGTCTCGGCCGGCGCCCCGAAGCGATCGCGCGCATCAGCGCCGAGACGGGGCTCACCGTCATCGCGTCGACGGGCGTGCACCGCGAGGAGCACTACCCCGCCGATCACCCAGTGCGAGCGATGGATGAGACGGCTCTCGCTTCTCGCTTCGTCGCCGAGCTCACGCAGGGCATGGACGACACCTCGATCCTCGCCGGGGTCATCAAGACGGGTATCGGCTACTGGGACATCTCGGCGTTCGAGCGCACCGTGCTCACGGCCGCGGCCGCCGCCCACGCGGAGACGAACGCGCCCCTCATGGTGCACCTCGAGCACGGCAGCGCGCCCTTCGAGGCGCTCGCTCTACTCGCCGACCACGGCGTCCCTGCCGACGCGGTCGTGCTCGCGCACGTCGACCGCAACCCCGACCCCGTGCTGCACGCCGAACTCGCGGCGGCGGGCGCCTACCTCGGGTACGACGGGTTCGCCCGCACGAAGACCTACCCCGACTCGGTGCTCATCGATTGCGCCGATCGTGCGATCGCACTCGGGGCAGGCGAGCGCATCCTTATCGGCGGCGATGTGGCGCGCCGCACTCGCTACGTCGAGTACGGCGGCATGCCGGGGCTGCAGTACCTCGGTGACCGCGTGGTTCCCCGACTCGAGTCGCAGCTCGGGGTCGAGGGAGCGCGCGCGATCACGACGGCGAACCCCGCGCGCTTCCTCTCCCGCTTCTAGCCGTGGGGGCGGATGACCGCCTTGATGCACTCGCTCGAGGCGACCGCCTGCAGCGCCTCGGCGTACTGGTCGAGGCCGAAGCGGTGCGTCACCATCCCGCTCGTGTCGACGCGGCCACCACGCAGGGCGAGCAGCGCGCGGTCGAACGAGAACTGCTGCGCGAATGATCCCTTGATCGTGAGCTCACGACGGAACACGTCGTAGGGCGCGATGGTCCACTCGGCCGACTCTGCGGTCATGCCGTAGACGAAGACGGTTCCGCCGACTCGCAGCAGTGCGAGCGCCTCGTTGAGCACGTTGACGACGCCAGTGGCGTCGATGACGTAGTCGAAGCCTGAGCCCGCCGCCTCCTTGAGCTGCGCATAGGCGGCGGTGGGGTCGGCACGGTCGATCTTCACGATGAGGTCGGCGCCGCGCTCGAGCGCGATGTCGAGCTTGTGCTGGCTGGGTGCCGCAACGACGAGGTAACCGGCGCCCGAAGCGCGCAGCAGTTGCGTGAGGACGAGACCGGTGGGTCCGGCGCCGATGAGCAGTACCTTCGAGCCGGGAGCGAGCTCGAGCTTGTCGAGGCCGTGCACGACACACGCGGTCGGCTCGGCGAAGACCGCAACCTCGGGGTCGAGGTCATTGACGACGAAGCAGCGATTGGCCGAGGCGATCACGTACTCGGCGAACCCGCCGGGCGCGTTGACTCCCTGGGCGAGGATCGTCGTGCAGTACTCGGGCTTGGCGCGGCGGCATTCCTCGCAGTGCCCACACGAGCCCGTGTTGTCGAAGGTCACGAGGTCGCCGACCTTGAGGGTCGTGACGGATGATCCGAGCTCGACGACTTCGCCCGCGATCTCGTGTCCGGGCGTGAGCGGGTACGTGGGACCGAACTCTCCGTCGTGTAGGTGCAGGTCGGTGCCGCACACGCCCGCGACGAGAACTTTGATGAGCACGTCGTCGGCGCCCGGCGTGGGCTGGGGCACGTCGGCGAGGGTGAAACTTCCGGGCTTGTCGTAGACGATGGCCTTCATGGTGGTTCCTTCCGGGGGAGCTAGATCTTGGTCATGGTGAGGCCGAGCACCCCGCCGACGACATCGAGTCGACGCGAGATGTCCCCGACCGCGAGTACGGCGTGGTGGGAGGCGAGGTTCTCCTCGAAGCGGTAGCCGTCTTCAACGCGGAGCACCGCGCCGTTGAGGCAGTCCGAGTTCTCGTACTGCTCGTAGTTGGTGAGCACGGCGGGCGTGAACACGAAGCTGTCCATCGTGCTCGTGATCTTGACGATGGTCATGTCGCCCTCGGGCAGTCGCGCGTCGATGACGTTCGAGTTGGGGTTGACGATCTCGAGCACCGGCGGACGCAGCGTCCACTCGGTCGCCCACGACTGCGGGATGACGCCGAAGAAGCCGCAGTGCGCCGTGAGGATGTGGTTCTCGGGCTTCTCGACCGTCGGGAAGTAGGGAATCTTCTCGTGCTTGAGGGCGGCCTGACCCATGAGGAACGGGTAGAGGTTCGTCATCATGGCGGGCGTGCGCAGCGTCTCCCACGTGATGAACTGCGTGATCATCGACGTGAGGTCGGCCTCGCAGCCCCAGATGAGCCCGCGCTCCTCGAAGAGCAGGTTCCACGCGAGGCACGGCGTCGTGTTCGAGGTGTCCGACTCATTGAGGCAGTTGATGCCGGCCGCGATGACGCCGGGCGTCTCATCGAGTTCGTCGGCGAGCGCGATCTTCATGCGGAGCCCGGCATCGCGCGCTCTGGCCGCGAGACCGACCATCGGCACCTTCGCGTTGATGCGAGCGATCTCCGCGTCGAGGCGGTCCTGGCCGACGCTGTCGGCACGCGCCTGCAGCGCCTTATAGCTGCGGCGCTCGACCTTCACTCCAAGCGACTTGTAGAGGTCGTCGACGCACTCGTCTTCCCACCAGTAGAAGCGCTTGAAGATGTCGGGCTGCTTACCCGCGCCGAGGTTGTCCTGGTACGCGAGCATCGTCGCGCCCGCGAGGCGTTGCTTGACGCTGAGCGCACGGCATAGGTCGTGGAACTCGCCGAGGGAGGTGGGGGCGATCGTGTCGACGTCTCGACGGCGCAAGTAGTCCCTGATCTCCCAGTCCCACATCGAGACCGTGCCGAACTCGCTCGTGATGACCATGATGGGCAGACGCAACGCTTGGAACTCCGGGAGAAGACGGTAGGCGAGGCCGCTCATGTCGGGCACGACGATGGCTGCGGCATCCACGTTCGGTGCGTGCCTGATCTGCACGGGCGGCAGCCACTCGACGAGGTCTTCCGACAGCACCTTGAGGGCATCGAGCTGACGCGTGAACGACTCGGTCGGGTGCTCCTCGAGGTAGATCGGCAGGATCTGCGGGGCGACGTGGCGACCGTGGGGTGCGGGGGTCGGCGGGTTGATCGTCATCTATGACTCCAGGGTCGTGGTGACGCCGAAGCGGAAGCTGCGGCGGGCACCGGGTTCGAGGCGGATGGCGGCGGCCTGGTCGGGCCGGTTCACCGAGTTGGTCATGACCTCGACCGACTCCATCGCGAACGAGCCGCGTGGACGTGTCACCGTGTCTGCGGTGAACACGTGCATGAGTCCGCGTTCCTGCCAGACGTCGATCGTGCGGCCCGTCGCCGGGTCGCTCATGGTCGAGTGCACGAGCCCGTCCGCCGACCGGATGAGGTCGGTGTACGCGACGTCGAGCACGGCGTCATCGAGCAGGCGAGGGGCGCGGTAGTCCCACTCGCCCGCGACGGGCTCGAAAGCCGCTTCGCCCTCGAGCGGGATGAGCTGGGGATCGGGCACGATGCGCGTGTCCGCCGGAATGGTCACGACGAGCTTCTCGATGGGGGTCGCGCCGATCGTGAAGTAGGGGTGCCAGCCACTCGCGAATGGCGCCGCGGTCGAACCGACGTTCGTTCCGGCGACGACGAACTCGAGACCCGTCGCCGTGACGGTGAGGTCGATCGTGACGTCGACCGAGAACGGGTAGCCCGGGTAAGCGCCCGGTCGCAGCGCACGACTGGCGAAGTGAACGATGGCGGATGATGCACCCAGTACGGTCCCCGTGATGGCGAAGTCTGCCAGCCGCAAGTGACCGTGCATGACGGTTTCGCCCGCGTGCGCGGCGTCGCCCTCGTGGAAGTCGATCTCCGTGCCGTCGAAGACGTACCGTCCCGACTCGATGCGGTTGGAGAACGGAATCGTCATGGCGCTGCGCATGCCCGCCTGCTCGCGGAACTCCGTCTCGTCCGCATACCCGTCGATGAGTTCGACGCCGTCGACGACCCAGGACAGCACCGTGACGCCGCGCAACGCGACGCACACGGACGCGCCATCTCCCTCGATTCGCAGTGCGGGTAGCCTCCCGAAAGTGGTCTCGGTGATCGTGAATGCCATGTCGCGTCAGCCGCGCATCTGCGCGAGCCTCTCCTTCATCACTCGAATGCGGTCGAGTCCGTCGGATCCGCGTCGCATCGCGACTCCGGTCGCGAGGATGTCGATGATCACGAGGCCCGCGAGGCGCGAGACGGTGGGCGTGTAGTAGTCGGTGTCCTCGAAGGTGCTCGCGCGGATGTCGAGGTCGGCGACCTCGCCGAGCGGTCCCTCGTCGCCTGTGATCGAGATCACCCGGGCACCCGACTGCTTCGCGGCCTCCGCGACCCGGATGGTGGTCTGAGTGCGGGCGGTGTTGGAGATCGCGACCACGACCGTGGCGTCGGTGGCCATGCTCGCGGCGATGAACTGCTGGTGGTAGTCGGGGGAGGCCTGGCACGGCACCCCGAAGAGGGGGAACTTCTGCTGGGCATCCTGTGCGACGATTCCCGACGCACCCGCACCGACGAAGAGGATCTCGCCGGCCCCCGCCAGCAGGTCCACGGCCTTCGTGATCGACGCCGGGTCGAGGTTGCGGCGTGCGCGGTCGAGGCTCGAGATGGTGTGGCTGAAGATCTTCTCGGTGAGATCGTCGGTGCTGTCGTCCTGGTGGATGGCCGACAGGGTAACGGGCAGACCGAGCGCGATGGTCTGCGCGAGGGTGATCTTGAACGACCGGAAGCCGTCGAACCCGATGGCGCTGCAGAAGCGCATCACCGTCGGTTCGCTCACGCCCGCGGCATCCGCGAGTCCCGCCATGTTGAAGTCCATCGCGCGCACCGGATCGGCGAGGATGAGGTCGGCCACGGCCTTCTCGCTCGCCCGCAGCTCGTCGCGCCGCGCCGCGATCGTCTCGAGCACGGTGGATCGCAGGTCTGTTTCGTTCGCCATAGTCCGCCTCATCTAACGTGCGGCTCTCGCAGAGCGGGAGAGCTCGTCGAATGAGGGACCGGAGGTGGGGATGGCTACGTGGAAGACCTCGCCGATCACCTGGGTCCAGCCGTGCAGGAAGTATATCCAGCCGTCTTCGACGTGCTTCAGGCGGGGGTTCGTGCCATCGGGTCCCTGCGCGCGGGCCTGATCGAGGAACACGAGGTCGCCCCGGTAGTTGAGCTCCCAGGCCAGACCGTCGTGGGGAAACACCGCGGCGTCGGTGATGGGGGAGCCGGGGGCATCCTTGCCGAGTCCCGTTGCGTTGATCACGAGTGAGCCGGGCGCGAGAGAGCGGATGATGCGGTCGTTGTCGACCGGATCAGGAGCGAGCACGTACTCGAAGGGTGTGTCCGTGTCGAGCTCGCTGTGGATCTCGCGCAAGTGATCGAGCCGAGGTTGGGACCGATTGCTCACGATGAACGAACTCGGGCGGTCGGCCGCCTTGGACTGCTGGCTCAGGTACCACGAGATCGCGATGGTCGATCCGCCCGCGCCGATCGAGAGCGCCTGGGCGCCCGTGCGCTCCCAGTGTCCCACCGGGATGAAGGCATCGAGGGCGAGGCCGCTCGAGATGGGATCCTTCGCGTGGCACACGAGGCCGGCATCAGTCTTGGAGAGACAGCTCGTCTCCCCCATCATCCGGGCAAAAGGGTCGATTTCGTCGAAGAGGTCGGATGCCGCCCGGAACAGGTCGATCTTGTGCGTCGTGACGAGCGCACCGAGGCTGAGCGGATCGTGCTTGATGAACTCGACGACCGTGCGGTAGTCGGCGGGGTCGGCGTGCAGCGGCAGATCGATGCCCTGCAGGCGGGCGCCCTCGAGCCCCAGCTGATCGGCCCACACCGGGAAGACGCGCTGGATCGACGACGAGCCCGTCGTCACTCCGATGAAGTAGAGCGTCGGGGTCTCGGCGGGCCGCAGCGTCGCTGCGGTCATGGTCGGATAGTTCACGATGCGTCTCCGCGGTAGGGCGTGTGGTCGGGGTTGTCGCGCAGTTCCCATCCGCCTTCCGGGGTCGCGACCACGAGGGTGGCCATGCCGCCGGCGTCGCCGATGATGCTGTAGTCCTGGCCCGCGTCGCTCGGGTAGCAAAACAGGGTTGTGAACGGTTCGTCCCCGACGTTGACGCTGCGGTGAATCCAGTGCCCGGGCACATGAACGGCGACTCCCGGGGTGATCTCGATCGCGCTCGTGCGCCCGTCGATCGTCTCCATGAGCATGACCCCGCGTCCGCGGATTCCGTAGTAGAGTTCGGCGGCGGAGTGCTGGGCGTGAATGTGCCCGCGCGTCATGGCGTACTCGTCACCCACGCGACCGGGCAACAGCACACTCAATCCGATCGTGAGGGCCCCCGGCTCGGTGTCGGGCGTCGACGACTCGACCCAGTACACCGGCTCGCCGGTATCCGACTCGAGCGCCGCACGGAAGGCCGCATCATCCCGATACAGCCCCTCGAGCTCGCGGAGGTACTTCTCGTAGCGGCCGTTGTTGCCCTCGAGCAGGCCGAGTGCGGCATCCGGAGTGAGTGCGACGGGTTCGCTGATCATGACTGGGCTCCCTCGAACCACGGCTCGATGCGGCGATAAGCATCGAGGAATCGAGCATGCGAGGCGAGATAGTCCTCGTGGGCGGTGGAGTGGGGGGCGAACTCGCCCGTCAGGTCGGACATGCGACCGGCGACGTCGAAGTCGTCGAAGAGACCGACCGCGACGCCGCCCACCACGGCGGCGCCGAGGGCGGTTGCTTCATCCACGAGCGCGCGGCGGCGGATCGGCAGCCCCCACACGTCCGAGAAGATCTGCAGCAGGTGAGCCGAGTTGGCCGCACCGCCGATTGCGTCGATGCTCGCGAGCCGCGCCCCGTTCGACTCGAACGCGTCGATCGCGGTGTAGAGGTTGAACGCGACACCCTCGACGACGGCGCGCACGAGGTTCGCGCGATCGTGGTGTCGAGCGAGTCCGATGAAGGCGGCACGAGCTCGCGGGTTCCAGTAGGGCGAGCGCTCACCGAGGAGGTGCGGAAGGAAGTAGAGGTCATCGACAGACGCGGTCGCGCTCGCGGCAGCATCCAGAAGCTCGCCGTAGGCACCATCGTTGCCGGGTTCGAGCGCCTCGACGATCCACTGCAGTGAGGCGCCGCCCGCCTGCATCGTCGCCGTCGGCACGAAGCGGTCGGGGATGACGTGGTTGAACGTCATGGTACGCATGAGCGGATCGTGCAACGGTGCGTCGGCCGCGAACGAGACCCACGACGAGGAGCCGAGGTAGGCATAGGCGCCGGATGCCGCGCTCACGATCCCGCAGCCGAGAGCCGCCATGGGACCATCGCCGCCCCCCATGACGACGGGGGTGCCCACGGCCAGACCGGTCTCGGCCGCAGCCTCAGCCGTGACGGCGCCCAGTACGTGAGTCGACGGCACGATCTCGGTGAAGAGGTCGCCCACCCCCGCGGCATCCAGAAGCTCAGATGACCACGTGCCCGCCGCTTGATCGTAGGCATTCGTGCCGCTCGCATCCGACGGGTCGGTCGCCATGACCCCCGTGAGTCGGTAGGCCACGTAGTCCTTCGCGCACATGACGTGACGCGCACGTGAGAACGCGTCGGGGTCGTTGTCGCGCACCCACATGACCTTCGACAGGGAGTAGGTCGCGTTGAGACGGTGCCCGGTGATCGCGTAGCCGCGCTCCATGCCCACCCGTTCGATGAGCTGATCGGCCTGCAGCCTCGAGCGGGTGTCGGCCCAGATGATCGCGGGCCGCACGGGCTCCCCGGCACCGTCAAGCAGCACAGCGCCCATCATCTGTCCCGAGAAGCTCACGCCGGCGATACGCGCATCCGGATGCCCGGCAAGCAGGGTTCTCGTCGCCTCGCACAGTGCCCGCCACCAGTCGCCCGGCCGCTGCTCGGCCTTGCCGCCCTGGGCGAAGTCGGTCTCATAGCTCACGGTCACGGCGGCAATGACGGTGCCCGTCTCGTCGACGAGGGTTGCCTTGTTGCCTGTCGTGCCCAGGTCGTGGGAGATGATCATCGCAGTGACGAGCCGCCGTCGATGAGCAGTTCGGTGCCGCAGCAGTAGGCGGCCTCGTCACTCAGTAGGTATTCGACCGCACCAGAAACCTCGGCGAGGGTTGCGAATCGGCCGAGCACCGTGTCGGCCTTCCACCCCTCGTGCATGTGCTTCTTCAGGGAGTTGAGCGGGGTGTCAACATATCCGGGCGATACGCAGTTGACTCGCACGCCGCGCGCACCCCACTCGACGGCGAGCGAGCGGGTGAGGGCTGCCACACCTGCCTTCGAGGTGTTGTAGACACTCTGCTTCTGCGGGTAGTTGACGACGTGATTGCCCGACATCGACGCGACGTTCACGATGGCGCCCCCGCCACGGGCGAGTAGCTCGCGCCCGAAGTCACGGCACGCGAGGAAGACGCCGCGCAGGTTGACGCCCATCACGCGGTCGTACTCGGCCATCTGCATCTCATCGGCCGCGACGTCGTTCTCGACGACACCCGCGCTGTTGACGAGCTCGATGGGCTCGGGCCCGAGTGCGTAGAGTTCGGCGACGACGGAGGCGACGGATTCTTCTGAACTCACGTTCACCTCGAACGGCAGGATGCCCGGGGTCAGGCCCTCCGGCTTGCGCACGTCGAGTGCGTACACCGTGGCTCCCTGTCGATTGAGGGATTCGCTGAGGTTTGCGCCGATCCCGCCCGCGGCGCCGATGACGGCGATGCGGCGGCCCGTGAAGCGTTCGGCCACGAGTAACTCCTTCGACACTCGAACGCCGCGCGGTGCGGGCGTATGTAGAGAAACTACATCGGGAGAGTGGATGCGCGCAATCCTGCCGACACTGCCATCGCCGCATTTCCCGAGTTTTTGCGGATTGACCGAACCTGACTCGGCAACGTGCTTGACCGATCCACCCCTCCTGGGTAGCGTTCGTGTAGTAAACATTCTCCACGCCCCACACCGACGGAGATATCGATCAATGACGATTCCCCTGTGCTCGACCCTGGACAGCGCATGACCGCGCCCATTCTCGAGGCCCGCGACGTCTCCAAGGCGTTCTTCGGGGTCGCGGTGCTGCACGGTGTCTCCCTGCAACTCGCCCCCGGATCGGTGCACGCCCTCGTCGGTGAAAACGGCGCGGGCAAATCGACCCTCATGAAGATCTTCGCGGGCGTCCACCAGCGCGACGCGGGGGAGGTACTGTTCGACGGTGCGAGCGTCGACTTCGCGCATCCCATCAAAGCCATGCAGGCCAGGCTCGCGACCGTCTTCCAGGAGTTCAATCTGCTCCCCGAACGCACCGTCGCCGAGAACGTCTTCCTCGGGCGCGAACCCCGCCGGGCCGGCTTCGTCGACAACGCGGGCATGGCTCGGGCGACCGGCGCCCTGCTCGACGAACTCGGCATCGACTTCATCGATCCGAACGCGCGAGTCGCGAGCCTCTCGGTCGCCGAGCAGCAGATCGTCGAGATCACCAAGGCGCTGTCGTTCGACGCGCGCGTGATCCAGATGGACGAGCCGACCGCCGCTCTCGCCGACCACGAGGTCGAGCTGCTGCACGCGATCATCCAGCGTCTGAAGAGCCGCGGCGTCGCCATCCTCTACGTCTCGCACCGACTCAAGGAGGTCTTCGACCTGTGTGACACCGTAACGGTGCTCAAGGATGGTGCCCTCGTCTGGTCGGGCCCGACCACCGAGCTCACCCCCGAGAGCCTCGTGCGTCTGATGGTCGGCCGCTCGATCTCCACCTTCTTCCCGCCCGCGCTCGAGGGCACCGAGGTGGGTGCTGCTCGGCTGACGGTGGCGGGCGGGGGCAACGGCTACGTCGATGGCATCGATCTCGAGCTGCGCGCCGGCGAGATCGTCGGGGTCGCGGGCCTGCAGGGCAGCGGTCGCACCGAGCTCGCGGAGGCCATTTTCGGCGCCGTGCCGTTCACTCGCGGGGTCATGACGCTCGATGGGAATCCGTTCGTGGCGCGCACCACGCGCCGCGCGGTCAAACACGGCCTCGCGCTCATCACCGAGGACCGCAAGGCGCAGGGTCTGGCGTTGCACCAGTCGGTTCTGGATAACACGCTGCTGGTCATACGCGGTGTGTTCGCTTCTCGCACCCGGCAGGTGCGTCGGGAAGTTCCGGGCATCCTGTCGTCGCTGGAGATCTCGTTCCGCGGCATGGACCAAGAGGTGCAGTTTCTCTCCGGCGGCAATCAGCAGAAGGTCGTGCTGACCAAGTGGTTGGCCACCACACCCAAGGTGGTGATCTTGGATGAACCGACCCGGGGTATCGACGTCGGCGCGAAGGTCGCCGTGTACCAGTTGATGCGCGAGCTCGCCGCATCCGGTGTCGCCATCCTCATGGTCTCGTCGGAGCTGCCCGAAGTCATCGGGATGTCCGACCGCATCCTCGTCATGCACGACGGGCGCATCACCGCCGAACTCGAACCCGGATCATCCGAAGAGACCATCCTCTCCGCCGCCACCGGCACGCTGAACGGCCCACTGGAGGAACTCGCATGAGCAGCACCGTGACTTCCCGCCCGAAGCGGCGGATGCGCCTCGACTCGACCGTGATCGTGTACATCGCGCTCATCGTCGTGCTCATCATCGGCGCGATCCTGGTGTCGACCGCGGGACGCAACTTCTTCTCGATGGGCAACATCCGCGACATCCTCACCGGGATGAGCGTGCTCGGGCTCGTCGCCATCGGGCAAACCCTCGTGATCCTGACAGGATCGCTCGACCTCTCGGTGCCCTACGTCATCAGCCTCTCGAGTCTGCTCGCCGCCGAGACGATGCGCGGTAGCGCCAATAACATCGCGCAGGGCGTGCTGCTCGCGCTGGGCGTCGCTATCGTCATCGGCCTCGCCAACGGCCTCGTCGTCACCAAGCTCAAGGTCAACGGATTCATCGCGACCCTCGGTGTCGGCCTCATCATCAAGGGCTACCTCGACACCAACTACAAGGGCTCGGCCGGCAGCGTGCCCGCGGC
>CAYZHZ010000028.1:0-22671 GCA_964477625.1 uncultured Salinibacterium sp.
GCTTGCGCGCCGACATGGATGTCTACGCGACCTTCGAGGGCGACAATAACGTGCTGTTGCAGCTCGTCGCCAAACGCCTGCTCACCGACTACTCGAAGAAGTTTGCGGGGGCGGATGCTGGGGCTCTCGCTACCTTCGTCGCCGAGCAGGTCGGCGACGCCGCCATCAACCGCACCGGTCTGCGCAGGCTCGCCCAGTCGGTCGTCGACTTCGGGTCGACGGCGCGCTCGGTCGGTTACGTGCGGGACACCGACTCGCAGCGCCAGCTGCTCACCGATCGCGTGCAGACGATGGTCGCCGATATCGCGGGTCACCTGCGCAATGCGAGCAAGATGCCCAAGATGGAGGCTGCGCAGCTCTTCAACAGCAACCAGAACGCCCTCATCGAGGCCGCTCGCGCTCACGGCGAGCTGCTTCAGTGGGAGGCCTTCACCGACGGCATCGAGAAGATCGAGCACGAGGGCACGCGTCAGGTGCTCACGTGGTTGCGCGACCTGTTCGGCCTCGGCCTCATCGAAAAGCACGCGGCGTGGTACCTCATCCACGGACGCATCTCGGCGCAGCGCGCCCAGGCGATCACCTCGTACATCGACGACCGTCTGCTGCCGCGCCTGCGCGAGCACGCTCTGCCGCTTGTCGCCGCCTTCGAGTTCACCCCCGAGCACATCCTCGCTCCCATCGCCCTC
This sequence comes from uncultured Salinibacterium sp., assembly GCA_964477625.1. GTDB lineage: Bacteria > Actinomycetota > Actinomycetes > Actinomycetales > Microbacteriaceae > Rhodoglobus. The sequence goes on from CAYZHZ010000028.1 coordinate 687, forward strand.
GGCGATGAGAAGGAGCGTCAGGATGCAGCGATGGCGTACTACGAGGGCCTCCGTGCCGCGGGGACGCTGCCGGTCGACGAGAAGACGGCGGCCGAGAAGCCGGTCGAGAAACGTGTAGCCACCGAGCTGCCTGCGTAGTCGTGCGTTGCACGGGGGTTGCTCGGCGGAGTTAGCTCGCGTGCGGCGCCCGCATCATCCGTAGTTTCGGGGCATGACTTCATCACGACCCTTCATCACGCTCGCCGTTCTTGCCGCGCCCGCGGTCATTCTCGCGGGCTGCGTCGCGCCGGCACCGGTCGACCATCCGGGCGCCGGCCCGGCGTCGACCTCAACCTTCGCGCCCGAGCCGACCGAAGACGACGTGCTCAATTCGGTCGACCACGTCAAGGCCGCCCTCGACGAGTGGCACACCCGGTGGCTCGACGCGAGTTGCGTCGAGGGGGACATCCCCGTCGACTCGATGTGCTCGACCCTGCTCGACGAGAGCGTCGACATCGCCGCGAGCGGCGCCGACACCTTTCTGCTGCTCGAACAGATGACGGGCATCCCCGACGATCTGCTCGCGGTCGATACCGGGTTCACCTATGCAACGTGGCGGGGCGGACTCTGGCGCGAGGCGAACTGCGCGAGCGTGCAAAGCGACGAGTGCACCGAGCTGACCGCGGGACTCGTGCACGACGTGCTCTCCACGCACGAGTTCTTGAGCCTCTGGAGCCGCTAGCTCGAGCCGGAACCCGCGTCGGTTGAGTCCACGGTCGGCCCTGACTCCCCGTCCTCCGTGCGTCCCGAGCCGGTGAGGCGGAGCGTCGCGAGAAAGCCCACGGCAAGGAAGCCGGCCGCCGCGAGAGCCGACCATCGGGTGGCGTCACTGAATGAGGCGCGTGCGTCGGCAGCGACATCCGCCGATTGCGCGTCGAGCGCGGGGATGGCCGTGCCCGCAGAGTCGACCACGACGTCGACGATCTTCGTGATCTGGTCGCTCGGCAGGGAGCGCGCCTCCAGGCGAGACTCGAGGCCGGCGCCGAGCGACGTGAAGAGGATCGTGCCGAGGATCGCGATGCCCAGCGCGGAGCCGATCTGGCGGGCGGTGCTCTGCGTGCCTGAGCCCTGCCCGCTCTGCGTGAGCGGCACATCTTTCAGCACGACACTGGTGAGCTGGGCCGTGGCGAGGCCGACGCCGAAGCCGTAGACGAAGAGTCCGGGAACGATGTGCCACCATTCGGCGTCGGGTGTGATCGCGAACGCGACGATGATGAGGCCGACGATCTCGGCCCCGATACCCACGCGCACGATGGTGACCGGCGACACCTTGTTGCCGAACGCTCCCGCGAAACCGGAGGCGACGAACGAGCCGACGGCGAGCGCGAGGATGACGAATCCGGTCTGCAGCGCGTCGTAGCCGAGCACGTTCTGCAGCCACAGCGGCAGCGACAGGATGATTCCGAACTCGCCGAGCGAGACGATGAGTGCGGCGATGTTGCCGTTGCGGAATGAGGGGATGCGCAGCAGCCCGAACGCGAGCATCGTGCTCTCCCCGCGAAGTTCACGGCGCACACCCCACGCGACGAACGCGATACCGCCGATGAGCGCGAGCAGGAACGTGAACGGGATGGGCGAGATGTCCCACGTCCACCACGACGGCGGTGTGTCGCTGACGAACCATCCGAAGGTGCGCCCCTCGATGAGACCGAACACGAGCGGTGCAAAGAACACGACCGACAGGGCGGCGCCGACCAGGTCGATGCGGCGTGGGATGCCCTCCTCGCGCGACTCGATGGCAAAGAGCAGCACACCGATGATGATGATGACGCCGAGGGGCACGTTGATGCCGAACGCCCAACGCCACGAGAAATAGGTGGTGAGCCAGCCGCCGAGAAGGGGGCCAACGGCGGCCATACCGCCGATCGTCGAACCCCACACCGCGAAGGCGATTGCCCTCTCGCGACCGCGGAAGGTGGCGTTGATGATCGAGAGGGAGGCGGGCAGGATCATCGCGCCGCCGATTCCCTGCACGAGTCGCGACGCGATGAGCAGTTCGCCATTGGGCGCGAGGGCGGCGAGCACGGAGGCGAGCGCGAAGATCACGACGCCGATGAGCAGCAGACGTCGCCTCCCGAACCGGTCAGCCAGGGTGCCGAAGACCAGCAGCAGGCTCGCGAACACGAGCGTGTACGTCTCCTGAACCCACTGAACCTCGGTCGATGAGATGCCGAGGTCGTCGACGACCGAGGGGATCGCGACGTTGACGATCGTGGAGTCAACGATGATGAGCGCGACGGCGATGCTGATGAAGACGAGCCCTGCCCACCGCCAGCGGTGTGGCTCGTGCGCCTCGCTCACGCGGCGCTGGATTCGAGGGACGCGCGTCCCCGGGTCACACGAACTGCAATGGTCACGACGAGCACGATACTTGCTGCGACGAGTGCCGCGATGCCCGTGGTAACGGAGTAGGGCTCACCGCCGAGGCGACCCACCCCGACCCAGACGAGACCCCACGCGAGGGAGAGCGCGGGCGCGATCCGGCCGACGCCGCGCAGGGCGAGCGCGACACCCACCGCGGCGGCGACCGCGAGCACGAGAACCGCCCACACCTCGGGTGCAAGGCCGAAGCCGTCGAATCCTGCGGCGACGAGAACGGCGGTGACGTTGGCGGCGGTCGCCACGCACACCCAGCCGAGGTACAGACCCATCGTGCCGTCGGTGATGAGGGCATCCACCTTCGACGTCGGGCGGTTCTCGAGGCAGATGAAGAACGAACGGATGAGAACCGAGAGAAGCACCACGATGATGGGCACACTCAAGACGAGTAGGTCGAACTGGATGCTCAGAATCCAGAGCGCGTTGAGCACGAGCGACGCCGCCACCCAGTACCCCAGTCGGCGGTGACGCTCGGCCGCAGACTGCCCGGGGAGCAGCTGCCACACCGCGTAGGCGATGAGCCCGAGATAGATGACCGACCAGATGGAGAACGCGGGGGTGTCGGGGGCGATGAGGGTGGAGTCGGCAGCCAGGGCACCACCCGCGGCGTTTTGGATGGGGGTGCCGCCCGCCGCGCCTGAGCCGACGAACGCCCCGATCATGGCAAAAGTGGCACTGGTCGCGACGGTAATCTGCCGGGCGATGTCTCGGGATTCGCGCATGCGTCACACGCTACGCCTCGCCCCGCCGAAAATGCACGGGTTGATGCCGCGTCGCACACCGGGTAGTAGCGTCAGAACATGAGCTTCAATGACAACGCGAACATCGGCGGCGGCCGAGTATCCCGACGCGGGCGCAACACCGGAATCGCGGTAGGCGGTGGTGGACTTCTCGTCGTGGGGCTCTTCCTACTCTCCCAGTTGCTCGGCGTCGACCTCACGGGCCTCGCGGGCGGCGGCACGGGCGGCGGCCAACCGACCGGCCCCGACGACAGCCTCGCGCAATGCGACACGGGCGCGGACGCCGACGCCAACCTCGACTGCCGCATCAAGGGCGCCGCGGCTTCGCTCGAGACCTACTGGAGCGACATCATGCCGACCCTCGGCGGGCAGTACCGCTCGACACAGGTCGTGCTCTTCACGGGTCAGACGAACACCGGATGCGGCGGCGCGACCTCCGCGGTGGGGCCGTTCTACTGCCCGGCCGACGAGACCATCTACGCCGACACCGCTTTCTACGACGACTTGCAGAATCGCTTCGGTTCCTCGGGTGGTCCGCTCGCCCAGATGTACGTCATCGCACACGAGTGGGGTCACCACATCCAGAACGTGAACGGCATCATGGAGGGCCTCGACCTGCGCGACACGGGGCCTGCCTCTGACGGGGTGCGCCTCGAGGTTCAGGCGGACTGCTTTGCGGGCGCGTGGGTCGGTGCGGCATCCACCATCAAGGATGCGAACGGTGTGACCTTCCTCGAACCGGTGACCGACCAGCAGATTCGCGACGCGCTCAGCGCCGCATCCGCGGTGGGTGACGACCGCATCCAGGAGGCCACGCAGGGCCAGGTGACGCCGGAGACGTGGACGCACGGTTCGAGCGAGATGCGTCAGCGCTGGTTCCTCGCGGGGTACCAGGGCGGTCCCGAGGCTTGTGACACGTTCGGCGTGAGCGCCGGCGACCTGTAGGTCCGTCGGCGGTTGAGTAGCCCTGCAGGGGCGTATCGAAACCGCGGCCCTGTGGATAGTGCGGCGCACGTAATCGGCGTGCCGCATACCCTTCCCCGGTGTTGCAGAACCCCCACGCGCACGTCGCGGGCCACATCCCTGTCGTCTCGACCGGCGAGTTGCCCGCACCCGACGTCGTGCGTCACCTGCTCGACGAGGCATGGACTCGGTTCGCCCCCGTAGTCGAGGGGGAGGTAGCCGGGTACATCCCTGCGCTCGCTGCCGCCTCCCCTTCGCTCTTCGGTCTCGCCCTCGTCGGGACGGATGGGGCGATCTACACGGCGGGGGATGCCTCGGCGGAGTTCTCGATGCAGTCGGTGTCGAAGCCTTTCGTGCTCGCGCTCGTGTGTGACGAGATCGGTGAAGCCGCAGTCAGGGACCGCATCGGTGTCAACAGCACGGGTCTGCCGTTCAACTCGGTCATGGCGATCGAACTCAACGAGGCGCGCACGATGAACCCCATGGTGAACGCGGGAGCGATCGCGACGACGAGCCTGCTGCCCGGTCGCTCGGCGGATGAACGGTGGCTCTTCGCGCTCGACGGGTTATCTCGGTTTGCCGGGCGGCGGCTCGCGATCGATCACGATGTGTACCGCTCGGAGGCGGCGTCCAACCAGCGCAATCAGGGAATCGCACGACTGCTAGAGAGCTACGGTCGCATCTATAGCGATCCGCTCGAGGCCACCGAGGTCTACACGCGGCAGTGTTCGGTCGCGGTGACGGTCGCCGATCTCGCGGTCATGAGCGCGACGCTCGCGGGCGGCGGGGTCAACCCCGTGACAGGTCAGCGCGTCGTGAGCGCGCTGACGTGCAAGCGAGTGCTCGCGGTGCTCGCGACGGCCGGACTCTACGAGCGATCAGGTGCGTGGTTATTCGAGACGGGTCTGCCAGCCAAGAGCGGCGTCAGCGGGGGAATCATCACGGTCGCTCCCGGAAAGGTCGGAATGGCCACGTTCTCGCCGCAGCTCGACCCAGCTGGCAATAGCGTGCGGGGTCAACTCGCGACGAGTTTTCTGAGCGAGACGCTCGGGCTCAACCTGTTCGCGTCGGCGCCCGCGGGGCGCTAGGTCTAAGGTTCTCGTGCCACACGCTGATGCGGCGCCGACGTCGCGGATATGGCATGGGTCCCGGCGTTTCCTCGGCCGCGGCCAGGGACGCAAGAACCCGCCGACACCGACCTGACCGCCGCAACGGAAAGAACCGCTCCGCGCTGCTGGGCCCAGCATTGGACGCTACAACGAGGCGCGCAGTATCCACCCTGGCGAGTCCACGGGCAGGTGCCGCACGTCACGGGGGAGCCCGTCGACGAGGGTGAAGCGAGCTATCGCCGAGGTATCCCACCCCGCGACGAGCAGCCTGTCTGGTTCGACGAGCAAGTGTTGCGGCCAGGCGACCGTCGCGTGAATCTCGGTCAGAAGAACGGGGACCTCGGCGCGCACGTCGAAGATGCTCACGGTGTCGTATCCGCGATTGGCGAGGTAGACGTACTCGCCCCCCGGGGAGAGGGCGATGTCGCCGGGGTAGTTGCGATTGGTGCGGCCTGTGACGACACCGCGCTCGCGCGTCGACTCGAGCACATGCCAGCCGCCCCCGAGGCGCCCGACGAGCAACGTCGAGGTGAGTTCACCGCTCACGGCGACTCGACCGTCCGCGAGCCAGACGAGGTGACGTGGGCCCGTGCCCGCGGGCACCCGTGTCACGGCGATCTCGTCAACCGAGGACATCACATCCCCGTCGAATTGCACGGCGAACTCGCGGATGAGGTCCGCGCCCAGGTCGGTCACGACCATTCGCTCCCCGCCGTCGACGAGGTGAATCTGGTGAGGGTGAGCCGCCTCCTGACGCTGCGGATCCGGACCCGAACCGACGAGCGGCACACGCACGGGAGGGCCAGTTGGACGCCCGTGCCGGTCGACCCGCCAGAGCGCGATCTCACTCGAGGTGTAGTTGGCAACAGCGACGTATCGCGCCCTCGGATCCACCGCCACGTGGCATGGTTCGAGTTCGTCGTCCGCCGACGGCACGTCGGTGAGCACCGTCGTTGCGTCGTCGTCGAGGCGCCACGCGAGGAGACGTCCGGGGGTGCCGCGTCCGGCCGTTGCGTAGACGACTCGACGGGTGGGGTGCAGGGCGATGCACGACAACTGGTCGGCTGGAGCGAGCAGGCGGGTACCCACCACCTCCTCGGCGACGCCGACCGAAACTAGACCATGACCTGGTGTTTCGCCGCGGGAAGCGACGAGGTAGTGCGCGGTCTCGGGCGTGGTCGGTGGGGTCATCGTCGTCTCGCTGAGGGGCGGAAGGGGCGTCTGAGGAGTATAGGACCGGCCTGCGTTCCATGTCGTGTTACGAGAATTTAACAAAGCTTTGTGGGGCCCATACGCCTCCGGGCTACCTATGATGACCAACATGGAACAGCGTGCCACGTCGTATCACTCACAGGGTCTCGCGCGTGCTCTGTCGCTGCTCAAGGAGATCGGCGCGAGCGACGAGCCCCTGTCGCTCGCCGAGCTCGCGCCCCGACTCGGCGTTCCCAAGTCGACGCTCGTGCGCCTGCTCGCGGTGCTCGAGGATGAGCGCTTCGTGCAACGGGTCGGCGACCCGCCCCAGTTCGAGATCGGGGACTCGATGCTCGAGATCGCCGACCGCGTCGTGCGTCGCGCCGACGCCGTCGAACTCGCGGCGCCGTACCTTCGCTCACTCGCGGATCGCACGAGCTTCACCGCGAACCTCGGGGTGCTCTCTGGCACGTCGGTGCTCCACGTCTGCGTGCAGGAACCCGACCGCGCTCTGCGCTTTCGTTCGAGCAACGGCACCCTCGACCACGTCTACTGCACAGGGCTCGGCAAGGTGCTGCTCTCGGGCCTGCCCCGTGATCGCGTACGGGATCACCTGCCCGAAGAGCCGTACCTCGGGTTCACCCCCAACACCATCACGACCCTCGCGGGACTGCATGACGAACTCGACCGCATCCGCGATCGCGGGTACAGCGTCGACCTGCAGGAACGTGATTCGGGTGTCACGTGTATCGCCATCCTCGTTCCCAACAGCGTCGGCGCACTCACTGCCGTGAGCGTGTCGGGCCCGAGCGGCGAGATCGAGGAGACGAGGCGCGCGGAACTCCTCCCCCTCCTCACCGAGACTGCGACCGCGCTGGGGAACAACTCCCGCTTCCTGTCGGCGTTGCGAACCGTGCGCGGGAGCTACCCGGGAGCCCTCGCATGATCGTCGACGTCCACAGCCACAACCTCCTGCCCGAGCACTGGGGCGACGAGCACAAGAAGAACTGGGAGCCGGCCTACGGGCAGCCCTACCCGACGGTCACTCCCGCGTTGTACGACGAGGTCATGCAGGCCGCGGGGGTCGACGTCGCCATCGTCTTCGGGCTGGCAGCGACGCGGGCTGGCGTGCACACGCCCAACAGCTACGTCGCCGAATTCCAGAAGCAACTCGTGACCCCGACGATCGCGTTCACCGCGCTCGACCCGCTCGACGGCGACTGGCGCGACCAGCTCGACGAGGCGCACGAGCTCGGGTTTAAGGGCGTCAAGCTCTACCCGGTGCTCTCGCTCTTCGACCCCATGTCCGACGACTTCGACGACTTCTACCGCATCGTGACCGAGCGCGGGATGGTGCTGCTCTGGCACATGGGAGCAACGCCGAGTCCCCAGGGCCGACTGTCGCTGAGCCAGCCGCTCGTCGTCGAGGAGGTCGCGCGGCGTCATCCGGACATGAAGCAGATCATGGCGCATATGGGTCACCCGTGGCAGCGCGATGCCAATGTCGTTCTGCGCAAGCACGCCAACGTCTACGCGGACGTATCGGCGAGCTGGGCCCGCCCCATGGACGGATATCTCGCCCTCGTGAACGCGCAGGAGTGGCGCGTCACCGACAAGCTGCTCTTCGGCAGCGACTACCCGCTCTGGGAGCCAGCCTTCGCGATCGAGAAGCTCCGTCACCTCGCGACCCTGCGCGCGGGGGACCTGCCGCACGTGCTCGAGGAGACCGTCGAGTCGATCATCAACCGCGACTCCCTCGCGCTGCTCAACCTGCCGGACCCGCGCGTCCGTCCCTGACCACCTTCGACCCTTTCCAGAACCAGAGAGGCAACACCGTTGCACAACCAGACCACGTTCGACACCGCCGCCTTCGAGCGGGAGGCGCGACGCCTCATTCCGGGTGGAGTGAACTCCGCCACCCGCAACATCGGCAGCCCCTTCGGGTTCCGCGAGGCGCGGGGAGCGACCCTCGTCGACCTCGACGGACGCTCCTACGTCGACTACCACTGCGCGTTCGGTGCGACGCTGCTCGGCCACAGCGATGATCGCGTCGACGCCGCCGTCGCCGAGACTTTTGGCACGCTCGACGTCGTCGGCCTGGGAACCTCGGAGCTCGAGGTAGAGTGCGCGCGACTCGTCGCCGAGCTCATCCCCTCGGTCGAGATGTCGATCACGACGATGAGCGGCACCGAGTCGACGTTTCAGGCGGTGCGGCTCGCCCGCGCGGTCACGGGCCGCAAACTGCTGCTCAAGTTCCAGGGCTGCTTCCACGGGTGGCACGACGCGGTCGCTCGCAACGTGGCGTCGGCCCCGGACAAGGCCTACGGTCGCGATCCGCTCTCGGGGGGCATCCTCGACGACGCCATCGACTCGACCGTGATCGCCGAGTTCAACGACCTCGAGAGCGTCGAGGCGCTCTACTCGAAGTACCCCGACCAGATCGCGGCGATCATTCTCGAGCCAGTTCCCCACAACGTCGGCGCGCTGCTGCCCGAACAGGCGTTCCTGCAGGGACTGCGCGACATCACGACGCGCGAGGGTTCGATCCTCATCTTCGACGAGGTCATCACGGGGTTCCGACACGCGCCCGGCGGCTACCAGCAGATCAGCGGCATCACGCCCGACCTCACCACCTACGGCAAATCGATGGGCAACGGCCACGCGGTCGCGGGCATGGGAGGGAGTACCGAACTCATGAGCCGGTTCTCGTCGGCGGGCGGCGACGTGTTGCTTGCGGGAACCTTCAACGGCAACCCCGCGTCGATGGCCGCGGCGATCACGACCCTGTCGCTCATCAGTGATCCGACGGTGGGCTTCCACGACCACGTGTATCGCCTCGGCGACCGCATGCGCGCGGGTCTCACCGAGATTACCGCGCGGCACTCGATCCCCTCGATCGTCACGGGAATTGGCTCGGTCTTCGTCACGTACTTCATGGACGGACCAGTGCGCGGGTACCGGGACCTCCTGCGCAATAACGACACCGCCTACGCGATGTTCCACCGCCGCATGACCGACGCGGGCTTCGTCATGTATCCGATGACTCTCAAGCGCAACCACATCTCGGGAGCCCACACCGACGACGACATCGACCGCACGCTCGAGACCGCGGACCGCGTGCTCGGCGACATGGCACGCGAAGGCGTGTTCGCGATCACCGACTGACCACCCACCCAGCCGAAAGGACCCCATGATCACTCCAATCAGTTCCCCCGCATCCCCGCCGCCCGCCGGACCCTACTCACCCGGAGTCGTTCACGGCGGCGTGCTCTACCTCGCCGGCCAGGGCCCCTTCGACGAGAACGGACAGCGCGTGGGCGAGACCTTCGCCGACCAGGTGCGCCGCACGTTCGCGAACCTCGCCGCCAACGCGGAGGCCGCGGGCACGAGCCTCGAGCACACCATCCGCTACGGCGTCTATCTCAAGAGCCTCGACGACTTCGCGGAGTTCAACGAACTCGCGAAGGAGTTCCTCACCGAGCCGTATCCCGTGCGCACGACCATCCCGGTCGAGCTTCGCGGGTTCGACGTGGAGATCGACGCGATCGTCGCCATCCCGACCTGACCCACCGCGCACCGTCGCGCACCGGGCTGGAGCACAACCGCACCACCCCCTTCACCCAGATAAGGAGTAGTTCAGATGAGAGCAAGGAAATACATCGCAGTCGCGAGCGCCGCACTTCTCGGCGCCGGTCTGCTGACGTCGTGTTCCGCCTCCGACGGAGGCCAGGCCGAGAGCGTCGAGCTGTACGTCTTCGGCTACGACGCGGCAATCGACGCGTGGGCCGAGTCCACGTCAGCCGCGTTCAACGACCTCGACAAGGGCTACGAGCTCAACATCACGGTCGTCCCCGCCAATGATCTCCAGCAGACGCTCACGACGCGCCTGCAGGGTGGCAACCCGCCGGACATCTCGAGCTCGCCGACCGCCTGGATCCCGTCGTTCGCGGACTCCCTGCGCGACATGTCCACGATCCTGACCCCGGAGACCGCCGAGGGCTTCGAGCCGACGATCGCTGAGCAGGCAACCTACGACGGCAAGCTCGTCGCGGCGCCCTATGGCACGTCCACGCGTGGCCTCTACTACAACGCGGACCTGATCGACGGACCCCCCGCGACCTGGGACGACCTGATTGCCGCCGCGAAGGCGGCCAAGGCCGCAGGCGGGCTCGACTCGGGCTTCGCCATCCAGGGCACCGGAAACGAGACCTTCGCGGCGTGGTTCCCCTACGTCTACTGGTCCAACGGCGGTGACTTCGGTAGTGGAGACACGATCGAGATCGATCCCCAGAAGTGCGAGGTGAGCATGCAGCTCCTTCAGGACATGGTGCTCGATGGTGTGACGCAGGCCAACCCCACCTCGTCCGACCTCCCCGACATCCAGGACAAGTTCATCAGCGGCGCGACCGCGATGACCATCTCCGGTCCGTGGCTGCTCGGGTCGCTCGCCGATGTGAACTTCGGCGTCGCACCGCTGCCAAAGGGCACGACGCAGTCGACCCTCGCGGTCGCGGATGCGTGGGCATCCTTCACGGGCGGTAAGGCGAGCGACGAGCAGGTCGGCGAGGTTCTCGAGTTCCTGCTCTCGGCCGAGGTCGAGGTGCCGTTCCTGCAGGAGCGCGGCTTCCTCCCCTCGCTCACGCGAGACTTCGCGGACCCGTACTTCCAGACGGACGAGCTGAAGCCCTTCGTGGATGCACTGCCGACCGCGAAGTTCGCTCCCCTGAGCGACCAGTGGGCCCAGCTCCAGGCGCTCGGTGAGACCGAGATGCAGTCGCTCTACCTCGGGGAGTCCACCCCGGAGGCGGTCTGCACCAACCTGATCGACAGCTTGGGTTGATCCGATGACGACCGACCAGTCCACGATTCCGCGCAGCAGAGCGAAGGCACGCCGTACGGCGACACTGGGTACCTACATGTACCTCGTGCCGGCCGCCGTGCTGCTGATCGCCGTGTTCGCCGTGCCGTTGGGCTGGTCGGTCGTCATGTCCCTGCAGGAGAGTGCCGGCATCATGGGCACCAAGGGGTGGGCGGGCCTCGACAACTACGCCGAGGTGCTCACCCGCCCGCTCTTCTGGAACGTGACTTTGCAGACGATCATCTGGACGGTCGGGGTGCTCGTGCTCACGACCGTGCTGTCGATCGTTCTCGCCCTACTGCTGCACCGTCCGTTCCGCGGACGCACGATCGTTCGCGTGCTGCTCATGCTGCCGTGGGCGAGCGCCCTCGCGATCAGCGCCGTCGTGTGGTCCTTCGGTCTGCGCGACGTAGGCGTCGTGAACACGACGCTGCGGGCCATCGGTCTCGGAGACCTCGCCCGGGAGTGGCTCGCCGTCCCGCCCGACTCCACGATCACGCTCATCCTCATCGGTGCGTGGGCGTCGATCCCGTTCACAGTCATGATGCTCTCGGCGGCGATCAAGTCGATCCCCGAGGAGATCTTCGAAGCGGTCGCGCTCGAGACGTCGAACCCGTTCGTCCGCGACTGGTACTTCACGATTCCGCTCATGAAGCGCATGATCCAGATCACGCTCATGAGTAATGCGATCGTCGTGTTCAACTCGTTCCCGATTATCGCGGTTCTCACGGGCGGTGGTCCCGCGAACAAGACGGACATCCTCGCGACCTACCTCTACAAGCTCGCCTTCCGCAGCCAGGAGTTCGCGGAGGCCTCGGCGATCGCCGTGCTCGTGTCGATCGCACTCATCATCCCCTCGGTCATCTACGCGAGGCAGATCATCGGGCCCGCGCCCCAATCCACACGGCGGAAGGCGACGCGATGAACCGCACCATTCCCTCGCACTGGCCCCTCGGGGTTCTCAAGTTCGTGCTCATCGGGCTCGCCGTGATCCTCGCGATCCTGCCGACACTCATCGCGCTCGGGGCCATCTTCAAAGGCGCCAACGAACTCGCGGGGCCACAGACCTGGATCCCCCAGCTCTTCACGCTCGAGAACATCACCAGGGTGCTCGGCGACGACGCGATCTGGACGTGGGTGCGCAACAGCGCCATCATCGCGGGCGGGGTCGCGCTCGTCGTGCTCGTATTCGGGATCCCCGCGGGCTACGTGCTCGCGCGGCGCGAGTTCTTCGGCAAGCGCACGTTCCTTCTTCTCATCATCGTCACCCAGACCGTCGCGCCCGCGGTGCTCATCATCCCGCTCTTCCGCCTCCTCGCATCGACGGGTGCGCTCAACAACTTCTGGGGCGTGATCTTCGTCGCGGCCGCGTTCGTGCTCCCCTTCTCGATCTGGCTACTCACGGGGTTCTTCGCCGAGGCTCTGCCGCGTGAGGTCGAGGAAGCCGCGTCGCTCGACGGCGCGAGCGGCTTCACCTTCCTGGTTCGCATCCTCGTCGCGAACGCGGTCCCGGGCATCGTCGCGACCGGCATCTTCGCCTTCATGTACGGCTGGAACGACTACATCTTCGCTCTGACCTTCCTCAACGATCAGGCCAAGTGGCCGATTGCCGTGGGCGCCTCGTCGAGCGTGGGTCTCTTCGCCGTCGACTGGGGCAATCTCATGCTCGCGAGCCTCGTGGGTACCGTGCCGATCATGGTGCTCTTCGTTCTCTTCCGCAGGCCGCTCGAGAACGGCCTGAGCGGTGCTCGATAGCAAGGATGGTGCGCCCATGAGCTTCCCTATAGTCGACCTGTCCGGCCCCGTGTATGAGGGCATGTGGCACTACGCCGACCCGTACTTCGGCCCGCGGATCCAGCGGATGACGCCGCCCGACTGGCTCAACCCTCCGGTGTACTGGGAGTCGCTCTCGATGCCAACCCAGACGGGCACGTACATCGAGTCGTCAGCTCACTGCTTCGAGGGTGACCCGGCGATCAACGACTACCCCCTCGAGCGCTGGGCGAATCTTCCGACAGTGAGTATTTTTCTCGAGAAGGCTCCCGGAGAGGCGATCTTCGCGCACGAGATCGAGCCGCTCATCGACGCGCTGTGCCCGGAGGGCACCGAGGGCATGGGCCTGCTCGTCGGAACCGGTTGGGACTCGCACTGGCGTGACGCCGACTTCACGACCGATTGTCCGTTCTTCGACGATTCCGCCGCCGACCTCGTGATCGATCGCAAGTTCTCGCTCTTCGGTGGAGACAGCCCGCGGTTCGAGAACCCCGACGCCCCGACCGGTCACTTGCGCCGCATCTTCGCGGAGCGCGTGCTCCTGCTATCGCCCCTCGTGCGCTTGCGTGAGATCGCGAACTGTCGCGGGCTGCTTACGGCGGCCCCGCTCGCGATCGAGATCGCGAACGCGTCGCCGACCCGCGCGCTCTTCCAGCGCGTCGACGCGTAGGCGCGACCGTGCGCGTGCTCGTGACGGGTGCCGGGGGATTCCTCGGCTCGGCGATCGTCGCCGCGCTCGCACCCGACCACGAGGTCTTCGCGCTCCTCAGACGCGCGCCCGCGGTGCCGGTCGCGGGCGTGCACTACATCGAGCAGGATCTCGCTCGGCCGCTCGACGAGACGGTTCTTCCGGGCAGCCTCGATGCGATCATCCACGAGGCCGCGCTCATCGACGTCGAGTCGCTGGACGAGCGCGACCCGGCGCCGTTCGAGGTCAACGTGATCGGCACCTGGCGCGTGCTCGAGTACGCGCGCCGCGTGGGTGTCTCCCGTTTCGTCCACGCGTCGACGGGCGGGGTCTACGGGCACTCGCCCGAGCCGCTCGTCGAGTCCGCGCGACCCAACCCCATGGACCTCTACGCGCTCACGAAGGCGCAGGCCGAACTCGTCGTGCTCCACACGCCGACGGACTTCCCGAAGGTTATCCTTCGCTACTTCCTGCCGTACGGGGCGGGCACGCCCAACCCCCTGCCGCGCTTCATCGGCTCGGTGCTGCGCGGGGAGCCAGTGACGCTCGCGTCGGACCGCGGCCCCACCTTCAATCCGCTGCACCTCTCCGACGCGGTCGCGGCGACACTCCGCGCGCTCGACCTCGACCACGACGCCATCATCAACATCGCGGGCGACGAGGTCACGAGCTACGCCGACATCGCCGACTTCGCCGCCGCGCGCGTCGGCCGCATCGTCAACGCCGTCGTCGTCGACCGTGATGAGCTAATCCCGTATTACCGTGGAGAACTCGTCGGCAGCACCGACCGCATGCACGAACTCCTCGCCTTCGTGCCCACGGTGTCGCTCGATCGAGGCCTGGCCGAACTCGTCGACGAGATCGAACGCGACCGGATCGCCGAGGAGGCATCATGACTCTCACCGCCGTCGTGATGAGCGCGGGTGCCTGGTCGATGTCGAGCCATCTCCCGGGGCTCACGGCCGACGATCGCGTTCGGGTGGCCGCCGTCTCAAGCCCGACTCCGGGCCGTGCCGAATCGATCGCGCGCGAGTTCGGCGTGCCCGACTGGTCGACCGACTGGCGCGCGCTGCTCGCGTTCGATCCCGACATCGTCGTCGTCTCGAGTCCCCCGGTCGGGCACGAGGAGCAGGTAATCGCAGCGCTCGAGCACGGCGCTCATGTGCTCGTCGAGAAGCCGTTCGCGCTCGAGGCGGGATCAGCGCAGCGCATGCTCGATGCCGCACGGGCGGCCGACCGCACACTGCTCGTCGGGTTTGGCTGGCCGCACGCACCTGTGTTCTCCCTCGCGCGCGAACTCGTCGAGGTGGGCGAGATAGGCGAGATCGAGCACGTCATGTGTCACCTCGCGGTCAACGTGCGCGCGTTGCTGTCGGGCGGTTCCGACGGTGGCTGGCAGGGCGCCGACGCGTCCGAGCCCACGACCTACACGAGCGTCGCCGTCTCCGGTGGCGGCGCCGCGGCCGTCTCAATGTCCCACCAACTCGGCTTGCTGAGCTGGATCACGGGTCTCGAGTTTGCGTCGGTAGCCGCGACCACGTGGCCCCCCGCTTCGCAGCTCGACCTCCACGTGAGCTCGAACCTCACCTTCTCGTCCGGCGCGGGTGCCGCGGTCAGTTGCGCCTCGACCCACCCGGATCGCGCAGAGCCGCAGTGGCACCTCGCGATCTATGGCTCCGCGGGCCAGTTGTGGGTGGACTCGTACGACAACTGCGCCCGGCTCGTGCGCGCGTCGGGGGAGGTCGTCGAGTTCGTCGGGGAGCGCGCATCCGGTCACTACGACCCCACGGCGCCGACGCGCGCGCTCATCGAGTGCGCTCTCGGCGCTCCGCCGCCCGCGGGCATGACGGGCGAGCTCGCGACTCACGTCGTTCGCGCGACGGATGCCCTCTACGAGGGCGCCCGGTCGGGGCGCGCCGTGTCGATCACCCCGATGGAAGGAATTTCGTGACCACGCTCACCGCCTCGCCGTGGATGCTCGGCGACGTCTCAACGCCCGCCCTCGTCGTCGACTGGGATCGCGTCGCCGCGAATCTCGACGCGCTCGCCGCCATCACGCGGGAGAACGGAGTAGAACTCTTTCCGCACGCGAAGACGCACCGCATGATCGAGGCGGGGCTGCTGCAGATCGAGCACGGTGCCGACGGCTTGTGCGTCGCGAAGCTCGGAGAAGCGGAGGCTTTCGCCGACGGCGGGGTGCGCCGACTCATGGTCGCCTACCCGCTCGTGGGTGCCGACAAAGGCGCGCGGGCGCTCGCGCTCGCGGACCGCGTCGACGAACTCACGCTCGCGACCGACAGCGTGGAGGGCGCGCGTTCCATCGGGGCCGTCTTCGCCGCGGCGGGCCACACGGTTCGCATGATGCTCGCGATCGACACGGGACTCGGACGAGAGGGAGTGGCACCCGCCGACGCCCCGCGCATCGGCGCCGAGATCGCGGCGCTCGACGGCGTCGAGCTCGTCGGCGTCTACACGCACGAGGGCTCGACCTACTCCGCCGCCGACCGCGATGCTCTCGTCGCGGCTTCCCTCGAGGCCGCACGAGTGATGGTCGCGGCGGCGGACGACATTCGCAATCTCGGCGTGCCCCTGCGTCACGTCTCGATGGGAGCCTCCGCCACGGCGGCGATCGTCGCGGCCGCCCCGGGGGTCACGCAAGTGCGCGCGGGCATCTACGCCTTCGGTGACGTCGGCCAGATCGCGCTCGGCAACGCGAGCCTCGAGAGCACGGGCGTGCGTGTCGTCGCGACGGTCGTGAGTCATCCCGAGCCCGGTCGGGCGTGCATGGATGCCGGCTCCAAGTCCCTCGGGGCCGACCTCGTCCCCGCGAGCGCCCACCGCGACGAGTACCCCGGGCACGGTCTCGTGGTGAACGCCCCCGGATGGATCGTGAGCGCCGTCTCTGAGGAGCACGGCTGGCTGCGCTGGACGGGGGACGGCGAACCGAGCACCCTCCCGGTCGGCACGCGGCTCGAGATCGTGCCGAATCACGTGTGCATGGCGTTCGCGTCGCTGCGCTCGGCGCACGTCGTGCGTGACGGCGTCGAGGTGGCGCGATGGGTGGCGATCCCGCCCGGCTCCTCGGAGTGAGTGGCGGCCCAGAGTGACTGGCGGTCGTGAGAGCGCGCCGCTACTTTTGCCGCGCACGCTCCTGCGAGAGCAGCGCCGACACCTCGAGCACGTGCGCGCTCCCGGCTTCCGCGGCGACCTCCGGATTGCGCGAGCGCAGGGCGTCGAGCAGCGCGAGGTGCGACGCGATGGCCGTGCGCGTGAAGTAGTCCGAGGCGTCGGTCTGCCGGCCGAGTGCCTGGTACGAACGCAATCGCACGAGTCCGTCGAGGCTCTGCCACGTGCGGCGCAGGAGCTTGAACTCGGAGAGGTCGATGATGAGGCCGTGCAGTTGCCAGTCGAGTTCGGCGACGCGATCGATGTCGCCCTTCGCGAGCGGCTCCTTCATCTGTTCGATGAGATCGGCGAGTTCGGCATCCTGTTCGGGCGTGAGGGTCACGGCCACGCGGGCCATGGCCCGGCTCTCGATGACGGCGCGCATCTCGTAGATTGCGTCGATCTCGGCCTCGGGCAGTCCCAGCACGACGGCGCCGCGATGGGGGAAGAACTGCACGAGTCCCTCTTGTTCGAGTTGACGGATCGCCTCGCGCACGGGGGCTCGGCTGACGCCCATCTGCGCGGCGACGTCGGCCTCGAGGATGCGCGACCCGACCTCAAAGTCGTCATTGAGTATCGCGTTGCGCAGGGCCTCGAGCACCTCTTGTCGCAGCACGCGGGGCTTGAGCCGCGGAAGGGCTCCGTCGGTGTGGTCGTCGTCGTCGTGCGCGTTCATGCTTTCCCCAACCATTACCTGCTTCGACTGGTGTCGACAATCTACACATTACAACGCGCGCGAGTCCTCCAGTGGACAGCGATTTCGCGGGGATGTATATTGTCGACAAAGACCGCAAGCGGAGGACCATGTTGAGCTCGACCGCCATTCTGCTCGTCGACGCGTGCCGAGCCCTCGATCCCGAGCCCATCGCCGACCTCGCGCTCGACCTCACTCGCATCTGGAGTCCCCCCGGCGACGAATCCCGCATGGCCGAGCGCATGGCGCAGGAGTGGTTCGCCGTCGGCGCTCGAGTCACCGTCGACCGCGAGTACCCGAACAGCCCGAGTGTCATCGCCGAGTTCGGAGCGACCGAGGGGCCGACCCTCCAGTGGCACGGACACCTCGACGCCGTTGACCTCGTCCACCCCGAGCCGTATCGCAACGGCACGCGCGTCGTGGGGCGGGGGAGCGCCGACATGAAGGGTCCGCTCGCCTCGATGCTGGCGGCGGCGGGGCTGCTCATCGAGCGCGACGTGCCCGGGCGCGTGCTCGTGACACTGCACGGCATGCACGAGAGCGGGGGAAACGAGCCCCTGCACGCGCTCATTGCCCGGGGCATCCACGGCGATGCCGTCATCACGGGTGAACTCGGGGGCGGCGAGCACCTGCCGATCTCGGGTCTGGGCCTGTCGTTCTGGGACATTCGCATCGCGGGGCCGTCGGCGAGCGTGCACGAGGTCGCCGCGACGAGCGACACGATCGACCCCCTTGAGGTCGGCCGCGTGCTGCACGGGGAGCTCGCCGCGTTGCGCGATCGGCTCGCGACGGGCGAGCCGGACGCACCGTCCCTCTTCGTCGGACGGTTCCAGGGCGGCGACTACGTCAATCGCGTCGCCATGAACGCGACGCTCAGCGGTACGCGCCGCCACGACCTGAGCATGACCCACGCCGAGGTGGAGCAAGAACTGCGTGCCCTCGTCGACGGCGTGCGCACGAGAACCGGGGCCGTCATCGCCCTCGACTTCATCGCCGTCGCTGACAGCTTCGAAGTCGACCCGGGCGATCGACTGGTCACGGCGATGCGAGCGGCCCACGAGGAACTCACGGGACGACAGATCCCCGTGAGCCGCTCGCGCATCGCCTCCAACGCCGTGCACTTCGTGCGCGAGGCCGGCATCCCGGCCGTCGCCTACGGCCCCAATCCCGAGAGCAACCACAGCGACTTCGAGTGGGTCGAGGTCGCCGAACTCGGGCGCATCGCGGGCGGCTTCGCGCTCGCGACGGTCAACTACTTCGAGGGGGTCGGTCGTGCCTGAGCTGCTGGGGGATCTCGACACCCCCGTGCCGCTCGTCGACGTGCGAGCGCTCGAAGAGAACCTCTCCTCGATGGAGAAGGTCACGCGCGACGCAGGAATCGCACACCGTCCGCACACCAAGACCCACAAGACGCGCGAGATCGCCGAGCGGCAGATCGCACACGGCGCCTCGGGACTCACGGTCGCGAAGGTGGGCGAGGCCGAGGCGATGGTCGACGCAGGCTTCGACGACTTGTTTCTCGCGTATCCCATCATCGGCGACGTCAAATACGAGCGGATGCTCCCTCTCATGCAGCGCGCCAAACTCCGCATCGCCGTCGACTCCGTCGCGGGTGCAGAAGCCGCATCCCGCTTCTTCGCGGCGCGGGGCGAGCGCCTCGAGGTGCTCGTCGAGTTCGACGGCGGCGCTGGACGCTCCGGCACCCAGTCGGCCGCGGAGGCCGTAGCCCTCGCCGAACTAGTCGCCGACCTGCCCGGCATCGAACTAATGGGGGTCATGAGCTACGGCAACGCCTACGGCACGACTGACCTCGAACTACAGGCGCGAATCGGCACTCGCGAGGGCACGGACGCCGTCGACGTGGCGCGTGCCTTCGCTGACGCCGGACTTCCCTCACCCGTCGTCTCCGTCGGCAGCACTCCCACCTCGAAGTACGCGGCACGCGTCGACGGCGTCACCGAGATCCGCGCGGGCGTCTACGCGTTCAACGACCTCAAGCAGCACACCCTCGGGGTCGCTCCGCTCGAGCGCTGCGCGCTCACGGTGCTCGCGACCGTCGTGAGTCACCCGCGGCCCGACCGCTACGTGCTGGACGCCGGTATCAAGACGCTCGCGGGAGAGGACTACGGGTGGGGCACGTGGGGCCGCATCTGGGAGCGTCCCGACCTCGTCATCACCGTTGCGACCGAGGAGCACGGCATCATTGCGGTGCCGCCGGGTGTGGAGGATCCGGGGTGGGTCGTGGGACACCGCGTGCGCATCATCCCGAACCACGCGTGCGGCTGCGCGAACATGCACGACGAGCTCGTCGCGTTCGACGGGGACGAGACCGTCGTCGAGAGATGGCGCGTGATCGGCAGAGGGAGAGTGCGATGAGCGAGGGACTGACCGCGGCGATCGTCGGCTTGAGCTGGATCGGCGCCGACCCCGCGTTCGCGGGTTCCGACGCTGTGCTCGGAACGGCCGTGCCCTACAGTCACGCGTCGGCCTACGCCGCGACCCCCGAGGTCACGAGAATCGTCGGGTGCGACACGTCCGCCGAGGCGCGCGCGGCGTTCGAGCGGGAGTGGTCGGGCCGCTATCCCGGGCTACGAACCTACGCCGACGCGAGCGAGATGATCGCGGATGCCCGGCCCGACATCCTCTCTGTCGTCACCCCCGATCATCTGCACGCGCGCTTCGCGATCGAGGCGATGGACGCGGGAGTGCCGCGCATCTTCTGCGAAAAGCCCCTCGCGGTGACGCTCGACGACGCCGACGCGATAATCGCCGCGGCCGCGCGCACGGGAGCCACGGTGACCGTCAACTACACGCGGCACTGGGTGCCCGACCACGTGGGGGCGCGGGCCCAGGTTCGCGCGGGCGGCATCGGAGCGCTCTCGCAGATCATCATGCAGATCGGTGGTCCGCGCATGATGCTGTACCGCAACCTCACCCACAGCCTCGACCTCATGAGCTTCTACGCCGAATCCGATCCCGCGTGGGTCGTGGCCGACCTCGAGCCCGGATTCGAGGACTACCGCGAGTACCGCGGCAACGGCCAGGACCCCGAGCTCGAGCCCGGCGCGAACGTCTACGTCGTTTTCGAGAACGGCGTGCGCGGATACCTCGCCGGCCAGAAGTCGATGCCACCCGGGGAGATCACCCACCTCGTGGGATCGACGGGCCGCATCGCGATCGACTTCGACGGCGTGCACGTGCAGACGCCCTCCCCCGACGGCGTCATCTCACGCCGCCTCGTCCCGCAGTACACGCTCTCGGGCATGACGGCCGCCGTGCGCGAACTCCTCGACTGTCACGAGCGCGGAGTGGCCACCTCGAGCTCACCCGAGCTCGCGCGCCGCGCGATCGTGATCACCAACGCGATCCTCGAATCCCACGCTCGCGGCAACGTGCGCGTCGACGTAACTAGGGAGAACTGAACATGCGACTGGCCACCTATCGAGTGGATGGCGGTGAGCCGCGCGCGGGGCTCGTCATCGAGCGCGCCGGAGTCGACCACGTGATCGACATCGCGGCGGCCTCGAGCGGCGCGCTGCCCGCCGACCTACTCGCGATCGTCGCGGGGGGTGCGGGACTGCACGCGGGGATCGCCGCTCTGTCCGAGGCTGCGGGGACTCCGGTGGCGGACGTTCACCTGCTCGCCCCCCTGCCCCGGCCAGGCAAGCTGCTCGCGGCGGCGGGGAACTATCAGGCGCACATCCTCGAGGGCGGGCGCCCCGCCGTCGACAAGACTCGCACCGTGCCCAAGCTGTTTCTCAAGCCATCGACGTCGATCATCGGCCAGGATGCCCCCCTGCACCTGCCCGCCGTGTCGAGTTCCGTCGACTGGGAGCTCGAGCTCGCCATCGTCATCGGAACCGGTGGACGCGACATCCCGATCGAGACCGCGCTCGACCACGTCTACGGCTACACGATCATCAACGACATCTCCGCACGCAAGATGGACTGGGACATCGTCGAGCGCGCCGAAGGGGCGTGGGAGGGATTCTTCGACTGGCGCGAGGGCAAGTGGGTTGACGATTTCGCGCCCATCGGGCCGTGGATCGTCACCGCCGACGAGATCCCCGATCCGGACGCGCTCGACCTGAGACTGCACGTTAACGGCAACGTGCGCCAGGAAGCGTCGACGGCCGACATGATCTTCGACACGCGTGAGCTCATCGCCTTCGCATCGCGGCTCATGACGCTCGAGCCCGGTGACATCATCGCGACCGGCACCCCCGCGGGCGTCGGAGACACGCACGGCAACTACCTTCACGCGGGCGACCGCATGGAGGGGTGGATCGAGGGGCTCGGCACGCTCGTGACTCCCGTCGTCGCGGGGGAATGATGCTCGATCTGGTGTTGGCCAATTCATTGTTAAAAGCCATTGCGCCGGACAGC
>CAYZHZ010000029.1:0-22518 GCA_964477625.1 uncultured Salinibacterium sp.
GTCTCGGTAATCTCCACCGGCACGTTGCGGATGCCGCTCGGGAAGGCGGTGGCCACCGCTGCGACGTTAATACCCTCATCCGTGCCTGCCGACCAGGACGAGCCGAGCGCCTCGACCGCATAGGGAACCATGTCGCCGTATACACACACCGCGGCAACGCGGGGCACGGTCGGATCACTCGGGTCGGGGTTCATCGCCTTGGCGACGAGCGAGCGCACCTTGCCGGGGGTGTCAGCGCCCTCGAGCGTCGTGAGGTCGATGAGCTTGATGATGGTGTCGAGCGCCCACGCCTTTGAGGTCGTCTTGATCGACCGCGTTCCGAGACCGGCAGCGCGTTGCTCGAGTCCCACCGCGTCGACGCCGGGGAGTCCCTCGAGGTGGAGCTTGAGACTCTTCTCGGTGAGGTCACCCCCGATGAGGTTGACGGCGCGCTCCGCAGGCGCCAAAGCCGTGGAGATGTTGAGTGTCATGAGTTGTCCTCCAATAGCGCGAGCGCGGTCGCCTCATCCGTAACGACGACCGTACATAGGCCGCTCGTGACGACGGCGCGCGCGACGTCATGCTTGCTCTCCCCAGAAACCACGAAGACGGCGTTCTTTGCCTTGCGCAGTTGGTCGAGTCCGAGTCCGACCGTTCGCTCATCGAGCCCCGGGTCGACGATGTTGCCGTTCGCATCGATGTACCGGCCGACGACGTCGCCCACCGCACCTTTGCGCACGAGTTCGTGCAGATCATCCGCGGTCAGATACCCGCTGTCGACGAGTACCGAGGTGGCGTCCGCGACACCGGCCGAGTACAGATACGTCGTGGCCTCGCTCGCCAATTCGAGTACTCCCGCGACAGTACGGTCAGATTCGATCGCTCGCTTCGTTTCCAGTCGCTCGAGGATTGCGGGGCTCGGAAGGAGCACGACGTGGCCCTGGCCCTTGTGCGCGATCGTGGATGCGGTCTGAGCGGCGGTACCGGCACGGCGGTTGAGGCTCACCCCACCGTTGATCTGCACGACTGTGACCCCCGTGGTCCAGTTGGCGACCAGGTGGTTGCCGATCGCGTCGAGCGTGCGACCCCAGCTAATGCCGAGGGTGCGCGGTACGGGACGCAGCGCGGTCAGATAGTCGGCGGCGGCCTGGGCGACACGAGCCGACAATTCGGACAGCGCGGAGGGCATGGGAACGACGACCGCATCCTGTAGCCCAAAGCGCTCCCGCAGTTGTCGCTCGACGCCGAGGCGGCGAGCTCGCGGGTGCACGATCTCGATGCGCACGATTCCGCGATCGCGGGCCTGGGTGAGCAGGCGCCCGACCTTCCAGCGCGTAATACCGAGGAGGCCGCCGATCTCGTCCTGAGATTTGTTCTCTTCGTAGTAGAGCTCGGCGACACGCACGGCAAGGAGCTCGGTTGCTTCGTTCACAGCCAACCCCTTCCCTTATGCGACCCCACCAGCCTACGGTCGGTATGAGCGCACATCAACATAAGTTGCGCCATCTGCTCATAAGAGCAAAATTAGACCTCGGTCGACAACAGCTGCTTGTAGGCCTCGAAGAAACCCTGAGCATCGATGTCGTCGATGATCGTCGCGTTGGGGGCATTGCGATGGGCCCTATCGTCCATAAGCGAATACCCGCGCGTGAGATCACTCTTGTGCTCGATCGCGACGAACTTGCGACTGGATGCTCGGATGAGGTCGGGGCGCACAAGGAGCATCGCCGTCATCGAGTCCGGGTGCGTACTGCCAAAGATCTTGACGCCCTCGTTGTACTCCAGGTTGGGAGTATCGAGGATCGTGAAGAATTCGGAGAGCGACGTACCCAGCGCCGAGATGTCTGCCAACTGCTCGCGACTCCACAGCGCGTGCGAGAGCGTGAGTGTCCAGGTCACCACGGTGACGTCGAATCCGGAGCGGAAGACGAGGTCGGCCGCCTCAGGATCGACGAAGAAGTTGTACTCGGCCGCCGCGCTGACGTTGCCGACGGAGTTGTCGCATCCGCCCATGATCCACAACTGCCGCACCTTTGACGGGAAGTCCCGGTCGAGCATGATCGCCGTCGCGATGTTGGTGAGCGGCCCGATCGCGACGATATCGATCTCGCCCGGGTTCTCGTCGACGATGCGAACGAGAGCGTCGGCCGCGCGCTCGTCGCTCGGCTTCTGCTCCGGCTCAGGGAAGTCGTGATTCCCCTTGCCATCGCCGTGCGCGCTCGCGGCGTACCAGGGACGTGTCATCGGCACGCGCGCACCGATGTGGACTGGCACCTCACCCCCACGGCCGGCAGCGGCCACGGTGATGAGGGCGTTCTGGATCTGCTGATCGAAGTCCACGTTGCCGGAGACGATCGTGATCGCCTCGAGCTGGGCTTCGGGGTGCAGAAGGCCGACGAGCAACGCGAAGCTGTCGTCCGCGGCGGTGTCGGTGTCGATGATCATGCGCCTCATGGCGTCACCCCCGGGAGTCCCACCGGCTCGGCGGGGTCGATGTGTTTGCGTGGTTCCCGCACTCGAAGCGCGAGCAGGATGCCGACGATGGCCAGTGCAGCGGCGGCGATGAATACGACACGGTAGGTGATGACGCCGGCGAGCGCCCCCGCGATGAGCGGTCCCGCGATGAAGAACGGGGCGAGCACGGTCGACGTCGTGCCGAGGTACAGGCTCGTGCGTGCCGTCGGCGCGAGCTCGATCGACATGTTGGAGTCACCGACGATCGTGACAGCGTTGGCGCCACCGAGGGCGATGAACGCCACGACGTAAAGCGGCAAGGAACCACCGATGATCGCACACAGCATTCCGAGGCTGATGAAGACACCGCCCAGCATCACGACGAGCTTCCAACCGAGGTAGTTTCCGACGATGCTCAACAGGAAGCCCAGTACCGCCTGCGACAAGATGAATACGGCGGCCAGCAGCGCGGCATCCGACGGGCGAAGCACACCCTGGGTGAGGCCGTCGACCACGACGAATCCGATACCGAGCGTCGAGAAGGCGAGCACACAGCGAGCCACGATGAACCGCGCGTACGACTTGTCGCCGGCCACGAGCGCCGGCACCTCGGCGATGGTCGCCGCGAGGCTCGTGCGTGGTTCGGGGTGTGGGTACTCCTCCTCTTTGAGCCCAGCGACGAAGAAAATCGACAGGAACGACAGCGCGAAGCAGATCCAGAAGCACAGCTGGATGCCCTGGGGGAACTCGCTCGTGCGAATGATGTTCTCCGCCACGAGCGCGGCTGAGAAACCGAGCAGCCCGCCGAGCAGCTGCACGATGCCGTAGAACCACCCGCGGTTCGTCGTGATCGCCTTGGCGAGAAAGTCCCCGTAGACCGGACCGATGAGTCCTGTCGTGATGGCGTAGCCGAGGAAAGCAATGAAGAAGATCACGACGATGGTCGTCGTGTCCACCACGCCGATCAGTTGTGCGGTGACCGCGATCGCCAGGATGCCCACACGCTCCGCGATGACGATCGCCAGAAGGAGGGGTTTGCGTCGTGAGCGCCCACGCACCAGGTGCGCACCAACGAGCTGCGGCAAATACTTACCAACGGCGTAGACCGCCGCGACGAGCCCCACGAGAACTGCACTGCCCGTGAGGGTCTGAACGAACGCGGGGATGATCGTCGTCTCTGATAGGAGCGAGATTGCGAACGAGAACGTGGCCCCGTCGAGCACCAGGAACAGGAAGTTCCTGCGCTGGTGCGTCGACATGAGGCGCGCATACTCGGGAGCCGCCGCCCGGAGGCGGGCGGCGTCCGCGCTTACGGCCACTGCACACCCGCGCGATCCTGCGCGATGAGCACGCGCAGCGACTCCACCGAGACCTCGAGCATGCGCTTGCGCTCGGCGTCGACGTCTCCGCCTTCGACGTGCATGTGCATGATTCCTCCGGCGCGCACGCGGTTGATCGACGAAATGGTGAAGAGCGCCGCCG
Organism: uncultured Salinibacterium sp.; assembly: GCA_964477625.1. GTDB lineage: Bacteria > Actinomycetota > Actinomycetes > Actinomycetales > Microbacteriaceae > Rhodoglobus. The sequence goes on from CAYZHZ010000029.1 coordinate 3,916, forward strand.
CCTCCATCTCGGAGCAGATCGCTCCGCCCGCGATCCACGCGTTCCACCGGTCCTCGAGCTGGCCGGCCATGGGCATGCGCTCGGGCTCAACCTCGCCATAGAACGAGTCCTTGGACTGGGTCACGCCGAGGCGGTAGGGCACGCCCAGGGTTTTCGCGGCCTGCGTGACCGCGTCGACGACCTGGAAATTCGCTACCGCGGGAAACTCCATGGGCAGGTAATGGCTCGACGTGCCCTCGTCGCGGATGGCAGCCGTGACGATCGCGAGCTGTCCGGACGGAGTGTTGGGCTGCATCGCACCCGACGTGCCGACCCTGATGAAGGTGTCGGCGCCGAGCTTGATGAGCTCCTCGACTGCGATGGCCGTGGAGGGGCATCCGATTCCCGTCGAAACGACGCTCACCTTCTCGCCGTCGAGGGTGCCCGTGTAGGTCGTGTATTCGCGGTTGGTCGCGACATGAGCCGCGTCGTCGAAGAGCGCCGCGATGGGCTCGCAACGACCGGGGTCGCCGGGGAGCAGTACGTATCGCCCGACGTCGCCGGGCCTCAACTGCACGTGGTACTGAACGTCCGGGTCGTCGTGGCTCACGCTGCGGCCGCCTCACGGTCACGCGCGATGAGTTCGCGCATGCCAGCAATTGCCGCGGCGAGCAACGGCTCCAGGGAGGTCGCCTTCTCTTCCTCCGGCGTCATCGCAGACTGGTCCCAGTGGCCCGCGATCATCATGATGCCACCGGCTCGAACCCGGAGGGTCGACGCGACGATGTAGAGCGCGGCAGCCTCCATCTCAGAGCAGATCGCCCCGCCCGCCATCCACGCGGCCCAGCGATCCTGCAGTCGCTTCGCGACCGGCATCCGCCCCGGTTCGTGTTGTCCGTAGAAGGAATCCTTCGACTGCGAGATGCCGATGTGCACTGTACGACCGACGGTACGAGCGCCCGTCGCGAGCGCACGCGTCACGTCGATGTCGGCGACCGCGGGGAACTCCATCGGAAGGTAGTGCGAGGTCGTGCCCTCGTCGCGGATCGCCGCCTGGATGACGCCCAGGTCGCCGGGGTTGATCTCGGGTTGCATCCCGCCCGACGTCCCCACCCGTACGAAGGTGTCGGCGCCGACCTTGACGAGCTCCTCCATCGCAATGGCGGCCGACGGGCATCCGATTCCCGTCGACGTCACCGAGACCCGCTCACCATCGAGCGTGCCCGTCCAGGTCTCGTACTCGCGGTTCTTCGCGACCAGAACAGGATCGTCGAATAGTCGCGCGATGGGCTCACAGCGACCGGGGTCGCCGGGCAGGAAGACATAGCGTCCGACCTCGCCTTCAGCTACCTGGATGTGGTGCTGGCGGTCGTCGGGGAGGCTTGCAGACATGGTTGTGCTTACTTTCTCTCGGAGGTGCTGATTACTTCTTGAAGGAGTAGAGGATCGCGGCGAGCACGATCGCGAGGAAGAGACCCGCAGCGATGATGAACGTTACGAGCACGAAGACGGGCGGGAAGACTATGTCTCCCGCGAGGCTCCACGTTCCGCGCATGATCGAAATCGTCGAGAGTGCTGCAACGACGATCACTCCGATGATTCCGACGACCCAGTCGCTGGGGCGTCCCTTTACCTGGCGGTAGCTCGTCTTGATGCCGTCGGAACCGAAGCCGCGCGACTCGAGAGAGATCGAGAGTTGCTGAACGCGCTCGATCGCTCCGACAAACACGGGCACGAAGCTTGGGAGCACGGCAGAGAAACCCGTCCCCTTCATCCCGCGGGATTTCTGGGCGCTCATAATGATGCCGACCTCGCGCTGGAACACGGGGATGAGCTGCAGAGTCATGGCAAGCATGAAGTTGAGGGTGTAGGGCACCTTGAGCTTGGCGAAGGAGGTGAACAGGTCGCTCGGGTGAGTCGTCATGACCATCACCAGCGCGATGAGCAGACACGCGACGATGCGTCCGAGCAACACGAAGCCGTAGTAGAGGCCATCGCCGTACAGCACGAGCGGACCGAGTTCGGCCACCGGCGTCCAGGGGCGCTCGACCGCGGGCGCGATGATCTGCAGCGCCAGTAGCGACGACCCGACCGGGAAGATGATGAGCGCGCCCTTCAGCAGGGGCTTCGTCACCCCCGCGATGGGAGCGAGGATGAGAGCGAAGAGCGCCATCGAGTACAGGATGATGATGTTCTGCGTCGAGAACGCGAGAACCACATATCCCACGACCCACACGAGCTTGGCGAGGGGGTTGATGCGGTGGATGATCGAGTTGCCCGGGATCATCGCGATCGGCAGGGCTGCCTGCATTGACATGGTCTGAGTCCTTACTTTGCCGCGCTGGCGGTCTTGGCGGGCTTGCCGACGCGCTGGGCGATGTCGGTTGCCAGCTCGGCGGGGGTGAGGGCGACGGGGCCGCCGAGGGGGACGACGGTCTGGAGTGCGATCTCGGTGACCTGGGGAGCCTGCAGGTTAGTGCGGGCCATCAGGGTCTTGTCAGCGAACACCTCGCGCGGGGTCGCGTCGGCAATGATCTCGGTCGACTTCATGACGATGACGCGTTCCACGACGTCAGCGAGCAGGGGCATGTCATGGGAGACACACACGACGGTGGTTCCCTGTTCGCGCATGCGCCGCATGAGGTTGTTGATGATCTGGGTGGTGTTGTGGTCCTGGCCGGTGGAGGGTTCGTCGAAGATGATGATCGGTGGGCGCATGGCCACGATCGACGCAATACCAACGAGCTTGCGGATCGGGAACGAGACTCGGTAGGGGTGTTCCTCGATGTAGTCCTGCAGACCGAAGAACTCGACCGCCTCGGCAACACGAGTCTGGATCTCATCCTCGGGAACCCCGATGTTGCGGGGACCGAACTCAAGTTCCATCTGCACGGTACGAGCGAACAATTGGTGGTTGGGGTTCTGGAACACGTATCCGACGTGGGGTGCCATTTGCTGCACCGTGTTCTTCGCGGTGTCGATGCCGTTGATGATCACGGTGCCATCGGTGGGCTTGAGCAGACCGTTGAACAGCTTCGTCAGCGTCGTCTTCCCGGATCCGTTCTGGCCGATGATGCCGATGATCTCCCCGTGCTCGACCTTGAGGTCGACACCACCGAGGGCGACGACGTTGCCGGTCGGGTAGACGTACTTGGCGCCACGAACATCGATGGCGAGGGGTGAGATGTCGGGGGTCGTGTCAGCCACGCTTGGCTCCTAGCAACTTGTTGACCTCTGCCACAGCGGGTTCGGTCGTGATCGGAACGGCACCCTTCCAGAGCCCGTAGTCGTTCTTGAGAAGCGTCGCGAGGGCCGCAGCCTCCGGAACGCGAAGTTTGAGGGCCGCGAGCTCATCCACGCGCGTGAAGATCTCCTGCGGAGTGCCGTTCATGACGATGCGTCCCTGGTCGAGCACGATGACGCGGTCGGCATAGCGAGCCATGACCTCGACCTCGTGCTCGATGACGATGACCGTCATGCCACGCTCCTTGTTGAGCTTGGCCGCCATGTCGAAGACCTCTTGCTTGCCAATCGGGTCGAGGTTCGATGTTGGCTCGTCCATGATGAGGATTTGGGGCTTCATCGCGAGCACGGCCGCGATGGCCAGACGCTGCTGCTGACCACCCGAGAGTCCGAGTGGCGATCGCTCCTCGAAGCCACCGAGGCCTACGAGCTCGAGCGTCTCGGGGATGATCGTTTTCATCTCCTCGTACGGCACGCCAGCGTTCTCGAGGCCGAGCGCGACCTCCTCCGCCGCAGACATCTGGGACATCTGGAATTCGGGGTTATCGAAGACCATGCCGACGAGTTTCGACATCTCACGAACCGGGTAGTCCGCGACATCCAGGCCGCCGACGGTCACCGTGCCAGTGAGCTCGCCACCCAGCATCGTGGGAACGACACCGTTGACGCACAGACCCGTGGTCGTCTTGCCCGCACCGTTGAGGCCCAGGATCGCGACGTATTCACCAGCCTGGATCTCAAACGACAGGTTGTGGAGCGCGGGCTCCTCCATCGCGGGGTAGGTGTAGGTGACATCGTCGAAGGTGATGATTGGCTCAGGCATTGCTCTCCTAGCAGGGTGGCCAGTGGTGGCCGGGGACGCCGTGACTTGCGCGGCGCCCCCGGCCGCTTACTACGGGTGTTACGCGGCGGCTGCGCCCGCGTTGATGGCGAGGAAGATCACGATGATCAGCACGCCGACGACGACACCGGCAACGGCGAGCAGGATGCCCTTGAGGGGCGTCGCCTTGACGATGTCGATGTTCGCTGTGAGTGACTTCGGCAGCGCTTCGATGATGGCCAGAGCCACGAAACCGCCGATGATCTTGTCTGCAAGCGAGGTGAGGATGTTCGACGAGAAGACCGAACCGACCAGGTTCTGTCCCACGGCGAGGAACGTTCCCGTGAGGGCGTCAGCACCGTTACCGGTCGCGCCACCGAACACGAGGACGATGATCGGGGCAGCGACGATGGTGCACGCCACGGCGACGATCACGTTGAGCAGGAAGAAGCGCGGGATGGTGCGTCCCATGCCCCACGAGCGCACGCCGTAGCCCCAGATGAGGGCGCCGACGACGTTCACGAGGGCGAACGGCAGGCTGACAGGTCCGCTGATGAGGGCGGATCCACCGTTGGTCAGCACGCCGACGAGTGCACCCCACCACGGACCGAGCACGATCGCCGAGATGGCGGTGCCGATCATGTCGAGGTACACCGGCAGGCGCAGCGCCGAAGCGATGTAACCACCGACGATGTTCAGGGCCACGCACACCGGGATGAGCGTGACGATGAGCGTCGTCGGGAGGTTGTTGCGGTTGAGACGCGAACCACTCTTCTTCGGAGCGGCTGCAACAGGAGCAGAGGTCATGAGTACTGCCTTTCGGATGTGTTGTTGTGTGTTGAACCCGGCGACTCTGCCGGGGGCTGGGGGGAGATTCGCGTGTCCGGTTTAGACGCGGCGCCTGGCTCGCTCTCGTGGAGCTTTCCGTCGGAGTGGATTCCGCGGTGCACATACAGATTCATCACGTCGCTACGGAGCGACACGATGGAGTACATGACCGGCGTTCCGCCGACGAGTTCGTGCACTTGTGAGAGCACGAGGATGGGGGTCCCCTCCGCGACGCCGAGGCGTGGAGCGGTGGGGCCGACAGCGGGCAGCGCTTCGATGCGCGCCGTACCGCTCGACACCGGTCTGCGGTGGATCTCTTCGAGAAGGTCGTAGATCGAGTGCTCGTACGCACTCGCCTCGAGCGGGAGACTCGGCACCTCGAGGAGGTGGTCGATGCTGTCTGTAATGGGCACGCCGTCCGCTGTGCGAGTACGCCGCACGACGATGCAGTTCGAGCCCTCCGGAATGCGCAGCGCCGTCACGACGTCGGGTGACGCCGGCTCGCGATGCACCGTAAGCCCCCGAGTACCCGGTTGACGCCCGGACGCACGGATGACATCGGTCACCGACAGGTTCGCCTCAAGGATCATGTTGACGTTGACCCGCCCCGGACCACGCACGAACGTTCCGCGACCCTGCTCCCGACTCACGAGCCCGCGAGCCTGCAGATCGGCAACCGCACCACGGATGGTGGTGCGACTGACCCGGAATTCGTCGGCGAGCTGCGGTTCAGTGGGCACGCGCTCCCCCTCGACGTACACACCGTCGATGATGCGGCGCTCGAGCTCCCGAGCTACCGACTGAACCCTCAACATTGAGCCTTCAATTCATGTTACGAATGACGAATTACCGTATAGCGTGCCGACGCCGCCTCACCCGGTCAAGGGCTGAACGCATCTGCGAGAAATTGCACGAAAACCTGCGCATCCGCGCGCATTGCGACCGTCGCCGTAGGGGCGTCAGGCGACCAGGCGCGGTTGTCGACGATCATGGCGCCGAGCGTGCGATCTCCTCGCGTCTCGACGTGCACCGGGTACTCCTCCCCCGAGGTCATGACCTCGGGATGCACCAGAAAGGCGACACACAGCGCGTCGTGCACGGGGGCCGAGATCTTCTCGACATACGCCGCATCCGGGTAGTGACCGATTCGGTGGCGCACGAGATCGCTCGTTGTGAGTGCCGCGGGGGTTCCGATCACCTCGAAGCGTTCGCAGTCCGCGATGCTCACCGGCGCATCGTGAGTCGCGTCCAGAGGGAAGATGACGACATTGCGGATGCCCGAGCTCAGCACGACCTCCGCCGACTCCGGGTCCGCCCAGAAGTTGAACTCGGCCGCCGCCGTGACGTTGCCCCAGCCGACCGCCCCGCCCATGATGACGAGCTTCGGGATGCGCGACGCGAGCTCGGGATACGCGCCGAGGGCGAGCGCGACGTTCGTGAGAGGGCCGACGGCGACCAACACGACGTCGAGATTCGCATCATCCGCATAAGTATCGATAAGAAACTGCACGGCATTCGTGGCTTGCACGGGAGAGACCGATGGCGGCAAGTCGAGGAAGAGTTTCTGAAACCCGGGATTTCGAGCATTAAGCACACTGCGCGGGGTGGGGAAGTCGTCACGCATGAGTGGGCGCGGCGCGCCGGCGTACACCGGTACGGACGCCCCAAGGTGATCGACAACGCGCAACGAGTTCTCGGTCGTGTTCTCAAGCGGCACGTTGCCCGTGACCGTCGTGACGGCGACAAGTTCGAGATCGGGATGACCGATGGCCGCCATGATCGCCACGGCGTCGTCGGTGCCCGTGTCACAGTCGATGATGAGTCGCGTCGTCATGGTGGCCCTAGTAGCTCGTGGTTTCGGCGGTCGTGCTGCTCGTCACGATCGCGATTCCCGCACTCGAACCCACGAGCACCGCGCCAGCGTCGATGAGCGAGATCACCTGATCGAGTGACTTGATCGAACCGGATGCTTTGACGAGCGCGCGACCGGCGGCTTTCTCGACGAGCCACCCGATGCTCTCGGGGTTCGCGGTCTCGATCGCGCCACTCGACGCGTTCTTGAGGTAGGCGGCGCCCGCCTCGAGGGAGAGTTCGACGGCGGCGTTGCGCTCGTCTGGAGTGAGGAGCGGGAGTTCGAGCATGACCTTGATGGGGACGCCCGACGCCTGCACGACGCCGGCGATGTCGTCGCGGAACGCATCCCACATGCCGGACTTGAGCCAGCCAATCTGCACACCGATGTCAATCTGTCCCGCACCCTGCCTGACGAGCGACTCCGCCTCGAAGGCCTTGCCCGCACTCGTCATCGTGCCGACAACGGGGAAGTCGAGAGCAGACGCGACAACGATTCCCGTGCCCGCGAGTTCGCTCGCGACGAGCGGAACCCATGACCCCGGCACCATCGCGGCGTTGAAGCCCCACGTCACGCACTCCTGCGCGTGCTGACGCATGCGCTCGGCGGTCGCGTCGGCCTCGATGAGGGTGTGCTGAATGTACTGGGCGATCGACGAGGGGTCGGTGGGGGTCATGCGGGCTCCTTGGTGCCGAGCTGTGCTGTGTCGAGCAATGCGATGATGTCTGAACGTCGCGGAAGACTGGGAACGACCTCGGGGATCGTGACCGCGTGTGCGCCCGCCGCAGCCGCGAACCGTGCGGCGCCGGCGAGCGGCTGATTCTCGACGAGCGCGACCGCGAGCGCGGCCGTGAAGGCATCGCCGGCGCCCGTCGTATCGACGACGCGCGAAACGGGGAGCGGGTGGATGCGCGTCACTTCGCCTCCCGTCACCACGATGGCGCCCTCCGATCCGAGCGTCAGCACGACATCGCAGCCGTGCTCGGCGATGCGTAACGCGAGCGCCATCGGCGAGTCGTCGCCGTCGCCGTCGCCCGTGAGGATTGCCGCCTCTGTGGAGTTGGGGGTGATCACGTCGATGAGTGCCCAGTCGTCGGAGTGGAGTGGGATGGCGGGCGCAGGGTTCAGCAGGGTGCGGGTTCCCCCCTCGCGCGCCAGCTGGAGTGCACGACGGGCAACAGCCCACGGAACCTCAAGGGACACGACAAGCAGATCGGCCTCGCGGATCGTGTCACGGAACCCCTCGATGTCCGCCACCGTGAGTGCCGCTAGTGCGCCAGGGGCGATCGAGATGCTGTTCTCACCGGACGTCTCTTCGACGGTGATGAACCCCGTCATGGTCGCCGCGGCTGTCATGACAGCCGCCGAGACGACGCGCTCCGACGCCCATAGGTCTTCGCCGTCGCGTCCCGCCGCATCATCGCCGATGCCGGTGAAGAGTGCCGATTCGCGTCCGAGTCGGGCGATCCCGATGGCCTGGTTCGATCCCTTACCCCCGGGTCCGACGCTGAGCACTCCACCCGTCACGGTCTCGCCAGGAGCAGGCGCCCGGTCGACACGCATCGTCATGCCGACGCCGTATCCTCCGACGACCGCGATCATCTTCGACCACCTCGTATTGCGGGTATCGGAATCCGATCGGATTTCGATTGCTGTGACCATATCGAGACATAAGTCGTCATACCAATCTGATGCTCACATGAGCAGATTGTGGTGACATCAGCGCGCGAACGAGTCGGCGGTCAGCGAGCACCGGCTCCGGCATCCCTGCCGCGATACACGACGAACACCCACGCGAGTATCGCGACGAACGCCACCGTCAGCATGCCGAACGCGAACCAGTTGGAGTCGAGCACGAGGATGATGGCCGCGGTGATCACGGTGATGCCTGCGGCCGCGACCTTCGAACCCATCTTGAGGCTCAAAGCGCGACGCTCCCGCGGATCGGTGTGCTGACCGCGCTGGAGCACGTAGTCCCCGATTCCGTCAACACCCGCGAGCACCGCTCCGGCATACGCGACGGCGCATCCGAGAGCGCCCCACAGGTTGGGTCCGTCCGCAGCGGCCGCGGCGACCAGGAGAAGAGCGAAGGTGCTCATGGCGACGATGTTAGGCCCTGGGGTGATTCCAGTCCACAGGCCGACCGCGCAGGAGTTCGTCGAGTTGCGCGAGTCGCATCATCCAGTCGACCCGCAGCTGGGTGGGGTCGAGGTCGTCGATGTCGCCGTCGATCGTGAGGGCGAGACGCGTACCGGTACCGCGGAACCCGCCCTCGAGTTCGTCGAGCACGAACGCGAGCCGCCCGGAGTCATTGGTGTCGACGTGGAGTCGGCGGAGGGGTTGCAGCACGGTGATGCGACCGTAGGTGGTCTCGGCGAGCTGTGGATGCTGCCACACCAGGTTGTACTCTCCCCCGATCTCGGGCGTGATCGTCGCCTCCGCGAGCCACCCGGAGACGAGGTCTGCGTCGAGCAAGGCATCCCACACGATGATGGGGGCGAATTCGTACTCCTGCACCAGGCGCACGGGCTCGCTGTCCATGCGCACAGACTATGCCGCCCGCAGGATAGGGCTCTGGCGCTGCTCGGGTGGGTCAGAGCGCGCGCGGCCTCCGGTGCGCCTCAATAAGCTGGGTTCCATGACGAGTGTGACGCTGCCGTGACCAACCTCAGCCACGTGCTTGCGATCGATCTCGGCGGCACCAAGATCGAAGCCGCCGTCGTCGACTCGACCGGCGCGATCGTACCTGGCACGCGATTCCGACAGCCCACCGGTGCTGACGCGTCGAGCGATGACCTTGCCGCGAGCGCTGACCGGGTCGTCGCCGACGCCGTCGCGGCACTCCCAGCCGGCCTCACGATCTCGGGCGTCGGCATCGGCACGGCCGGTCCGATCACGGTGGCCGAGGGACTCGTCTCCCCGCTTAACCTGCCGGCGTGGCGGGACTACCCACTGCGGGATCGCGTCGCGGCATCCTTCCCCGGCCTCCCCGTCGTCCTGCGCATGGATGGCGAGTGCATCGCCCTCGCTGAGGAATGGGTGGGTGCCGCTCAGGGAGCGCGCAACCTCCTGGGCATGGTCGTATCGACGGGAATCGGGGGTGGCCTCATCCTTGACGGTCGCGCAATCGCGGGTCCCACGGGCAACGCCGGACACATCGGACACATCGAGGTCGGCGGATTCGACGATGCCTGCCTGTGCGGAGGCACCGGGTGTGTCGAGGCGGTCGCGAGCGGGCCCAACACCACTCGCTGGGCCCAGGCGCAGGGCTGGTCGGGGGCCTCGGGTGAGGACCTCGCGAAGAGCTACGCAGCGGGCGACCCCATCGCGATCGCGGCGGTGAAGCGGGCAGGTCGCGCCATCGGACAGGCGATCGCCTCGGCGACGGCGCTCGTCGACCTCGAGGTCGTCGCCATCGGTGGCGGGTTCTCGCACGTCAGCAGCGATCTCTTCGACTACGTTCGAGCCGCGATCGCCGAGCGTTCTGCCTTTGCCTTCGTCGCCAAGGTGCGCGTCGTGCCCTCGGGGCTTTCGGGTGACGGCCCCCTCGTGGGCGCCGCCGCGCTCATCCATCGCGCCGACCGCATAGCCTGACCTGAGCCCAGCGCCGCCCAGGGGTCAGGTGCCGCGCGCCGCGATCTCGTCCTCCACGAAGCGTGGCTTGGCAAGGATGATGCCCGCCACCGATCCCGCCAGGCTCGTGGCCAGCAGAAAGAGCAGCGGCGGCGTCCAGCTGTCGGTGGCGGTATGGATGACGCCCACCACGAGCGGCCCGAGCGAACCGCCCGCGTATCCAATGCTCTGCACAAAGCCGCTCAGTGCGACCGATGCGCGCGGCGTTCGAGTGCGCAGATTGATGAGGGCGAGGCACAGGGGAAAAATGAGAGGCCCCGAGCCGATCAATGCCACCCACAGCCAGGTCGCGGTCGTCGGCGCGATGAGCAGACCCCCGTAGCCGAGAACGAACAGTGCGACACCGACATGGATGAGCACACCGACGTTGCGCATGCGCGCAGCGAGGATCGGCACGACGAGCGCCGCGGGCAACCCCATGAGCGCGAACAGCCCGACGAGCGCCCCCGCCTCGAGCGCTGAGGTACCGGCGATGTCGACAAGGATGGACGGCAGCCATGCGAAACACGCATACGCGCTGAGCGACGAGACGATAAAGGTGAGAGTGATCGCCCACGCGGTGCGCGAGTGCCACATCCGGCCGAGCAGCTCCGGCTGCGCCTCGGGAACGGGCGTGTCATACGGATCGCGACGATGGTGCAGTGCGCGCTCGATGCGCAGGCCGACCCAGGGCACGAGAGCGGTGAACGCGAGCACGGCCCACAGCGCGACCGATGTGCGCCAGCCCGCCGCGGCTGCGACCGGCTCCGCGATGATGGGGGCGATCGTTGCGCTGACCGAGAGCAGGGTCGCGTATGCGGTGGTGACGAGTCCGATGCGGTCCGGAAAGTACTTCTTGACGATCGGGGGAAGCAGGATGTTACCGAAGCCCATGCCCGCGAGAACGACGATGCTCCCCACCACCAGCGTGAGATAGTCCAGCGCGAGAGCGCGCAAGAGCGGACCGGCGACCATCGCCACGCACGCGAGGATGAGCGCGTTCTCGAGCCCGAAGCGACGTGCGACGACGGGCGCAGCGATGCCTGAGGCCGCGAACGCGATGGGGGGCAGCATGCCGAGGAATCCGATGCCGACGCCGTTGATCGGGATGTCCTCGGCAATGCGCGGGATGATCGGTGAGAGCGCGGCAACGGCCGTGCGAATGTTCAGGGCGACAAGCAGGATGCCCAGGAGCGCGAGCGTCCTCCCTGCCCACAGCGGTCTTCTCTCGACGCCCATCGGCACGTGGCCGGTCACTGGCGCTTCGGGGGGACCCCGAGAACCTGGCGAATCGCCGCCTCATCCACACCCATCTGCTCGGCGAGGGCGTCGGCACCCGAAAACTTGCGCATCCCCCTGATGTACTTGACGAACTGCACCTCGACGGTCTCGCCGTAAATGTCCAGTCGGGCGTCGATGGCGTGGGCTTCCACCTGTTTGTCGGGCACCCCCTCGAACGTCGGGTTGTTGCCGATCGAGACGGCCGAGGGATAGCGGATGCCGCCGACGACGAGCCACGCCGCGTAGACGCCGTCCGCGGGCACGTAGCCCTCGATCTGTGGGGACAGGTTCGCTGTCGGGTAGCCGAGCGTGCGCCCGCGCTGTTCACCGTGGACGACGACGGAACGGATCGTGGGGAGGGTTCCGAGGAGTTCTGCCGCCTCATCCACCCGCCCCTCGTCGAGCAGTTCGCGTACCCATGTCGACGAGACACGACGCTGCCCGTGCTGGGCTACATCGTCGATCACGACGACCTCGAAGCCGAATGTGAGCCCGAGCTCTCGCAGAAGCTCGACGGTGCCCGCACCCCGCGCACCGAACCGGAAATCCGCACCCACGAGCACGACGCGTGCGCCGAGAGCCGTGTCGAGCACATCCGAGACGAACTGCTCCGGGGCGAGGTCGCGAAAGCTTTCATCGAACTCGACCATGAGAACCGCGTCGACGCCCTGTCCCTCCAGGAGGTCGAGCTTCTGCGCGTTGCTCACGAGCGGATCGGGACAGACCTCGGGGCGCAGGAGACTGAGCGGATTTCGGTCGAAGGTGACGACGACCGACCGCAACCCTCGCTCGGCGGCGAGCGAACGAAGCCGCGTGATGACCGCGCGGTGGCCGGTATGCATACCGTCGAATTTGCCGATAGTCACTGCGGTGGCGCCGAAGTCCGCCGGAACCTCAGTGGCTGAAGTGAAGACCCTCACTGCGCACCCTTCGATTCGAGGCGACGCGTGCGGGCCAGCCACAGCATGCCCAGGATGGGGAGCACGAGCGGGATGAACACATATCCACGTCCGAAGAACGACCACACCGTGTCTGCGGGAAACAGGACAGGGTCGATGACACTCAACACGCCGACGACGATGACCCCCGTGAGTTCGAAGATCAGTGTTCCCCAGGCAATGCGATACCAGGTCTCGCCACGTTTGAGGAGCGCGACGGTCGCAAGGATGTATACGAGTCCCGCGACGCCGGACAATGCATACGCGACGGGGGCGACGTCGAACTTCGTCGCCAGTTGAAAGAGCGACCGAGCGGTAGCCGCGATCGCAAGGATCGCGTACACCGCAATGAGAACCCGGCCGACGCCAACTGCCCGGGTGGAGGCTTCGTGAGACATCAACCCAAAGCCTAGCCGGGCTCCCTAGGCGACTTGGACGAACCAGATCTGCGCCATGCGGTACAGCATGACGGCCACAGCAAGGCACGCGACGCCGATAATCGCCGTGCTCCAGCGATTGCGATCGACGAGTGCCCAGAACGCCGCCGCCACCGGGATGAGGGCGGCCGTCACCAGGTAGATCCAGAACTCGAGAAGGCTTCCGGTGGGCTGATTTCCGACCGCGGGGGCGACGAGGGACACGACGACCTGAACGATAAGCAGCAGCTCAACGACGCCCGCGCACGCGAGCACGAAGTCGTTGGGCTTGCGACCAGCGAAGCCGAGCACCAGGCACGCGAGCCCGGCGACGACGGCAATCGCGATGTGCGCGATAGTCACAACGAGAATCATGGAGCCTCCTGAGGAAAGTTGACGAGAACCCGGGCACGGGCATCCACCACCTCGACGAGTCCCACGAGGTGACCGTCGGGGGCGACCGCGGCGAGTGGACCACCCGTCGCATCACTGGCGATGCGCTTGCCGTGCGCGAGATCGATCGCCGCCTGTGCGTCGAGATGGATGGTGCGGAAGAGGCGCCCCGCGACCTCCGCCGGTGCGGCGAGCCGCTCCTGCGCTACGTCGTCGAGTTCGACTGCCTCACCGATGCCGAACGGACCAATCCGGGTTCGGCGCAGTGCCGTCAGGTGACCTCCGACGCCGAGGAACTCCCCGAGGTCGCGCGCGAGCGCGCGGATGTACGTGCCCGACGAGCAATCGACACGCACATCGATGTCGATCCTCTCAGCGCCGCGTCGCACGCCCAGTATGTCGAAGGCGGTGACCGTCACGGGACGCTCGGCGAGCACAACGTCCTCGCCCTCGCGCACGCGGGTGTAGGCGCGCTTGCCATCGACTTTGATGGCGCTCACCGAGCTGGGGCGCTGCGAGATCTCCCCGGTGAGCGCGGCGACTCCCGCGGCAATACGCTCGTCGGTTACGGATGCGCGTGCCGCATCATCCGCGATCGAGATGGTCTCGCCCTCGGCGTCATCGGTCGTGGTCGCCTCGCCGAGCCGAATCGTCGCGAGGTATTGCTTGTCGAGTCCGACGATCCACGTGAGAAGTCGGGTGGCGGTACCGACGCCGAGGATGAGCAGGCCCGTTGCCATGGGGTCGAGCGTTCCCGCGTGTCCCACCTTGCGCGTGCCGAGCAGTCGGCGAGCTCTCGCCACCACACCGTGACTCGTGATGGAGTGCGGCTTATCGACGAGGAGCACGCCGCTTGTCATGATCCACAACGGTAGCAGCCTAGGATTCCAAGCATGCGAGTAGGCGTCATCGGTGCGGGAGCCGTGGGAGGCGCGATCGCCGCTCTTCTCGCGCGAGCCGGACACGACGTCGAGGTCACGGCGCGCGGCGACCACCTGGGGGCGATCCGGGAGAACGGAATCCACCTGCGCGGCGGGTGGGGCGAGTACGTCGCGCGCGTCCACGCCAACGAACTGCTCACCCGCGGGCCCGAACTCGTCATCGTGGCGACAAAAGCGCAGCACGCCGCCGACGCGCTGGGCGACAACGCCACCTTTCTTCGCGGAATCCCCATCCTCGTCGTTCAGAACGGCCTCGACGGAATCGCCACCGCCTCCGAAGCGGCCCCCCGGTCCGACATCGTGGGTGCCCTTGCGACGTTCGCATCGTCGTACCTCTCCCCCGGCGAGGTCACCGTCACGGCCACCGGGCCCACCTACCTCGGGGTGGCGGCCGACAAGGACGACCTGCCCGCGCGGTACGTTGCCCGCATCCTCGGCTCCGTCATGCCGGTGTCGATCGTGCCGAACTTCGTGGGCGCACAGTGGACGAAGTTGGTCATCAATCAGGTCAACGGCCTCCCCGCCGTCACCGGCCGAAGCGTGCAGGAGGTCGTGCGCGACCGTGGACTCCGTCGCGTCATGACGGCGAGCATGCGAGAGACCGTGCGCACCGCCATCCGAACGCACATTCATTTCGAACCGCTACAGGGCCTGGGCAACCGGGGGCTGCGGCTCTTCGCCGCGCTGCCCTTGTGGATTGGGCAAGCCCTGCCTGCCCTCATGGCGCGAAGAATGGGACGCACGCCCAACCCGGGCTCGACTCTGCAGAGCGTTCGCCGCGGTCAGACGACCGAAATCGACTACCTCAACGGCTCCGTCGTGCGTGCCGCGGCCGCGATCGGGCGAACGGCACCGGTCAACGCCCTCATAGTCGAGATGGTGCACGAACTGGAGAAAACGGGAGATTTCGCAACGCCGGGCGCGGTTGTCGAACGGTTTCGGGCGCTGTAGTCGGCGTGGGCGCTGTCGCTGTTCGCGGACGCCTAGCAGGCGTCGGCAAACAACCGCCGCGGGCTGTCGGCATCGGTGTTGTCCACGATCGCGGTGGCACGGTCCCGAGGGTGAGCCTCTGCGTCATACAGAGCCTGCGCGCCGGCGTACCGCGAACTGCGCCCGGTAGCACCGTGCTGGTCGAAGAGGCGAGCCGCAGACTCCTCGGGTGTCACGTCGAGCCAGATCGAGTAGTTCCAGATGCCGCGGAGCTCGGGACGGTTGAGGAACGGGCCGTCGACGACGAGCGTGCCGTCCTGCGGGCCTGTCTTCCAATCCATCTCGATCTGCACGTCGCGCGCGGCATCGAATGCCGCCGTCACAAACCCCGCGCTGCCGCCGAGCCGGAACGGCTCCACGAGAACGCGGCGGAACAGTTCGTAGTCGAAGGCGTCAAGGTAGTACCCCTCGGCCGAGTCGACCCCACGCACCTGGCGCTCGGCGCGCGGGCGCTGAAACTCGTCGATGGATGCCCGGAACACGGCATGACTGCCCTTGCCGAGTCGTTCGGCCAGGGCATCCGCGAACTCGCGTGAGCCCGAACCCGGCGCGCCGTCGATCGCGAGCAGCGTGCGTCCCTTGCCGTAGTTGTGCAGGAAGTCGTCACAGATCGCGTCAAGAACGTCGCGTTTCTGCGGTGTCCAGGTTGCCATGGCCCCAGTCTAGGTTTGAAGCGTGAACAGGTCAGCCCGATGATCAGCGCTTCGGTCGTGAATCGCTGGTTTGAGGCGAACCGACGCGACCTCCCGTGGCGCCGCGAGGGTTACGGGCCGTGGGGCATCCTCGTGAGCGAGATCATGCTGCAGCAGACGCCCGTCGTTCGCGTCATTCCGCGAATCACCCAGTGGCTCGAGCGATGGCCAACGCCCGCCGACCTCGCCGCCTCACCCGCGGGCGAAGCCGTTCGCGCCTGGGAGCGCCTCGGCTACCCGCGCCGTGCCCTCAACTTGCACGCCGCGGCAACCGTCATAGTCGAGCGGCACGGCGGCGAAGTGCCATCAGACGTGGATGCCCTGCTCGCCCTCCCCGGAATCGGCGACTACACCGCCAGAGCCGTCGCCGCGTTCGCGTTCGGTTTGCGCCACCCCGTCGTGGACACGAACGTGCGCCGCGTCATCGCCCGAGCGGTCGACGGCCACGCCGTCGCCGGACCCCCGTCGACGCGACGCGACCTCACCGCGATGGAATCTCTGCTGCCGACGGACCTCGCCGAGGCGAGGCTGTTCAACGCCGGGATGATGGAGCTCGGCGCCCTCGTCTGCACGGCCCGCTCCCCCCGCTGTGATTCCTGCCCACTCGCCGCCGGATGCGCGTGGCGACTCGCCGGTTATCCCGAGTATGAGGGTCCGCGCGCACCCGTGCAGAAACGCTTTGAGGGAAGCGACCGCCAGGTGCGCGGCCTGATCATGCGCGAATTACGTGCGAGCGACATCCCCGTTACGGCCCGGGAGATCGAGGCGGTGTGGGCGGATGCACCTCAGCGCGATCGCGCACTCGCTGGCCTGATCGCCGACGGGCTCGTCGTTGCGGCGGGCGACGCCTACGAACTCCCCGCCTAGCGCGCCATCGGCGGCAGAAGGCACACTGGAGGGGTGCCGGAACTCCCCGAAGTACACGCGCTCGTCGCCGATCTCGGCGGTCGACTCGCTGGTCACACCCTCGACCGCATCGACGTGGTGTCGTTCGCGGCGCTCAAGACCTTCGACCCACCAGTATCCGCACTGAACGGGTTGCCCTTCGTGGGTGCGAGCCGGCACGGCAAGTTCCTCGACCTGCAGTTCGGCGAGCTGCATCTCGTTTTCCATCTGGCCCGCGCGGGCTGGGTGCGGTGGCGAGAGGATGCCCCGAAGCCCTCCTCCGCACCCGGTCGCGGTCCCCTCGCGGCCCGTCTCGTGCTCGACGATGGATCCGGATTCGATCTCACGGAGTACGGGACCAAGAAGTCCCTCGCGATCTACGTCGTGCGCGACCCGCGCGAGGTACCGGGCGTCGAGCGCCTCGGCCCCGACCCACTCGAACCGGAATTCACGGTCGCGGCACTCGCGGGCATCCTCACCGCCGCAGGTCGATCGCAGATCAAGGGCGTGCTGCGTAACCAGTCGGTCATCGCGGGGATCGGCAACGCATACTCTGACGAGATTCTGCACGTCGCCAAGATGTCGCCGTACAAACCCGCGTCGATGAGCCCCGAGGAGGTCGCTGACCTCTACGCGGCGATCCAGCACACCCTGCTCTCGGCGGTCGAGCGAGCCGACGGAGTGGCCGCCTCCGAACTCAAGTCAGAGAAGAAGTCCCACTTGCGCGTGCACGGCAAGGCCGGGGAGGCTTGCCCCGAGTGCGGCGACACGATTCGCGAGGTGAAGTTCGCAGACTCGTCGCTGCAGTACTGCCCGACGTGCCAGACGGGCGGCAAACCACTCGCAGATCGGGTGCTGTCGCGCCTGCTCAAGTAGTCACTATGCTCGGCGCATGACCGCACCCGATGTACTGCGCCCAGATCGGCGCAGCGTGGCGATCCCCCGGGCGGTCGCGCTCGTCGGCCTGCTCGCGATGGTCGTGATCGGCGGGTTTGCGCTCCAGGCGCTCACCTGGGAGTCGGGCGACCGGGTACTCCATCTCAACACCGTCTCGCTGGGGTTCAGCGTCATCACGACGACCGCCGCTATCTGGTGGCTGGTCTGGGCGCCGCGCAAGGGTGCCGCGATCACGGTGCTCGTGGTGAGCATCCTGATCAGCCCGATCTGGATGTTCGCGCTAATCCTCGTCTTCGGCTGAGTCGATCACCCGCGGCTTGACGTACGGGTCTTCATCGCCCGCGTAGGTCGCGTTCTTCTTGAGCGACTCGACCTCGGCATCGCGTGCGGCCGCCTCCGAGAGGAGATTCTCAATGAGCGCAGCATTCTCGGGAATGGCGTCTGCGATGAACTCGAGCGACGGGGTGAGCCGCGCCGTGATGTTCTTGCCGACCTCGCTGCGAAGCATGCCCGTCGCCGACTTGAGGGCGGCGGCCGTGTCTGTGCGTTCCTCATCTGTTCCGTAGACCGTGTAGAAGATCGTCGCGTGCTGCAGATCTCCCGTCACGCGTACATCGGTGATGGTGACGAAGCCGAGCCGCGGATCCTTGATTCCGCGTTCCAGCGTCTTCGCGACGATGACCTTGATGCGGTCAGCCATCTTCGCGGCCCGAGCTCCGTCAACCATGACCCACTCCTCGCCTGCGGGCTAGGCCCGCGGCTTCTCCTTCATTTCAATCGTCTCGATCTCGTCGCCGACCTGGATGTCGTTGAACTTGCCCAGACCGATACCGGCC
>CAYZHZ010000030.1:0-22097 GCA_964477625.1 uncultured Salinibacterium sp.
TTCGCGGGCCTGCCCGGCACGATCAGCGAGATCAAGCCCGAGAGCGGCAAGCTCATCGTGCTCGTCTCGCTCTTCGAGCGTGAAACCCCCGTCGAGCTGTCGTTCGACCAGGTCACCAAGCTGTAGCAGACGCTTCGATGGACAGGCGCTCCGGATAACCGGGGCGCCTGTCGTCGTTTGAGGCGGCTATGCCGTACGTCGCCGTCCGTCGAGTGCGGGTATCGCGAACATCTCTGCGGTGAGACCGCTGAGCAAGTCGCCCGGCTCGACGTCAAGTGCGGTGGCAATCCGTACGACCGTCTGCACGTTCGGTAGCGCGCGACCGTTCTCATAGGCGCGGATGTTCGAAGAGTCGATGCCGCTCACCGCCGCCAACTCGTCCTGAGTCATGGCTAGCGCTCGCCTCCGGTCGCCGATCTGTCGCCCGACCTGGGCGGCTGCTTCGGAGGGAACGCGGGGCACATACCCAGCCTCGGCGTGCCCGGGCGTACGTACCAGAGTGTAAGAGACCGGGTACTTGTACTCTGTCGTGTATGCCCGCATCGGATGTGCCTGCCGAGCGCCTCGTCAAGTCGCGCCAGCGCGTCTCCGATCACGGCGAGGTCTTCACTCCGCGATGGCTGGTGGACGACATGCTCGATCTCGTCAAGTCGGAGACGGAGCGAATCGACTCCCGTTTTCTCGAGCCAGCCTGCGGGTCGGGGAATTTCCTCGTGCCGGTGCTCGAGCGCAAGCTCGCCGCTGTTCAGGCTCGGCACGGTCGCAGTGACTTCGAGAAGCGGCACTACGCGCTGCTCGCCCTCATGTGCATCTACGGCATCGAACTCCTTGCCGACAACGCGGACGAGTGTCGGGAGAACCTTGAGGGTACTTTCACCCGGTATCTGGGGCGTGCGGCGGGCGCGGAATGGCGAGCTGCGGCGATCACCGTGCTCGACGCAAACATTGTCCAGGGTGATGCGCTCAAGCTGACGACAGCCGGCGGTGCCGACATCGTTTTCCCCGAATGGGCCTACCTCGGTCGTGGCAAGTACCAGCGCCGGGACTTCCGTTTCGAGAGCCTGACTCAGCGCGCTGCCGCCTCACAGGGACTCTTCGCTCACTTCGAGGAGCACGAGATTTTCACACCCGTGCGAACGTGGCCGGCGATGACCGTGCAGGACCTCGCGGCATGAGTGTCCCTGTCGTCGAGGGCAAGGCGGCCTTTGCGCTTCGGGGTCACAACCCCGATGTGCTCACCTGCATTGCCAATCTCTCGAACGATGAGGTGTTCACTCCACCGGAGCTCGCGGGTCAGATACTCGACACCATTGCCGATTCCTGGGCCGAGGCACACGATGGCACGAGTATCTGGTCAGACCCGACGGTCACATTCCTGGACCCGTTTACGAAGTCCGGGGTTTTTCTGCGTGAGATCGTGTCCCGACTGACGGCGGGTCTCGAGGAGGAGATACCTGACCTTCGGGATCGGGTTGACCACATTCTCACGACGCAGGTCTACGGCATCGGAATTACGCAGCTAACCGCTCTCCTTGCGCGTCGAAGCGTCTACTGCTCGAAGGATGCGACAGGCGAGCACTCGATTGCCGGGACCTTCGACCGAGACTGGGGCAACATCTGGTTCGAGCGCACGGAGCACACCTGGGCTGGAGCGCGGTGCGCGTACTGTGGCGCGAGCAGCTCAGGTTACGAGCGCGGGGACGGTCGAGAGACACATGCCTACGCCTTCATCCACACGACCGATATCAAGTCGCGCCTCGCGCACATGTTTGGAGCCGACGTGCAGTTCGACGTCATCATCGGAAACCCGCCCTACCAGTTGAGTTCAGACGGGGGCACTCGTGACGTCCCGATCTACCAGAAGTTTGTGCAGGCCGCCAAGACGCTCGCTCCCAGCTACCTCGCGATGGTGATGCCATCGCGTTGGATGGCCGGCGGACTCGGACTCGGAGACTTCAGGGCGGAAATGCTCAGCGACCGCCGCATAAGCGTTCTGACCGACTTCCCGGTATCAAAGGACGTATTCCCTGGAGTTGAAGTCAAGGGAGGCGTCTGTTATTTCCTGTGGGAGCGTGACCGGGCAGGGGACTGCGCTGTCACGATCGTTCGCGGAGCTGAACGTTACGGACCTCGTCAGCGTCGACTCGACGAACACGATGTGTTCGTTCGTGATTTGCGCGCGCTGGAGATCCTCGCGATGGTGCGTCAGCGTGGCGAGCCGCCTCTGTCCAAAGTGATGTCCTCGAGAACCGCGTTCGGTTTGGTCTCCAACTTCAGCGACTTCCGGCAGAAGGCGGCCCCCGGCGACGTGCGTTTCTACGGCACAAGTCCCACGGGACGAACCACCGGTTGGATCTCAATCGACCAGGTGCTGACGAACCAAGCGAACGTGGATACCTGGAAGGCGATGATCCCCAAGGCGGGGTCGGACGGCGGCCAAAAGCTCCCGGACGTCGTGCTTGGTAAACCCTGGATCGCGGAACGCCCTTCGGTATGCACGCAGTCGTTTCTCTTCGTACCCGTCGCGACCAGAGCCGAGGCTGAGAGTATAGAGAGCTACTACCGCACCCGCTTTCTTCGGTTCCTGGTCTCTCTGCGAAAAATCACACAGGACACAACAGCCAGCACGTTCTCTTGGGTTCCCCAGCAGACATGGGACCGCGCGTGGACCGACGAGGAGCTGTACGCCAAGTACGGCTTGTCTGAAGACGACGTCGCTTACATCGAGTCGCAAGTCAAGCCGATGCGGACTACGGATGTCTAAATCTGAAGCCGAGCTGCTCCCCGCCAAGCCTGCCGCCCGACTCCGCATCTACGCGTACACGATCCACGACGCCGCGCACGCGGGACTGCTCAAGGTGGGGCAGACCACTCAGGACGTTAAGACGCGCGTCGGACAGCAACTGACGACCCCCGCGATCCAGAACTTTGAGATCGTGCTAGACGAACCTGCCGATCGGGAAGACGGCGATGTCTTTCGGGACTTCGATGTGCGTGCGCGGTTGAAGCAGAAGGGATTTGCGAACCCAACGGGCGAGTGGATGGAGTGCTCGCTCGACGACGTGCGCACCGCAATTGCGGAGCTCCGTGCCGGGGCATCCTTCTCGGGCACTCACCATGCCACATTCGCGCCGCGAGACGAGCAGGTCGCGGCGGTCGACAGAACCTTCGACTACTTCCAGTCGATTTGGGATGAAGACGCCGACGCGGTGCCCGAGTTTCTCTGGAACGCCAAGATGCGGTTCGGCAAGACCTTCACCACATACCAGCTCGCGAAGCGCCTCGGCGCCAAGCGCCTGCTCGTCGTCACCTTCAAGCCTGCCGTAGAGGACGCGTGGGAGAGCGACCTGAAGTCGCATGTCGACTTTGACGGTTGGCAATACCTTTCGCGCGCGACCGGAGGTGACCCGACATCAATCGACCCTGACCAGCCGCTCGTGTTCTTCGGATCTTTTCAGGACCTCATGGGACGGGACGCAGCAGGCAACTTCAAGGCCAAGCATCTCTGGCTCACCGATGTGATGTGGGATCTCGTCGTCTTCGACGAGTATCACTTCGGGGCATGGCGCGATGCGGCCAAAGAACTTTTCGAGGGCGAAGACGATCTCGCCCGCAAGAAGGCGACCGCACTGGAGTTCACCGACGCGGAGGCGACTTTCGCGGAGGAGCTCGAAGAGCAGGGCAACGACGAGGACGCCTTCGTGCCCATCAAGGCCCGCGCCTACCTCTACCTGTCGGGTACCCCTTTCAAGGTGCTCAAGGAGGGGAGGTTCATAGAAGAGCAGATCTTCAACTGGACTTACACCGATGAGCAGCGTGCGAAGCAGCAGTTCGGCCTGGATCATCCGGGAGAGCCAAACCCTTACGCTGCCCTCCCCGAGATGCGGCTGCTGACCTACCAGATGCCGGACGAACTCATCGCGATCGCGAGTCAGGGGGAATTCGACGAGTTCGACCTCAACGCCTTCTTCGAGGCCACCGGCACCGGGCCAGCGGCGGAGTTCGTTCACAAGGACGACGTTCAGAAATGGCTCGACATTATCCGCGGCAGCTACCTGCCCACCCAAGTGGATGCGCTCAAAGCCGGAACTCGACCGCCATTTCCCTACTCGGACGTCCGCCTGCTGCCCTACTTGCAGCACTCGTTGTGGATGCTTCCCCGAACCGCATCGTGCGCCGCGATGGAGAATCTTCTTGCCGAGCCGCAGAACGTGTTCTGGCACGACTACACAGTGGTGAATGTCTCGGCACCCGGAGTCGGTGTCGGGCTAGACGCACTACCTCCGGTGCGGACCGCGATCGGCAATGGCCACGACACCAAGACCATCACTCTCACGGTCGGAAAACTCACGACTGGGGTCACTGTGTCGCAGTGGTCGTCGATTCTCATGCTGCGCAATCTCCAGGCGCCAGAGACCTACTTTCAAGCTGCGTTCCGAGTGCAG
Source organism: uncultured Salinibacterium sp. (assembly GCA_964477625.1). GTDB lineage: Bacteria > Actinomycetota > Actinomycetes > Actinomycetales > Microbacteriaceae > Rhodoglobus. The sequence goes on from CAYZHZ010000030.1 coordinate 4,446, forward strand.
TCGCCGTGGAGCATTCGCAACCCCAACGGCGACGACCCACACGAGGAGGCCATCCTCAAGCCCGTGTGCTTCGTGTTCGACTTCGCACCGACTCGCGCCTTGCGTCAGATCAGCGAGTACGGTCGAGGGTTGGCTCCCGAGAATCCGAATCCCGAGAAGGCCGTCGAGGAGCTCGTCAGCTTCCTGCCCGTGCTGGCGTACGACGGCTCACACATGACACAAGTGGATGCGGCGGGCATCCTCGATATCGCGATGGCTGGCACCTCTGCCACACTTCTCGCGCGCAAGTGGGAGTCGGCGATGCTCGTGAACGTCGACAACATGACGCTCAAAAAGATCATGGGCTCCGAGGCCGCGATGGCCGCCGTAATGAATATCGAGGGATTCCGCGCGCTCGGCTCCACAGTCTTCGAGACAGTAGTGAACAAGAGCGAGGCCGTTAGCAAGACGAAGAAGGAGAAAGGCGACGACATCACGCCCTCCGAAAAGAGGGTGCTTTCGCAGGAGGAGAGGGATTACAAGTCCAAGCGAAAGCAGATTCAGGAGAAGCTGATCAAGTTCGCGACGCGCATCCCAGCATTCATGTACCTGACCGACTACCGTGAGAACACGCTCTACGACGTAATTACGAAGATCGAGCCAGAGCTCTTCCGGGCGGTGACGGGCCTCACGGTCGAGGACTTCAACCTGCTCGTGTCTCTGGGGGTCTTCAACGCCGCCCACATGAACCAGGCAGTGTTCGCCTTCCGGCGATACGAGGACGCGTCGCTGTCGTACACGGGTATCGAGTCGCACGAAGGCCTGCGGCACTACGGTCTGTACGACACGGTCGTAGCAGTAGACGAGCGCTAGAAGGGCGGCGGATCGGGGTCGACCACTCGCCCGGTCGGACTGGTCCAGGTGATCGTGCCCGAGGAATCCTGAGCGATCGTCCACCGGGTGTTGTGCTTCACGCGGTGGTGATTGCGGCATAGGTGCGAGAGGTTCATGAGCCTCGTGCGACCGCCCAATTGACGGTCCACGGTGTGGTCGAGATCGCACCGGGCGGCCCCGCGACCGCATCCCGGAAAGGTGCAGGTTTGATCTATGAGCTGCCGCATGCGCCGCACTCCGTGCGGGATGTACTTCGTCGGCTGGTCGATGTCGAGAACGGTGCCCGTCACGGGATCGGTGAGCAGCCTGTAGATCGAGGTCGCATCCCCCGCCAGGTGGCGAGCCGTCGCGGCATCGATCGGGCCGTAGCCCTCGAGCGTGGCAGGTGCCTCGCCGAGCCCGAGCAGCGTGAGCATGGGAACTACGACGCCCAGGCGCACTCCGACCGGTGCGGTGCTCTGGGTACCGGTGAGCCAGTCACTCAGGATGTCGGCGCGAACCTGGTCCATCGTGCGAGTCTCAGCGCCCTTGGCCGATCGCGTGAGCGCTTCGGCGTCGAGGCGCGCGATTGCAGCCGTCATGACCTCTGCGGGGAGAAACGCCGAAAGCCAGCCCATGCCGTCTAGGGCAGGTTCGGTGATAACCCGCCGGCCCTCAAACGCATCGCGATGCCGCTCCTCGGCTGTCTCTGCCACGAGCCCTTCGCGCAGCTTGCGAGCGACGGGCTTGAGGCGTGCAGGGGCAAGCCGCACGGCGTGCTCAACGATGCCGGCATCAAACGCGGCGTGAGCGCTCGCATCCGCCTCAGGCAGGGTGGCCACCATCTCGGCCACCGTTCGCGCGTTAGCCGCCGACACCTCGCCATGGCGGAACCGCTCCCAAGTCAGAGGGGTGCGAGCGATCATCACGACGGCCTGCTGCGCGTGCGCTCGAATCGTGTTCTCTGAGACGGCCAGGCGCACGGCGAGGTCTGCGGTCGCCGCCCGCTCGGCGAACTCGACATGGTCGCGGTTGGTGCGGGAGGCGGAGCCGCCGATGAACACCTCGGGGCTGTATCGCGCCTCTTGGAGCACCGCATGCACGGCGGCGACCGTTGCTGCGTGATGCGAATTCGTCGCACGCTGCTCGTACTCGGCGGCGGCCAAAGCGGAGTCGATGCGCACGTCGGATCGGGAGTGATCCGTGAGCTGGGCGAGCGCCTCCATAAAGTCATTCAATAGGCAACCACTGACATTTCGCGTACTATGGACAGGTTGTCTGCCCGTTCTTGGGCGTCGACCACGAACCGCATCCAACCGGGTGGCGGGAGAGTGAGGCACCGCCTCGTTCGACGAAAAGAGAAAACAATGGCACCGAAGAAGAAGGTCACGGGTCTGATTAAGCTTCAGATCCAGGCCGGCGCCGCCAACCCCGCACCGCCCATCGGGCCTGCGCTGGGTCAGCACGGCGTGAACATCATGGAGTTCTGCAAGGCGTACAACGCCGCGACCGAGTCGCAGCGCGGAAACGTCATCCCGGTGGAGATCACCGTCTACGAGGACCGTTCGTTCACGTTCATCCTCAAGACGCCCCCGGCCGCGGAGCTCATCAAGAAGGCTGCTGGTGTCGGCAAGGGTTCGCCCACCCCGCACACCGTCAAGGTCGCGAAGCTCACGCAAGACCAGGTGCGCGCGATCGCCGAGCAGAAGATGGTCGACCTCAACGCGAACGACGTCGAGGGTGCGATGAAGATCATCGCCGGCACCGCTCGTTCCATGGGAATCACGGTGGAGGCGTAATTATGGCTACGAAATCGAAGGCATACCGCGCCGCCGCTGAGAAGATCGAAGAGGGCAAGCTCTACACGCCCACTGAGGCCGTCGCGGTCGCGAAAGAGACCGGATCGAAGAAATTCGACTCGACCGTCGAGGTCGCGCTCAAGCTCGGCGTCGACCCCCGCAAGGCAGACCAGATGGTTCGTGGAACCGTCATCCTTCCTCACGGTACGGGTAAGACCGCGCGCGTGATCGTGTTCGCCACGGGCCCCGCAGCCGAGGCCGCTATCGCGGCGGGCGCTGACGAGGTCGGTGGCGTAGAGCTGATCGACAAGGTCGCGGGCGGTTACACGGCGTTCGACGCCGCGGTGTCGACTCCCGAGCTCATGGGCCAGGTCGGTCGTCTCGGTAAGGTGCTGGGTCCCCGTGGCCTCATGCCGAACCCGAAGACCGGCACCGTCACCCAGGACACCGGTAAGGCCGTGTCTGACATCAAGGGCGGAAAGATCGAGTTCCGCGTCGACAAGCACGCCAACGTCCACTTCGTGGTCGGCAAGGCGGGCTTCTCGGCCGACCAGCTGACGGACAACATCAAGGCCGCGATCGATGAGATCCAGCGCGCCAAGCCGAGTTCGTCGAAGGGTCGCTACATCACCAAGGGAACCGTGTCGACGACATTCGGCCCGGGCATTCCGCTCGACGTCAACGCCCTGTAATCAGGCCGCGATAGAACACAGCAAGCACTACAGAAGGGGTCGACTTCGGTCGGCCCCTTCGTGCACTCGGGAGACAGCCGCATGAACATCCGTCTCGCCACGCCGAGCGACGCCGCCCTGCTTGCGCGCATCGCCGAGGAGACATTTCCGCTCGCGTGCCCGCCCGACACGAGCCCCAAGGCCATCCGCGCGTTCATCGACGCGAACCTCTCGGAGCAATCATTTGCGGGTTACCTCGCCGACGCGAACCGCGTTCTGCACCTGGCGTTCGTCGACGACGAACCGGCCGGCTACACGATGATCGTGCGTGGCGAACCGAGCGATACGGATGTTGCGGCCGCCGTCACCACGCGACCGACGACCGAGCTCAGCAAGGTGTATGTGCGCCCCGACTTCCACGGTGCGGGCGTCGCGCAGGCTCTCGTGGAGGAGGCCGTCGGTGCGGCAGGTTCCCCGAGCGTGTGGCTGGGGGTCAACATCCACAATGCCAAGGCGAATCGCTTCTACGAGAAGATGGGGTTCGCCCAGGTGGGCACCAAGCAATTTCTCGTCGGCGATCGCTATGAAGACGACTACGTCAGGGAGAGGATCGTCGGGTGAGTGCAGACACGCCACCGTCGACGAATCCACGCGTGCGCGTCACTGATGTGCGGCTGCTGAGCGACAACTGGTATCGCCTGCACTCGACGACCTTCGACTACCTCGGTGACGACGGCGAGTGGTCCACGCAGTCGCGTGAGACCTACGACCGGGGCAACGGCGCGACGATCCTGCTCTACGACGTCGACCGCCGCACGGTCATCCTCACCCGCCAGTTTCGCTACCCTGTCTACATCAACGGGCACCCCGACGGTGAGCTGCTCGAGGCGGCGGCGGGTCTGCTCGACGACGACGATCCCGAAACGGCGATACGCCGCGAGGCGATCGAGGAGACCGGTCATGCGGTGGGTGAGGTCACGCACGTCTTCGACGCGTTCATGAGCCCGGGATCGGTGACGGAGCGGCTGCACTTCTACGCGGCTCCGTACAGCGCCGAGTCCCGGGCGGGCGACGGCGGTGGGCTCGTTGAGGAGGGCGAGCACATCACGGTCGTGGAGCTCGACATCGACGAGGCGCTCGCGATGGTCGACGACGGCCGCATCGCGGACGCGAAGACGATCATGCTGCTGCAGTGGTCGGTTCTGCGGGGGCCCTTTGCGTCGCGTTGAGGCTGGCGCGGCGATCGTCGGCTGCGCTCTCGTGATCGTGGCGCTCGGCATCATCTGGAGTGCGAGGGTGACTATCCCTCGCGCGCTGTATGTGAGCGAACTCGGTGCTGTCGGGATGCCGACGGCACAGGTTTTTCAGGTCGCGCTCGTGCTCATCGTCATCGGCGGCAGCCTGATCGCGTGGGCGGGGCGTCGCGTGCGATCGTCGGTGCGTGTGCTGAGCGCGTGGACGCCGTCGATTTCGCTCTGGATTGCGTGTGCGTTCTTCCTTGTCGCGTCGCAAGTCACGTGCACTTCGGGGTGCCCGATTCCTTTCGGAGACACCTTCACCCCTCAGGACTTCGCACACACCCTGTCTGCGGTGCTCGCCTTCGCCGCCGCCTGCTGGGCGATGCTGCAGACGTCGTTCGCCCGTGAGCACCGACTGCTCGCGGGGTTGTCGCTCACCACGGCCATCCTCGTTGCCGTCATCGCGGGCACGGGCGGGTTGTTCTCGGTGTTCCGGTTTCAGGTGGAGCTCGGCAGTCAGCTCGAGTTCGTGGCGACGACGATTGCGATCGGCTGGCTCGTCGTCTTCGGCGTGCTCGTTGCGGCGAAGGCCCTGCGACCGGTGACAGTGCTCGATGAGCCCGTGAAGCCGCTCAGCGCCCCATCAGCCTGAGCAGGCGATCGGCGAGGCCTACGAGGATGTGGATCTCGTTGTCGTCGCGCTCGACCCACTCGCACCGCGGTTCGCCCGCGATGGGCACGAAGCCGTCGTGTTGCTCCCAGACGACGAGCGTGCGCTCGGCCCCGAGCACGTATTGCTGCCACCAGACCTGACGAAGATACGAACGCGGGATGCTGCGCCAGGCGCGCCCCGTCGTCTTGATCTCTGCGAGCACCACGTTGCCCTCGTGTACGGCTACCCCGTCGGGCGTGGCCAGGTGTAGCGGCTGCTCGTAAGCGTGATACAGGGTCGAACTCGGTTCGATCCGATGCGTGGCGCGCACCCATCGGGCGATCTCGGGCTCGCGTGCTCGCCCATGGTCGGTGTATGCGTTGCCGCTGAAACCGGAGCCGAGCAGCTTGTCATGGGCGACGGCGCGGAGGGCTCGCTCGCTCGAGAGTCTCGCGACGTCGGTCGCGGTGACCCCGCGGCTGCGCGCGCGGATCCAGGCGACCCGATCTTCGAGAGTCGCGACCACGCGGGTGCGGTGGTCTGGCGCGGGCCGCTCCCACAGGTCGAGCTCGGGCTGCATGGTCACGGACTCCATTCTCACCCCGTGCGCGGACATTGGCGGTCAGGCTGGGCCGCGCGTAGGGTGGACGACGCCCACCACCACCCCTCGTTTGGAGTCGCCGTGTCGACGCATCCTCTGTCCGTTCAGTTGTGGACCGTGCGCGAATCGCTCGCGGCCGACCCTCAAGCGACCCTGACGCGCCTTGCCGAGATCGGCTTCACGACCGTGGAGCTCTTCGGGTTCACCGAGCGGGTGGCGCAGCTGAAGGGAGCGCTCTCACACGCGGGCCTCCGCCCCTCATCCGCGCACGCGCACCTGGTCGAGGAAGACCTCGACACGGTGTTCTCCGCGGCGCTCGAGCTCGGCATCCCCACCGTCATCGAGCCCATGGTCGCGGCAGAGCACTGGACCACGTTCGAGGCCGTGGCGGCAACCGCGAGTGCGCTCAACGCGGCGGCCGCGAAAGCCGCCGAGCACGAACTCACGGTGGGCTACCACAACCACTGGTGGGAGCTGCAGAACTCCATCGACGGCACACCGGCGCTCGAGGTTTTCGCTGCCCAGCTCGACCCCGCGGTCGTGCTCGAGGTCGACACCTATTGGGCGACCGTCGGGGGAGTGCCGGCGGCCGGGTTGCTCGAGCGGCTCGGGGAGCGTGTGCAGTTCATCCACGTCAAAGACGGTGACATCAGCGACGACAACACAAAGCAGGTCGCGGTGGGAAGCGGACGGATGCCCGTGCTCGACGTGCTCGCCGCCGCGCCGCAGGCCGTGCGCGTCGTCGAGCTCGACGACTTCACGGGCGACGTGTTCGACGCCCTGCGCGACAGCGTCGCCTACCTCACCGCGAACGGCCAGCGCCTGTGAGCAACGCAGCGCCGGTGACCGGCTCCGGCCCGGTCGGCGTCGGCATCATCGGTGCCGGCAACATCAGCACGCAGTATCTCGACAACCTCACGACCTTCCCCGACGTGCGCGTGCTGTTCGTCGCCGACATCGACGAAGACCGCGCTCGCGCCCAGGCCGACACCTACGACATTCCCGGCAGCGGAACGGTGGATGCCCTGCTCGCGCACCCCGACATCGAGATCGTCGTCAACCTCACGATCCCGGCCGCGCACGTCGAGGTCGCGCGCCTCGCGCTCGCCGCCGGCAAGAACGTCTGGACCGAGAAGCCCATCGCACTCGACCGCGAGAGCGGCAAGGCACTGCTCGCGGACGCCGCGGCGGGTGGCCTCCGCGTCGCCACCGCGCCGGATACCTTCCTCGGTGCCGGCCTGCAAACCGGCCGCCGCCTCATCGACGAGGGGCGCATCGGGCAGCCGGTGGCGGCGCTCGCCCTCTTTCAGGTCGCCGGGCCGGAGTCGTGGCATCCCAACCCTGACTTCCTGTACGCGCCCGGTGCCGGTCCGCTCTACGACATGGGTCCGTACTACCTGACGACCCTCGTGCAGAACCTGGGCCCGGTGGCCCGTGTCGCGGCCACGGGATCGAAGTCGCGCGCGACGCGCGTGATCGCGACAGGCCCGCGCGCGGGTGAGGAATTTCCGGTGCACGTGCCGACGCACGTGAGTGCGATGCTCGAGTTCGTCAGTGGCGCGACGGCTCAGTGCGTCTTCAGTTTCCAGTCGGCCCTGCCGCGACCGAAGGGCCTTGTCGAGATCGCGGGTACCGAGGGAACGGTCGTCTTCCCCGACCCCAATCACTTCGGTGGTGACCTCTTCGTCTGGTCGGAGGGCGTTGCCGAACCGGAGAAGGTTGAGACCGTCGCCCTCGGCGGGCGCGGCACTGGTGTCGTCGAGCTCGCGCGGGCGATTCGTGCGGGGGTGCCCGAGCGGGCGTCTGGCGAGCAGGCCTATCACGTGCTCGACATCATGGTGTCGATCTCGGACTCCATCGAGAGCGGTCAGTTCGTGGCGGTCGACTCGACCGTCGAGCTGTCGACACCGCTGCCCGAGCAGTGGGACCCCCGGGCGAGCACCCTGTAGCGTCCCCCGGTATCGTCACAGGCGGTTCATAGAAAACTCTCAATACTGGGAGTCATGAGCGATTCCGCGCACTCGACCGCAGCCGCGGCGCAGTCCCGGATGTCGCGTGCCGATGGCAACCCGATCAGGGCTGTCGTCGTCGACGACGAGGAGTCGCTCACCGACCTGCTCTCGATGGCGCTGCGCTATGAGGGGTGGGATGTGAAGCTCGCCTCCGACGGGCAGCACGCGGTCTCCGTCATCCGCGAGTTCCGCCCTGACGTCGTCGTACTCGACATCATGCTCCCCGACATCGATGGGCTTACGGTGCTGAGCCGGTTGCGAGCCGACGGTATCCAGGTGCCCATTCTTTTCCTGACGGCGAAGGATTCTATCGACGATCGGGTCGCCGGGCTCACCGTCGGCGGGGACGACTACGTCACGAAACCGTTCAGCCTCGAGGAGCTCGTCGCGCGCCTGCGCGCGCTCATCCGCCGCTCCACTCTCACGACCTCGTCGGTCGGTGACTCGCGCCTGCAGGTCGGTGATCTGACCCTCGACGAAGACAGCTACGAGGTGCGCCGCGCCGGCCAGATCGTCGACCTCACGGCGACAGAGTTCGAGCTGCTGCGCTACCTCATGCGCAACCCCCGTCGCGTGCTGAGTAAGGCGCAGATTCTGGATCGGGTCTGGAGCTACGATTTCGGCGGTCGGTCGAGCGTTGTCGAGATCTACATCTCCTACCTGCGCAAGAAGATCGACTCACTCGGCGAACCCATGATCCACACGGTGCGCGGGTTCGGCTACGTTCTGAAGCCGCCCGGATGACGCTGCGCCGCACCCTAGTGCTGGGCATCGTGGCCCTGCTCGCCGCCGTCACCATCGTGATCGGCCTGTTCAGCGCGCTCGCCCTCGACGGCTTCCTCGTCGCTCGCCTCGACAAACAGCTCGGTTTCACCCTCGGACGCTCAGAGGACGCGGTCGACGACCATCCGACCAAGCCCGGTTCAGGCGAGAATCCGCCGCCCTCCGATCTGCTCAACGTGCCCGGCCAGCGCACGGGAACACTTGCGGGGATCATCGGGCCGGGCATCGAGTCACGCGTCGGCATCCTGGGCGAGGGCGCGATGCCCATCGACCTCGACGACGCTCAGATTGCGACGTTGCTCGCGGTGCCGGCCGACGGAGTCCCGCGCAGTGTCGACCTCGGCACCCCGTTCGGGGCGTACCGCGTGGTTGTGCAGGCGCCCGACGCTGACGGGGATTCTCTCGTCGCGGGACTCTCGCTCGGTGACGTGCAGGCGACGGTGTTCCAGCTCGCGCTGCTCGTGGGCGGCATCGGGGTGATTGCGGTCGTCGCCGCCGCCGCGGCAGGCACGTTCGTCGTGCGCCTCGCGCTGCGCCCGCTCGACCGCGTCACCTCGACCGCGACGCGCGTCGCCGAGCTACCTCTCGATCGCGGGGAGGTGGCACTCGCCGTGCGCGTGCCCGACAAAGACTCCGACCCGGCCACCGAGGTCGGTCGCGTGGGCGCGGCCTTCAACCGGATGCTCGAACACATCGCCTCGGCCCTCGCGGCGCGCCAGGCGAGCGAGAACCGCGTGCGCGCGTTCGTGGCAGACGCCAGCCACGAATTACGCACTCCGCTGGCATCGATTCGCGGATACGCCGAGCTCACGCGTCGCGGCGGTCACGAGCTCCCCCCGGATGTCGTTCACGCGATCGGTCGCGTCGAGTCGGAATCGCTACGGATGACCGCGCTCGTCGAGGAGCTCCTGTTGCTCGCGCGACTCGATGAGGGCGCGAAGCTCTCGGCGGACTCCGTCGACCTGTCGCGCATCCTCATCGATACCGTGAGCGATGCGCGGGTCTCGGGGCCGAACCACGTCTGGGAGCTTGAACTGCCCGACGAGCCCGTCGTCGTGCACGGGGATCCCGCGCGCCTGTCCCAGGTGCTCATCAACCTGCTCGGGAATGCGCGTACCCACACGCCCGCGGGAACGGTGGTCACGGCATCCGTGAACACACGGGGGGATGATGCGGTGGTCGAGGTCCGCGACACCGGGCCCGGACTCGACCCGGCACTCGTGCCCACCGTCTTCGAGCGCTTCGTACGCGGGGACAGCTCACGTTCGCGCGCGTCGGGCAGCACCGGGCTCGGGCTTGCGATCGTTTCCGCCGTCGTCGAGGCGCACGGTGGGCGAGCCGAGGTCGAGAGTGCGCCCGGCCGCACCGTTTTTCGGGTCGTGCTTCCGCGCACGACGCCCGTCGCTCAGGCGTGATCCCGACGGTTTGCATCGGCCGAAGGCATCCCGTACCCTAGTCGAAGCCCAAGACCGCTGGTCATTCGTGTTCGCACGGATCGAAGATTCCCGCGCAGGTGTATGAAGTAGAAGATTTTTTGCTGCTCCGTGCCCTTGGCCGGAGCATTTTTGTTGCTCCCGGTTGTTCTGAACGCGAAATCCAACCATTTAGGGAGAACCATGGCGAACAAGGAAGCATCAGTCGCCGAGATGACGGACCTGTTCCGTAACTCGAACGCTGTACTGCTCACCGAGTATCGCGGTCTCACGGTCTCGCAGCTCAAGTCGCTGCGTAAGTCCATCAGTGAGCACGCGACCTACGCCGTGGTGAAGAACACGCTCACGAAGATTGCGGCGAACGCTGCGGGGATCACGTCTTTCGACGATGACCTCGTCGGCCCATCCGCGATCGCTTTCGTGCACGGCGACACTGTCGCCGTCGCGAAGTCGCTGCGTGACTTTGCCAAGGCGAACCCTCTTCTGATCGTGAAGAACGGTTACTTCGACGGTAACCCTCTCACCGCAGGCGAGGTATCGAAGCTCGCCGATCTCGAGTCCCGGGAGGTGCTGCTCGCGAAGTTCGCGGGTGCCGCCAAGGCCTCGCTGTTCGGTGCCGCTTACATGTTCAACGCTCCGCTCGCCCAGGCCGCTCGCGCGGTCGACGCGCTGCGAGCGAAGCAGGACGCGGCCTGACGGCCGTCGTAGACATCAGAAACAACTAAGGAGAAATCATGGCCAAGCTCACTGCTGACCAGCTGATCGATGCATTCAAGGAGCTCACGCTCATCGAGCTGAGCGACTTCGTCAAGAAGTTCGAGGAGACCTTCGAGGTCACCGCCGCCGCTCCCGTCGCGGTTGCCGCTGCTGCCCCCGCTGCCGGTGGCGCCGCGGGCGGTGCCGATGAGGCCGACGAGAAGGACTCGTTCGACGTCGTGCTCGAGTCGGCTGGCGACAAGAAGATCCAGGTCATCAAGGAGGTGCGCACCCTCACGAGCCTCGGTCTCGGCGAGGCGAAGGCGCTCGTTGATGGCGCTCCCGGCGTCGTGCTCGAGGGCGCGAACAAGGAGACCGCCGAGAAGGCCAAGGCCGTTCTCGAAGAGGCTGGCGCTACCGTCACCCTCAAGTAGTCACTCGCGAGAGGCGTCGCACCCGGGCAACCGGGGCGGCGCCTTTCGTCGTTTAACGTGCGAAACGATCTGACGCCGGAACGGGAGGTGGGCGGGGCACCCGGTAACCACTCGTGTGCCCCGCCCCGCACACGGCGACGTGCTCATAGGGATCAGGTCTTCTGAGCAGCTCACGGCCACCGGAGTGACTGCGATCGGGTGTGCACCATCTACCCAATCAGTCCTCATTAACGACGACAAGTTCTGTGGGGGTGATTGACGGGTTATTTGAAGGTGGGGCCGACGTGAAGTCCGAGCTCGCGGGCGCGCTTCTTGGCCTCCCGTCGAGAGTTCACCCCCAGCTTTCGGTACACGCTGCGCAGGTGTGACTTGACGGTGTTCGTCGAGATGAAGAGCTCGTCGGCGATCTGCGTCACGGCCAGATCGCGAGCGGCCAGACGGATGATGTCGCGCTCGCGGTCGGTGAGCTGCGGCGCATCATCCACTTTCGGCCCCGACCCGGTGACGTGGGCGAGCATCTCGGCCACCTTCACAGACTGGGTGCGCTTCTCCGCTCGTTCGATGAGCGTGGACATGACGTCGGCAGGCACGAGCCGGAACGGGATGCGCATGTCGTTGCGTGCCGCCAGCGAGAGTGCCCGATCGAACGCGACGTCCGATCCCCCGAGGTTGTCGAAGTCCAGGTTCGCGGCCGCCTTGATCAGTTGCACGTCCACGAGGGTGCGGCTGGAGTGGGTGTCTCCGAGCGACTCGCACTCGCGCAGGGCATCCAGGGCACCTCGACTGTCACCCGTGACGAACCGCAGGTGCGCGATGAACCGCGCAGGGCAGTTGGCGTGGTGCTCGGTGGGGGCGAGGGAGTCGAGGATGTCCCACGCCGAGTCTGTTTCGCCGAGACGCATGAGCAGCGTCGCGCGCAGCCCCTCCGACATGGTCACGATCGCTCCCGGCTCGGGCCACCCCCGGTAGGCCTGTAGGCAGTCCCGCAGCGCATCCAGGCCGTCGACGTACTCCTCACTGATGATCGACACGGCGGCGATCGCGTAGCAGCCGAGGGGTTGCCAGTCGCTCGAGTGCGACGCACGGGTTACGACCGGGATGAGCGCCCGGGCGTCGTCGAGCCGATTCTGCTCGACGGCGATGAGCAGTTCGGGGATGAGCGCACCAGCGCCGAAGCAACTCTCGAGGAGGGGAGTACCGCTGGCCTGCTCGGCGGCGCGCTGAGCGTGGGCCGATGCGAGTCCGAAGTCACCCATCGAGTAGGCGAGCATCGCGAGCGCTGCGAAACACTCGAGGCGTTCCGAGGGGAAAAGCGCCTTCTCGGCGAGCCCGGCGGCGAGCTGCAAATGTGCGAGGGCGGTGTCGAATTCACCCAGGTGGTAGTGGGCGATCCCGAGCTGCAGGCAGAGCTTGGCGTCGAAACTGATGCGCCACTCCAGCTGGAGGGTGCCGTCTTCGCGTGACAGGGTCAGGGCGGTACGCGCGACGTCGATGGCGTCCCGGAATCGGCCGATCGATCTCAGTGCCGCGCTGTGGTGCAGGGCGACACCCACCCGAATGGCGGCGGGGGTGTGCGGCGTGTGAGCCGACTCGGCGGCGTCGAAGTACGGGAGACCGGCGATCGGGCCGGGACTGTCGATCGACCGGAAGGTCGACCCGTATGCGGCGATGAACCACGGATCAGTGGTCCACGTTTCGGGCGGGAGCGAGTCGAGCAGCGCGCGCACCTCACCGCCGTGGGTCGGGGTGAGGTAGGCCCAGGAGTACGCCAGGCTCTCGAGCGCGCCAGCGTAGTCGCCCATGTGGTTGGCCTCGTCGAAGCGGGCAGCGAGGGCGTCCATAGCGAGAACCTGCGCCATTTGCTCACCCTATGCCCTCACCTCGGGGGCGCGGTGGTGCTCGCACGCACCTCGAGGCGCACCGGGTACGCCCTCCACTCCCGCGGTGCCGCGAGGGCGGCGTCACCAAGCTCGTTCATGACGAGATCGACCGAGTGGGTGCCCTGCGCCTTCGGATGTTGCGCGAGCGTCGTGAGGCCGAACATCGCACTCAACTCGTGGCCGTCGATACCCACGACCGATAGCTGTGCGGGAACCTGGATGCCCAGCTGCCGAGCAGCCACGATGGTGCCGATCGCGAGCTCATCACTCCCCGCGACGATCGCGGTGGGTCTGGATCGCGGGTCGGCGAGCACGGCGAGGCCGAGCGCGTACCCGCCCGGCATCGAGAGTGTGGCGGAGCGGAAGTTGCGGTCGGATCCGTCGAGCCCCGCGGCCTCCATCGCCTCGCGGAATCCGCGTAGTCGCTGCGAGTGCACGCGGAAGTCCATCTCTTTGTCTTGATCGCCCCCGAAGTGCATGATGCGCGTGTGGCCGAGGCTGATGAGGTGGTTGGTGACGAGTGCTGCCGCCTGCACGTCGTCGATGCTGAGCGTTGCGATACCCTCAATGGGTCCGCCGATCCCGATGATGGGCTTATCGAGGGCGTGCAGAAGCCCCACCTCGTGCGAGGTGAGCTCGATGCCCACCGCGATGACCGCGTCGACGCGCTTGCGCACGAGAAAGTATTCGAAGACTTTGCGGCGCTCTGCGGCATCCGCGCTCAATCGGTAGAGCGTGAGATCGTAGCCGGCCGCGATGAGCTCCGACTCGATGCCCTCGAGCACTTCGCCGAAGTACCAACGATTGATGTGGGGGATGACGACGCCGACGTTGCGTGTCTGCCCGGTGACGAGGCTTGCCGCAGTGGACGAGACGACGTAGCCCAGTTCTGCCGCCGCGGCGACGACACGGTCCCGGGTTTCGGGGGAGACGTAGCCTCGACCGCTCAGGGCGCGAGAGGCGGTGGCCTTGGAAACCTGGGCCACGCGGGCGACATCGCTGAGCGCGCTCATGGATGCTCCCCTCGTCGATGAATGGACCCGCCACATCCTAGTCAGTGTGGAATGTGTTCCACAAGAAATCCTGGTGACTGCGGTTCACGATGGAAGCGCTCCCACAGAAGACTCCGGTCGTTGCGAAATCGGTAGTAAATAGTTCATGCCAAGCGCTTGCATACCGGGGTGCTCTGCCAGAGCTTGTGATGTGGAACCGGTTCCCTACGTGAGAGTCGGAACTACTTGCAATCAGCAACCGCGCCCGGCCCGTCCGCCGAGCGGGGGCAGACCTCAACGAGGAGGAAGTATGAGTTTCACCGTGCACCGCCGATTCACAGCACCATTGGCAGTCATCGCCGTCGCAGGCCTCGCACTCGCGGGCTGCTCGTCGGACTCGGGCTCCGGCGGCTCCGGCCCCGGTGACGCCGGCGAGGCCGATGGCGTCGTCACGATCATCGGAACCATTCAGGACACCGAGGCAGAGCTTCTCAACGAGTCGTGGGCCGCCTGGGAAGAAGAGAACGGCATCGACATCCAGTACGAAGGCTCGAAGGAGTTCGAGGCCCAGATCGGTACTCGCGCACAGGGTGGCACCGCTCCCGACCTCGCGATCTTCCCGCAGCCGGGTCTGCTGGCCGACCTTGCCTCGCGCGACTACGTGCAGCCGGCGCCCGAGGGTGTCGCGTCCAATGTCGCCGAGTACTGGAGCGAAGACTGGGCCGGATACGGCACCGTCAACGACACGCTCTACGGTGCACCGCTCATGGCGAGCGTCAAGGGCTTCGTCTGGTACTCCCCGTCGCAGTTCAAGGAGCTCGGCGTCGAGGTCCCGACCACGTGGCAGGAGCTGCTCGACCTGACCGCGACCATGCAGGAGAAGCTCGGCGGACCGGTCTGGTGCGCGGGCTTCGGCTCTGACGCAGCAACCGGTTGGCCCGGAACCGACTGGGTGGAAGACCTCGTGCTCCGCGAGGCCGGCCCGGAGGTCTACGACCAGTGGGTGAGCCACGAGATCCCGTTCAACGACCCGGCGATCGCCTCGGCGATGGACTCCGTGGGTGAGATCCTCCTCAACCCGGACTACGTCAACGCGGGCTTCGGTGACGTCAAGTCGATCAACAGCACCCCGTTCGGTGACCCGGCGCGCGCGCTCGGTGACGGAACCTGTGCGCTGCACCACCAGGCATCCTTCTTCGACGGGTTCATCCAGGACCCCGCGAACGGTAACGCCACGGTCGGACCCGACGCTGACATCTGGGCCTTCATCACGCCGGGTGTCGAGGCTGGCGCATCCGCCGTCACGGGTGGTGGCGAGATCGTCGCCGCATTCTCGAACGACGCCGACACCATCAAGGTGCAGGAGTACCTGTCGAGCCCCGAGTGGGCCAACAGCCGCGTCGCCCTCGGCGGCGTGATCAGCGCCAACAAGGGACTCGACCCAGAGAGCGCCTCCAGCCCGATCCTCCAGCAGGCCATCACGGTTCTGCAGGACCCGGCCACCACGTTCCGCTTCGACGCGTCCGACCTCATGCCGGGTGTTGTAGGAGCTGGTTCGTTCTGGACCGGAATGGTCGACTGGATCAACGGCAAGTCCACGGAAGAGGTTCTCAGCAACATCGAGGCGACCTGGCCGTCTGAATAACCAGTAGTACGTGAGAGAGGGTCGGCGGAAACAGTTGCTTTCCGCCGACCCTCTCCATCCCCTAACCTCAGAAAAACTCCCGAGTCCACCGTCGTACTCGAAAGGACGCCCATGTCAGGTTTCCTGAAATGGCTCGCCAGCCTCCCTCCACTCGCGCAGATTCCGCTCGTCGTCGGCGCCTTCGTCGCCGTCGCCGGCATCATCATCTTCTTTATCGAGATCGCCCCGCGCTCGGGTCGCATCTACACGATCATCCGGCTCGCGGTCTGCATCCTCGCTCCCGCTCTGCTGTTCTTGCTGCTCGGCTCGGTCTGGTGGGCGCTTGCCGTTGCGGCCGTACTCGGCGCCGTCTTCTTCCTTCTCGACTATCGGGCGAAGGCGGGACAGGGCTACCTTTTCCAACTGATCGGATTCTTGAGCCCGGCGCTTTTCCTGCTGGGAATTGGTCTCGTCTATCCGACGATCGCCACCTTCTTCAAGGCGTTCATGAACGCGCGCGGTACACGCTTCGTGGGCTTCGAGAACTTCATCTTCGTCTTCGGACAAGAAGCCAACCGTGTGGCGATCATCAACACGATCATTTGGGTGCTCGTCGTGCCGGCCTTCTCGACGATCGTGGGACTCGCCTACGCCGTCTTCGTCGACAAGGCGCGCGGTGAGAGAGTTCTCAAGGCGCTCGTGTTCATGCCCATGGCGATCTCGTTCGTCGGGGCATCCATCATCTGGAAGTTCGTGTACGACGCCAACCAGGTGGGAACCCCGCAGATCGGTCTGTTCAACGGCATCATCACGTTCTTCGGCGGCAACCCCTACGACTTCATCCAGGTGGCGCCGTGGAACAACCTGTTCCTCATGGTCATCCTGATCTGGGTGCAGACCGGATTCGCGATGGTCGTGCTCTCCGCGGCGATCAAGGGTGTGCCGGCGGAACAAATGGAGGCGGCACAGCTCGACGGCACCAACGCGTGGCAGCGGTTCACGAATGTCACCGTGCCAGGCATCCGTAGCTCGCTCATCGTCGTGCTCACGACCATCTCGATCGCCTCGCTCAAGGTGTTCGACATCGTGCAGACGATGACGGGCGGCGCGAACGGCACCAACGTGCTCGCCAACGCGGTGTACGCACAGAAGCTCGAGGAGGGCCGGGCATCCGCGTTCGCGGTGATCCTGTTCATCCTGGTGCTGCCCATCATCATCTACAACGTCAGGCAGATGCGTCTGCAGAAGGAGATCCGATGAGCGCCGTCACCCCCGTCGACCGTCTCCCGATCGACAAGAAGACCGAGAAGCAGCTCAAGCGCGGCGAGCGGGCGGATGAACGTCCCACCCTGCGTAAGTCGAAGGAGCGGCTCACGAGCCGCGGCGCGACGATCGCGGCGATCGTCATCGCGATTGCCTGGACCACGCCGACGCTCGGGCTGCTCATCACGTCGTTCCGTCCCCCGGAGCTCATCAACACGACCGGGTGGTGGAGCGTATTCGCGAACCCCGGTTTCACGCTGAGCAACTACGAGGCCGTGCTCACGGGCTCGGCGACGACGGTGACCCTGCCGCAGGCGTTCATCAACTCGATCGTCATCACGATTCCGGCGTCGATCTTCCCCCTCATCATCGCGGCGCTCGCGGCGTACGCGTTCGCGTGGATTCCGTTCAAGGGGCGCAACATCCTCTTCATCGGGGTGTTCGCACTGCAGGTCGTGCCGATCCAGATGGCGCTCGTACCGCTCCTGAGCCTCTTCGCCCGTGGCTTCAAGATCGGTGATGTCGAGCTCTTCGCTGGGCTGGGCGCGGGGGGCAACTCGTACGGGCAGATCTGGATCGCGCACACGATCTTCGCGCTACCCCTCGCGATCTTCCTGCTGCACAACTTCATTTCGGAGAGTCCGCACGAGCTCATCGAGGCGGCACATGGAGGCGCGCGGTCCGGTGAAGGCAGCCACCTCGCCGGCAGCGTTCATCACCGC
>CAYZHZ010000031.1:0-8980 GCA_964477625.1 uncultured Salinibacterium sp.
CGGGGACAGGATTTGAACCTGCGACCTCTGGGTTATGAGCCCAGCGAGCTACCGAACTGCTCCACCCCGCGGCGTGAGATCAACTCTACCACGGGGTGGACTCAGCACTAACCGAGGGCCGCGATGGCACGCT
The DNA here is from genome assembly GCA_964477625.1 of uncultured Salinibacterium sp. Classification (GTDB taxonomy): domain Bacteria; phylum Actinomycetota; class Actinomycetes; order Actinomycetales; family Microbacteriaceae; genus Rhodoglobus. The sequence goes on from CAYZHZ010000031.1 coordinate 134, forward strand.
CGATGGCCGCCTGCATGCGCGCATCCGCTTCGGCCGCTGCGACGAGGTCGTTCGCCGCGTACGCCGCCTGCCGGTCCGCGAGCGCCGCCTGGTAGTCAGCCAGCGCTTGCTGCACGGCCGCGTTGTCGCCGCCCGGGGTGGTGGGAGTAGTCGGAGTGGTGGGCTCCGTCGGGTCCGCCGGCTCCGTGGGGGTCGGCGTCGGCGTCGTGACGACGTCGCCATCACCGGCCTGGGCTCCGGAGTCACCGCCGAAGAGCTCGTCGAGCGCCTCATCCAGCGTGTCCTTGAAGGCGATCTCGTCACCGAACGAGACGAGCACCTTACGCAGCAGCGGGTAGATCGTGCCGCTCGTTGCCTGCACGTAGACCGGCTGCACGTAGAGCAGACCGCCACCCACAGGGAGGGTGAGCAGGTTGCCCAGGCGAACGTCGGTCTCGCCGCGCTGCAGGAGCGCGAGCTGGTTAGCGACCTCGGTATCCGTCTTGAACGCCGTCTGCACCTGCCCGGGGCCCGGCACCGTCGTCTGCTTCGGCAGTGTCAACAGCGTCAGCTTGCCGTAGTTGTCGCCGGCATCCGCGTTCACCGCCAAGTAGCCGGTGAGAACGTTGCGCGTCGAATCGGCGTTACCGCGCGGGATGTACGTCGAGTACAGCGTGAACGCGGGGGCATCAGTACCGGGTACCTGCATCGTCAGGTAGTACGGCGCCTGCGGAGTGTCGGTGCTCTCGACCGGGTCGTTGGGCGTAACCCACTGGTCGTCGCTGGAGTAGAAGGATCCCGCGTCGGTCACGTGGTACGAGCCGAGGATCGCTCGCTGCACCTTGAACAGATCGGACGGGTAGCGCACGTGCTCGAGGAGCTGGTCACTCATCTCCGACATCGGCAGCACCGTGTTGGGGAAGATGTTCTGCCAGGTCGTGAGAACGGGATCCTCGGGGTCCCAGGCGTAGAGAGTCACCGAACCGTCGTACGCATCGACCGTGGCTTTGACCGAGTTGCGGATGTAGTTGATGTCGTCGACCGCAAATGCCGGGGTCGGCGTGTACGTGTCCGCGATCGCGCTCGAGAGTTGCTCGGTCTGCGAATACGGGTAGTTCGTGCCCGTCGTGTAACCGTCAACGATCCAAACGATCCGATTGTCCACGATCGCCGGGTACACATCGCTGTCGAGCGTGAGGTAGGGCGCGACCTTGGCGACGCGGTCCTGCGGGTCGCGCTCATACAGAATCTGCGACTTCTCTGTTACGGCATCCGAGAGGAAGATCTGCTCCGACTGGAACTTCACCGCATAAATGAGCTTCTTGAGGATGTTGTCGAGCACAGGCCCACCGTTGCCCTCGAACGTCGTCGTGGCGTTCTGATCGCTTTCCTCGCCGCCGGAGGGGTAGTCGAGCTCGATAGGCGTGCTGCCTTCGGGGGCCCCGACGACCGAGTACTCGGGCGAGGACTCACCGAAGTAGACACGAGGTTCGAACTCACCGAGCTCGCCAGACGAGGGAATGCCCGACTCGAGGAAGACCGGGTTTCCGTCGGACGCGCGCTGGTTACCAAACGCCGCGACGACTCCGTACCCGTGGGTGTACACGAAGGTGTTGTTGTACGGGGTCTGCGAGTCGCCGAGACCCGACTGGTTGAGTTCGCGCACGGCGATGACGGTGTCCTGGGTGGTGCCGTCGATCTCATAACGGTCGACGTCGAGGTGAGGCGCGAACGTGTAGTACTGCTTGAACTGCTGCAGCTGCGCAAACGCCTTGGGAACGATGGAGGGATCGAGGATGCGGATGTTGGCCGTAGTCTCAGCGTCTTCGCGCAGTGCACCAGGCTCGGCATCCGTCGTTGCGCTGTACGGCACCTCTTCGACGCCGTCGACGCCGTACGCGGTGCGCGTCGCGTCGATCGATCTCTGGATGTATTGGGCCTCGACGACCTTCGCGTTGGGCTCCACCTGGAAGCGCTGCACCACCCACGGGTAGAGGCTGCCGACGACGAGTCCGCTCACGAGCAGCAGCGCCGTGCCGATGATCGGCAGACGCCAGCGCCCGATGATCGCGGTGACGATGAACAGCACGGCGACGAGGGCAGCGATGCCCGCCAGAATCGCGCGACCCGGGATGGTGGCGTTGGCCTCGGTGAAGCCCGCACCCGTCTCGAGGAAGCCCTGGCTGCGGGAGTAGAGGGTCGTGTACTGGTCGAGCCAGATGCTGACGGCCTGCAGAAGGAGGTAGACGGCGGCAGTGATGGCGATTTGGATGCGCGCCGAGCGCGAGATGCGCACCTCACGACCGCTGAACCGGATGGCGCCATACAGGTAACTCGTGGCGATCGCGGCGAGCCCGGAGATGAGCACAACCGCCGACGCGAAGCCGACAACGCCGTGGTAGAGGGGAAGCTCGTAGAAATAGAACGAGATGTCGAGACCGAACTGCGGGTCGACCTCACCGAACGGAGTGCGGTTGAGCCACTGCAGCACGACGGGCCAGTGCGTCGCCGTCGAGACGCCCGCGAAGACTCCGAGGACGATCGGAATGCCGAACATCGCGAGGCGCCGCAGGGGCTCAATGACCTGCTGGTAGCGGTCGAGCTGCGAATTGAGCTTCGCGTAGACGGGCCGGGAACGGAAGGCGATCTCGATGCTCGCCCACACCGGTATCGCCATGGCGAAGAAACCGATGACGAACATGATTCCGGCGGCGAGCCACTGTGTCGTGAGCACGCCCAGGAAACCGAGCTGATCGAACCACAACACCTCGGTGTAGAGGTTCGAAGCGATGAAGAAGGCGATAACGAGCACGCCGATCACAATCGCCGTGATGGTGAGCGTCGCGCGGGTGCGGTTCGCTGCCGGCGTGCGGCTGTCCTGGTTTGCTTGAGTCGACACTGGCTGGCTCCTGCGGTTGGGGGGTCGCTGCGCTTAGACGCTGGAATACATCTTAAACGGGGTTTCCTGCGCAAACGCCTGGGTGGCCGCCGTCGGACGCCTACGGACCGCTCGATCAGGTCGCGGGGCAGCGGGCGAGAGAGCCGAGATCGGCGCCGGAAGAGATGGCGTCGAGCACGTCGAGAGCATCGTCCAGGTTCGCCACGGCGAAGACTTCCAGGCCAGCGGGGATGTGGCCCGTGACCTCGTCGCAATTTGACTCGGGGGCCAAGAAGAAGTCGGCACCAGCGCCGAGCGCACCATACATTTTTTGACGGATGCCGCCGATGGGGCCGACCTCGCCGGTCGACGAAATCGTGCCGGTGCCCGCGACGTGCTCTCCGCCGTTGAGCGCACCATCGGTGAGTTTGTCGATGATGCCGAGCGCGAACATCATGCCCGCGCTCGGTCCGCCGACGTTCTCGAGCTGAATCGTCACGGTGAAGGGGAATTCGTAGTCGCTCCCGGCAATGATGCCGATGACGGGCACAGGGTTCTCGCCCTCGCTCAACTCCGGGATGATGCGGAACGTCTCCTCGACCCCGTCGCGCACGACGACGATGTCTGCGGGTGTGCTGGTTCCGTTGTCGGCGATCGCCGCACGCAGACCCGTGACGTCGGGGAAGGTCTCCCCGTTGAGGCTCACGAGGATGTCGCCCGGGAGCAGTACATCCTGGGATGGGCCCTCGGGATTGGTGTCGACGACGGTCACGGTGCTGGGAACGTCATAGCCGAGGTGCGTGAGGGCGGCCGCGATGGCCTCCTTCTGGGAGTTCTGCATGTCGACGGCGCCCTGCTGGTTCGAGTCCTCGACGGTGAGGCCCTCGGGAAAAACGAGATCGACCGGAATGATCGCCTTGCTCGGGTCGAAGTACGCCGTGGCGATCTCGAGCCAGTTGGGGAGGTTCTGCCGATTTCCGCGGATGCTCACCGTCAGCATGTCGAGGGAGCCCGTCGTCGGAAACGTCTCTTCCATCGGGATCTGGATCATGGGCTGCATTTCGCCGCCGATCGAGACATCGCCGAGAGTGTCGTAGACGGGGCCCGGCTGCTCGATGACGTACGGGGCTGGCATGAGCGCGACGACCACGATGCCGATGAGGGCGAGGGCGAGCAGGATCCATCCCACCCAGCCGCCGCCGCGACGACGCGGCGGGTCGGGTTCGATGTCAGTGAAGAGGGCCACCGGGCTGAAATCCTTCGTGAGGTCGGGTTGTTCGCCACGGGCGCACAGCCGTGATGGCCAGCCTAGGTGAAAACACGGTGTGTCTGATGACGCAGCGGCTAGCGTAGTTCGCATGCCTGAAGATTCGCGGGACGACAGCTCGCCCGAGGACGAATTCCGCGACATGCTGCGCGACTTCCTCGCGGGAAACTCCGATATGGATCCGGCGAAGCTCGCGGGTGCCGCGGGACTGCCGAACGATCCGGAGATGGTTGCACATCTCATCGCCCAATTGCAGGCCGCGTTGGCGAACTCGGGCGACGGTATCAACTGGGATCTCGCCCTCGAGCAGGCGAAGGGCATCGCGGGACGAACCACCGTCGTGTCTCTGCCCGCCGAGCGCTCCCAGCTCGAGCAGGCCCTGCACGTGGCATCACTGTGGCTCGACGAGGTCACCGACATCTCGGCCCTCACCACCGAACCACGTCTCATGAGCCGACAGGAGTGGGTCGTGGCGACGATGCCCGTCTGGACTCAGCTCGCTGAGCCCGTCGCGACCTCGATCGCGAACTCCCTCACGAACGTGCTCACCGAGAGCGCGCCCGAGGACATGAACGACATGGTCGAGGGTGCATCAAAACTCATGCGCAACGTGGGCGGCACCCTCTTCGCCATGCAGCTCGGGCACGTCGTGGGTCAGCTCTCGAGCGAAGTCGTCTCGGGCGGTGACATCGGCATTCCTCTGCTCGAGACACAGGAAGCCGCGATAGTGCCCCAAAACGCCATCGGCTTCGGCGCAGGACTCGACATCCCGCTCGATCAGATCGAGCTGTACCTCGCCGTTCGCGAACTCGCCCACGCGCGGCTCTTCCGTCACGCCAAGTGGCTGCGGCTGCAGCTACTCACGTCGATCACCGAGTTCGCGCGAGGCATCCGCATCGACACTCAGCGCCTCGAGGAACTGGCGAGCGACTTTGACCCCAACAACCCCGAAGAACTGCGCGAGGCGATGACGAGTGGCGCCCTGATCCCCCCGAAATCCGACGACCAACTCGCAGCCCTCGAGCGACTCGAGACCATGCTCGCTCTCATCGAGGGCTGGGTGGACGTCGTCACCGCACAGGCCACGACTCGGCTGCCGTCGAGCGCGGCGATCGCTGAGACCGTCCGTCGACGTCGCGCCTCGGGTGGACCCGCAGAGTCCGCCTTCGCAACGCTCGTGGGGCTCGAATTGCGTCCGCGTCGGTTGAGGGAGGCGGCCGCGATGTGGCAAGCGGTGACGGATGCCGTCGGCAACGACAAGCGTGACGAGCTGTGGTCCCACCCTGACCTCGTGCCCGAGGCGAGCGACATCGACGACCCCGCAGCCCTCATCGCCCGAATCACCGCGGACGCGCCCGAGCCCGATGACGTGGACCAGGCCATCGAGGATTTGCTCAACGACGACACGACGGAGAGACCCCAGGAGTAGGCGTCGAGCCGGCACCGCGCGTGTGGAGGGATTTGGCGCGGGTCTGACGCGCGCGGGCATCCTGGTCGCGTGATCCTCAAACTCGATCCCCGCTGGCCGCTTGTCTGGCGTAGCCCCACCTCGGTGCAGATCGGAATCGATCCTCCGCGAGTCATCCTGCACGACGTCACCGAAACCGACGAGCGCATGCTCGCGGCCCTCGCCGTCGGGGTGAGCGCGAGCGGACTCGAACTCATCGGCGCGGCCGGAGCCGCGTCGTTCGTTGCACAGGTCGAAGCGGCCCTTCTCGCTCCGTCCGTGCCACGCCGGGAACCGGTGGTCGCCGTGAGCGGCAGCGGGCCGCTCACCGCGCACCTCGCGACGACGCTCGGCCATCACGGCATCCGCACTCTCGTCGCGACCGACCACGCGCAGCTGGCGTCACGATCGCCCGACTTCGCGGTCATCGTGGCCGACTACGTCGTGTCACCCGAGCTGCACGGATTCTGGCTACGTCGGGACGTGCCCCATCTCTCAGCCGTGTTCAGTGACACCGGCGCGACCGTGAGTCCGGTCGTCGAACCCGGGTCCGGCCCCTGCCTCGTGTGCCTCGATCTGCACCACCGCGACGCGGACCCCCACTGGTCGTCGATCGCGACACAACTGCTGACGCGCCGTGCCCCCGCGGCGCCCCCCGTGCTCGTGAGTGAGCTCGTCGGCAGGGTGGGGCGGATGGTGCTGCAGCGGCTCGACGGGCATCCGAGTGCTCTGGAATCCGTTCATCTCGACGGCGCGACCGGGGAGGCGACCTCGCTCACCTGCGCGGCTCACCCGTCTTGCGCGTGCCGAAGCGTGCCCGATGTCAGCGCAGTTCGGAGAGGAATCGGCTCGGCGAGCGCTGACCCGACCGACCGGTTCCCGACGCAGCAGACCACGACAGCGAGAGCGTCCGGCGCGCACGCGTGATGCCGACGTAGAGCAGGCGGCGCTCTTCCTCGATAGCTGCGGCATCCTTGGCGTAGCTGATCGGGAGTAGCCCGTCAGCGAGCCCCACCAGGTGAACACTCTCCCACTCGAGCCCCTTCGCCGAGTGCAGGGTCGCGAGGGTCACGGCCGACCGCGCGGGTTCGTGTTGTCCCGACTGGCGCTCGAACAACTCGTCGACGAACTGGCGCAGCGTGGTGCCCGCTGGAGCTTCCTCGGCAAGACGCATGAGTGCGTTGAGCGATTCCCATCGATCCCGCACGGCGCCCCGGGTGTCGGGCGGATCCTGAGACCATCCGATCGACCGCAGCACGTCGCTCACGGTCTGGAAGAGCGGCTCCGGGCCGGTAGTGACGGTCGCCCCGCGCAGGAGCATGAGGGCTTCCTTCACCTCGCGCTGATCGAAGAATCGCGTTGCCCCGCGCACGAGAAACGGCACGCCGGCGTCGGCGAGCGCCGTCTCTAGCACCTGCGCTTGCACATTAATGCGATAGAGGATGGCGATGTTCTCTGGCGCTGTGCCCCCGTCGATCTCTGCGGAGATGCGTGCCGCGACGGCACGAGCCTCCGCGGTGTCCGTGTCATAGGCCGAGACAGTCGGGGTGGCACCCCGGGTGGCGCTCACGGCGTGCAGCGAGAGGGCGCCCGGCCGGTCTCGCATGAGCCGGTTCGCGGTGTCGACGATCTCGGGGCTCGACCGATAGTTCTGTTCGAGCCGCAACACGACGGCATCCTCGTGTTCGGATGCGAATCCGAGCAGGTAGTCCGGACTCGCACCCGCGAAGGAGTAGATCGTCTGACTCGCGTCACCGACGACGCAGAGGTCACTGCGATCCCCGAGCCAGAGGTCGAGTAGGTCGTGTTGAAGGGGCGAGACGTCCTGATACTCGTCGACGACGAAGAACCGATATTGCTCGCGCACCTGCTGTGCGACTCGCGGCTCTGACTCGACCATTCCGGCGGCGGCGAGCAGAACGTCTTCGAAGTCGATCTGCCGTCGCTCATCCTTGAGCGCCTCATAGGAACGCATGAGGTCGACCATGCGCTCGACCGTGAGCCCGGGGTCGAGTGAGCGTCCCGCGCGCGCGTACTGCTCGATGCTGAGGCGGGAGGTCTTACGCCACTCGATCTCTGCGGCAGCGTCCCGCAGGGTCGCGGTGTCGAGCCTCAAGCGCAGGGAATCAGAGGCATGGGCCAGAAGGCGCGCCTTGCTATCGAGCAGGCGCGGCATCGTGCCGCCGATCACCTGCGGCCAGAAGTAGTTCAGTTGTGAGAGCGCAGAGGCGTGAAACGTTCGCGCACTCACGCCGCCCGCGCCGAGCGCGCGCAGCCTGCTGCGCAGTTCCCCGGCGGCGCGGTTGGTGAACGTGAGTGCCATCACTCGCCCGGGCGGGTAGACGCCCGTGGCCACACCGTAGGCGATGCGGTGGGTGATGGCGCGCGTCTTGCCCGTGCCCGCGCCCGCGAGCAAGCACACCGGTCCGAGTAGGGTCTCGGCCGCGAGCCGCTGCTCGGCGTCGAGACCCGAGAGGATCGACTCAGCGGCGGTCACCACTGACCGTCGTCGATCCGGCCCCCGTACCACTCTTCGACGATGGCACGCGCGATCGAGGTGGGTCCGGGCAAGATGATCTCGCCGAGCGCCGCCGTCAGCTCATCGCGCGTGAACCACCGCAGGTCGAGGATTTCGGCACCATCGGGAGTCGCCGCTCCGTCACTGTCGTCCGCGACGCGCGCCATGAATCCCAGCATGAGCGAGGCCGGGAACGGCCAGGGCTGGCTGCCGAGGTACACCGGGTCGACGACACGGATGCCCGACTCTTCAAGGATTTCGCGTTCCACCGCGGCCTCGAGAGACTCACCCGGCTCGACGAACCCGGCCAGCAGCGAGTACCGGTTGCTTTCCCACAGCGCGTTCGATCCGAGAAGCAGTCGGTCGCTCGCGTCCGTCACGCCGACGATGATGGCGGCATCGGTGCGCGGGAAGACCTCGGTGTTCGAGACGGGGTCGCGGCGAACCCATCCACCCATCTCGACGAGGGTAGGTTCGCCCGTGCGCGGCGAGAACAGGTGCGAGTGATGCCAGTTCAGGATGCCGAGCGCCTCGGTGAGCATCCCGGCGTCGCGGTCGCTGAACTTCGCACCCATCTGTCGCAGGTTTGCCCACTCGGCCTCCGCGAGGTGGCCCGCGTCGGCGAGGTGGACAGCAACGACTGGCGTACCCGCGGGCTCGGTGGCGGTCGCCGTGATCGTACGACCGAGGTACACGCGCAGGTCGCCCTCGGGAACCGCGTCGACCGGGAGAAGAGCGAGGGAGGAGGGGCCTGACAG
>CAYZHZ010000031.1:8990-22006 GCA_964477625.1 uncultured Salinibacterium sp.
GGTTGACGTGCGGGTGTCATGGCGGGACCTCCTGTTGGGGCGGACGACGCCTGACAGCCTGCTCGCGTGGGCGCCCGCGCCACAGCATATCGCGCGGCGTGCTCGCTTGTCGGCTCAGGCTCGGCGGCGTCGGCGCGCGCCGAGCGCAAGTGTGCCGAGAAGAGCGAGGGTGGAGGGGCCTGACAGCAGTGCGGTGCCCTGGAAGATCGGGAGGATGCGCGTCGTCGGGTCAGCCCACAGTTCGTCGAACAGGTTCTCGCGTGCGCGTCCCAAGTGGTCGCGATCCATCTCGAAACGGGAGAGAGGAAGTCGCGAGAGGAAGGTGTGTGACATGTTTCGAGCCCGTCGGAAAGTGCGTGGCGTGCGCCGAATGCACGCATATGGCAACCTACCCTGTTGGGTATGGCGAGATCCCACCTCACTCTAGCCGCGCTCGCGACTTCAGCCGTCGACGGCCTCGACGTCGCGGCTGCGTCGGACTTCGGCTCGTCCCGGGGCAGTGATTACGACTCTGCCCTCATCACCGGCCGTGACGGCCGCCACTGGATCATCCGTGTACCGCGCCACGCGAAGGCAGAGAGCGAGCAGTCAGCCGACCTTGTGGCCTTGCGTGCCCTGAGCGCTGGCGTGCGCACTCGCCTGCCCTTCGCCGTCTCGGCCTACGCGGGCCAGACCCCGCTCGACGGCACGCGCGCCGTCGTCTACGAGTTCGTCTACGGAAACAAGGTCGCCCTGCGCGACTACACCGACGGACCTGAGGGACTCGCTGCCTCGGTGGGCCGCGCGATCGCGGCGATCCACTCCCTTCCCACGAGTTTCGTGGCCGATGCGGGCCTTCCGGTACTTACGGCGGGCGAATGCCTCCGTTCGTGCGTGACGGTCATGGATCGCGCATCCGCCACCGGGCTCGTTCCCTCGGCCCTGCTGGGCCGCTGGGAGCGCGCCATCGAAGACCCGAAGCTGTGGCAGTTTCAGCCGTGCGTGATCAACGGTGCCCTCACCGCAGACTCCTTCCTCGTCGCGGACGGTCAGGTGAGCGGAGTGCTCGGGTGGCAGGATCTGCGCGTGGGCGATCCCGCCCGCGACCTGCAGTTCGTGCTCGGCTCACGCCGCGAGTCGACCATCGACAGCACCTTCGCCGCCTACCAGCAGGTGCGCGGAGCCGGCGATCGTCACGTGCGCCAGCGGGCCGTGCTCTACTCCGAGCTCGAGCTCGCGAAGTGGCTTCTGCACGGCACCGAGAACCGCAGCACCGAGATCGTGGATGACGCGGTGCAGCTGCTCACCGCGCTCGTCGAGTCTGTTCACAATGACGTCATGAACCCGATCGGTGCGCAGACCATGCCCACCATGGCCGTCGACGAGGTCGAGGCGTTCCTCGCGCGGAGCGAACGCGCCGTCTGACCTACGGTCGCTGAGCCCTCGGGCGCGGCACGATCGCGACCCAACGTCCGCGACGAGGCGTCACCTTTACTCGCAGGCGACCCGATCTCGCGAGCACGAGCGCGATACCGATTGCGGCCGCCGCGGGTACGGCGCCCGCGAGGATCATGGCGTTGTTGGGTCCGTACTCTTGCGCGATCCAGCCCATGAGCGGGCCACCGATTGCCTGGCCGCCGACGACAACCATGACCCAGAAGGACATGACTCGACCACGAATCGCGGTGTTCGAAGACAGTTGCACCATGGTCTCGCTCGCGGTCATGTACATCAGTCGCGAGAATCCCACGAACACGAGGAGCACGAGGAAGAGGAGCGTGTGGTGACCGATGCCCGCGAGTGCGAGAACGGTGCCGTAGAGGATCGCGCTGAAGACGATGGTGCGCAACCGCAGACTCGCGCGGCGGGTCGACAGCAGAGCTCCGACGAGGGAGCCGACAGCGACGAGGGTGTTATATAGGCCGTATCCGGTGGCGCCCGTGTCGAGCACGGAGTTCGCGAGACCCGCCAAGAGCACGGGGAGCGGCATCCCGAACACCGCGACGACGAAGACCAGCACCATGGTCCAGAACAGGGTGGGCTTGGCGAGGATGTATCGGGCCGCCTCGCGGATCTGTCCCTTGCCGCTCGGTGCCCGTGGGGCAAGGTGGAGTTCTCGTTTTCGGATCGCGAGCAGCAGGAAGATGGCGATGAGTCCGGCGAGTGCGTTACCGGCGATAGCCCATCCCGATCCGACCGCGATGATGAGCACCCCGCTGATTGCGGGCCCGACGAGGGCGCCGATGTGGAAGACGGAAGCATTGAGGCTGATGGCGTTGCGCAAGTGACGGGCGCCGACCATCTCGTTGACGAAGACCGAACGTGCGGGCAAGTCGAATACCTGCGCGATCCCTATCCCGAGAACCAGTCCATAGACGATCCAGAGGTTTGCCTGCCCGGTGATCGCGAAGAAGGCGAGCAGACCTCCCAGCACGACGGTGACCGCTTGGGCCGTCAGCATGATCGCGCGTTTCGGGAAGCGGTCAGCGATAACCCCACCGAAAGCGCCGAGCACGACGGTGGGCACGAATTGCACGGCGATCGTGAGTCCCACGAGGGCAACGCTTCCCGTGATCTCGAGCACGAGCCAGTCGACCGCGATGCGCTGCGCCCACGTCGCGGTGTACACGATGAACTGGGAAACCATGTACAGCCGGAAGTTGTGCATGCGCAACGCGCTGAAGGTGTCGCGCCACGCGGGACGCTGCATCAATACCGAAATGGGGGTCGTCGCCGGATGTACGGTCTCCGGATTGACTGACACCCTTCTACGGTAGGTGCTACCACTCATATCGTGAAATAATCGACCGAATAACTCGCATAACGTTTCGTAATGAGAGGGAGTCCGAGTGTTCGATCCCGTGCTGCTGCGCACCTTCGTGGCGGTCGCCGAGACCCTCAATTTCACGCACGCCGGACAACGCCTCGCGCTCAGCCAACCGGCGGTGAGTCAGCACATCCGCAAGCTCGAGATCGCGGCCGGACGCAACCTCGTGAGCCGGGACACGCGGGAGGTGGCGCTGACGGACAACGGTGAGGCCATGCTCGGCTTCGCACGCGCCATCCTCGCCGCCCAAGACCAGGCAGTCACGTACTTCACCGGCTCGGCCATGCGTGGTCGCCTGCGATTCGGGGCGGCGGATGACCTCGCACTCACTCAACTCCCGGGCGTGCTGCGCGACTTCCGACAGCTCTACCCGCAGATCAACCTCGAGCTCACCGTGAGCCAGAGCCCCGCCCTGCTGCGTCGGCTTCGGGCGGGCCAGCTCGACCTGATCTACATCAAGCAAGACCCCGGAGGCCCCGAGGGCCGAACAGTTCGGCGCGACCGCATGGTGTGGATGGGCCACAAGAGTGTCTCGCTCGAAGCCCATGATCCCGTGCCGCTCATCGCCTACCAGGCCCCCAGCCTGAGCCGCACCTACGCCATCCGGTCGCTCGAATCTGTCGGCCGCACGTGGCGCATCACGTGCAACGTCAAGGAGGTCAACGGTGTGCTCGCGGCCGTGCGTGCAGGCATCGGCATCGCAGTCTTCCCGCAGTCCCTCATCCCGGGCGACATCGCCCAGGTCTCGCCTGCACTCGGCCTTCCCGAGCTGGGCGACGTCGAATTCGCGCTCGTCGACAACCCGCGTGCCGCACGCGAACCCATCGAGGCGCTCAGCGCCGCGATCATGAGCCGGCCTGGGCAGTGAATCCCCGGCCCTAACCGCCCGACATGAGCTGATCGAGTAGGTTCTGGAATGGCTCAGGCGACACGCTGACCTGACCTGCGTACGGGTGGTCCATGCTGCCCGTCACGAAGATGAGCATGGCGACGAAGATCGCGATGATGCCCGACATGATGAGGTGCACTCGCACGTTGCGCACCTCGATGAGCGCGATCATGAGCGCGTTGAGGAGAGCACCGACCGTCAAGAGGGTCCACAGGAGGGTCGGGAGCGCGAGCTTCGTCTCGTCGAGTCGCGCGCGCCTGTCCTCCAAGAACTGGAAGAACACCGAGAGCGTTTGGTTGTGCAGGGTCTGCTGGCCGACCGTCGCGGGCTCGTAGGCAAGAAGCAGCGACTGAATGCGGTCAACCCCCGGATTGCCCTCCGAGGGAATCACGTTGTCGCGCATCTGCGGCCAATCCACCGTGATGACGCTCTGCGTGTAATTGCGAAGGTGCTCCTGCAGCTGGCCAGAGTAAGGCTCGGGGTAGCCACTGATGCCGCGGTAAAGGCTTGCTAGATCAGACGTCTCGGCCAAGACGACCACGTCGACCCTCTGGAAATTCTCGTACACCGACACGGCAATGAGGGCGAGCAGGATGCCGTAGAAGATGCCGTACGAACCCATGGCGTAGTTCAGCACACGGTCCCACTCCTCGGTACGCGCCGACGCCCGCTTCACCCATGGGCGAACCGCGAGCAGTACACCCCACGACAGGGCGAGAAAAGTGATCACGAAAGTCGGCATCGCGATCCACAGCGGAAGATGGTTGAAGAGGAACTCCACGGGACTGTTTTACCAGCTAGGGCGCGAGCGACGCCCGCCATCGCGCGAGCAGCTCTGTCTCGTCATACACATGCTGCGGCCGGATCACCTGATCGTCGGCTACGTAGTAGAACGCGGCGTCGATTCGAGAGGGGTCGATGCCCTTCCACTTGGCGTACGCAAGCCGGTACAGCGCGAGCTGCAACTGCTTGTCCTCGAGGTCGGCCTCGTCGCGCGGCGCCTTACCCGTCTTCCAGTCGACGATCTCGAAGCGGTCTTCCCCGCCCTCACCGCCGTCCACCCGGTAGACCGCGTCGATCTTGCAGATCACGATGCGTCCGTCGAACGGGAGGTGAATCTCGCGCTCCACGTCGACGGGTTTGCGCGTGGCCCACTCACTCGACTCGAACGTCGCGATAAGGGAGGCGAGGCTCGCATCATCCACAAGATCGTCGCGGTCGAGCTCGGGCAGGGATGCGTCTAGCTCGTCGGAGTCGCCCCCCACCCCGTACCGGTCTTCGACCCAGGAGTGGAAGAGGGTGCCGAGCTGGGTCGCCCGGTACGGTTTCTCGGGCATGGGACGGCGAAGCGCGGAGGCGACCCCAGCGGGGTCGGTCACGAAGTCCTTGAACCGCGAGGCGGGTACGCGAACGGGCATCGCCACAAGTCCGCTCGCCTCGAGTCGTGCCCGGCGCTCGGCGAGAAGCAACTCGAGGTCGCGGGTCCATGGGCCAGCCACCGCCGGCTCGGCGTGCCGCACCGCTTCCGCGGCGGCTTCGACCACGGGGCGACGTGAGCCGAGCGGGTCGAGCGGCCACACAAGGCGGTCGGCGTTCTCTCCGAGTGGGTTGGCGGTGTCTGCGCTCGCCTCCGGCGGCGAGGGGATGATGCCTGCCGCCGCCAGCTCAGCCAGGAACGGGCTCGGGGTGCGCGGCTTCGTCTGCGTCGCCCAGAACGATCCCGTCAGCAAGAGCGCATGGCGAGCTCGAGTGACGGCGACGTAGGCGAGGCGACGTTCCTCGTCGAGCAGGTGCTCGCGCACCCGCCCCGTAAAAGCCTTCTGCTGCGCGACGAGGTCTTTGCGGGTCGTGGCCGAGCGCCAGTCGAAGAACGGCAGTTCGTCGGCGTCGCCGCGGAACGGCCAGGGCAGTTGTCCGAACGTGAGCCAGCCGAGATAACCGCCCTCCACGGGACGGCCGGGCAGTTCGTCCTCGACGAGGCGCGGCACCACCACGAGGTCCCACTCGAGACCCTTGGCGCCGTGGATCGTGAGTACCTGCACGGTGCCGGGTTCCGGGTCTTCGGGGCGCGGCGACAGGTCCTCTCGCATCTCCGCCTCGCGCAACCAGGAGAGGAAACCACCCAGCGTGGCGACATCGTCGATCGCGAGGTAGCCACTCACGGCGTCGAAGAACGCGTCGATGTTGGCGCCGCCGAGCGCACGGTAGTCATTGGCAAACACCTCGATGTCGAGGTGCAGTTCTTGAAGAACGAAGGCGACGAAGTCGGGCAGGTCGAGCCCGGCACGCGAGCGTAGACGGGCGAACAGGAGACCGGCGTTGCGCAGACGCTCGAGCCCCACCGCGGTGAAATCGCTCAGTGCCGTGTGTTCGGGCCGTGCGTGCGCGAGGAAATCGAGAGCGTCGACGATCGAGCCGCCCTCCCCCTCGGCGACCGAGTTGCGTAGCTTTGCGGTGAGCTCCTCGTCGAATTTGCGACCCGCGTAATCGCGATCCCGCAGCCAAGACGCAAGCCGATTGAGGCAGTGGATGTCGTGTACACCGATACGCCACCGGGAGCCCGCGAGCAGTCGTAGCAGCTCGAGCCCGGCGGAGGGATCGTTGACGACGGCGAGTGCGCTCACGAGGTCTGCGATCTCCGGTTCGGCCATGAGGCCGCCCAACCCGAGCACGTGGAACGGTACATCGTGACGGCGCAGCGCCTCGAGGAAGAAGCCCTGCATCTTGCGCGTGCGAAAGAGCATCGCCGCCGACGGCGGGGTCCCCCCGACGGTGAGTCGCGTCTTGAGCCACCGCGCAACAGCATCAGCCTCGTCAAGAACCGACTCGCCGAAGTAGAGGTCGACAGGGTGGTCGGTCGCGGTCGGGCTGGGTTCGAGTCGCTCCACCCCCACGCGCGACTTCAGCGCGAGCGGCTCGACAAGGGTGTTGGCCGCGGCCAGGATGCGGCGACCGTTGCGCCAACTCGTGGAGAGGTCGAATCGTGACGAACCCGCGTCGAACGCGCGCGCAAATTCGTCGAGGTTTGAGGCACTCGCGCCGCGCCATCCGTAGATCGACTGGTTCGGGTCGCCGACGGCCATGACCGGATGCCCGCGGAAGAGTTCGGCGAGCAACCAGGTCTGCACCACCGAGGTGTCTTGGTACTCGTCGAGAAGCACGACCCGGAATCGTTCGCGCTCGTTCTGCGCGACGCGGGGTTGCGTGAGCACAATGCGCAGTGCGAGGGCGACCTGGTCGGAGTATTCGACGAGGGCTCGCTGCACCTTCGCCGCCTCGAATTCGGCGGCCACATCAACAACGACATCGAGGGCACCGACCGCCTCGGCCCAGCGGTCGACGTCGGCGTACGCTCCCGAACCACCGGGGGGAAGCGAGACTGTGCGCGCGAACTCGAGAGCGAACTCGCGCACCTTCTCAGGGTCGGCGACATTCTCGGCGAGGGATCGCGCGATGCCGAGCACCGCGCGCGTGACCGGTTCGAGGTTGCGGGAGAGGTCGGGCAGGCGTTCGTCGCGGCTGCGCATCACAGTCGTGCGCGCGAGCTGCCACGCGGCCGCCTCGCCGAGAACCGCGCCGTCGCTCTCGCGTCCGAGCACGACGGCGTTGTCACGATAGAGCGCATTGGCGTACGAGTTGTAGGTCGCGACCGTCGGGGTCTCGAACGGGTCGTAGTCCTCACCCAGCAGACCCTTGTCGGCGAGTTCGGTGATGCGCTCACGAATGCGCGTCGCGAGCTCTCCCGCGGCCTTGCGAGTGAAGGTGAGGCCGAGAATCTCGCTCGGACGCACGAGCCGGTTGGCGAGCAACCAGAGCACGCGACCGGCCATGGTCTCGGTCTTTCCGCTGCCGGCGCCCGCCACGACGAGCGCGGGTTGGAGAGGGGACTCGATCACGGCGCGCTGCTGCGCGGTCGGGCGTGGTCGGCCGAGGGCATCCGCGATGTCGTCCGCGCTGATCGAGGGGTTGGTCGTGAGGGGCACCTCAGTCACTCGACACCGCCTTCACCCGGTGCAGCTTCAGTCGGGAGATGTCCCCCAGACCGAACATGGGCAGTTCGAGCTGACCCGCGAACTCGGCCGCGGCGATGAGCCGCGCCGCTCCACGCACCCGATCCCGAAATTCCTCGAGCTGCACAACGGCAAGTGGTGCCTGGATACCCTCGCGGTACTTCTTCGAGCCGATCCCCGACTTCACGAACAGCAGCTTCGCCCCTCCCGGCGAGTGCTCGCCATGCTCCGCGAGTGCATCGTCGAGGAGCCCCTCGGCGTAAGCGAGCTGGTACGCCGCAAGTTGGGGGTGGGAATCCACCTTGTCACGCGAGGTGATGGGTGTGCCGGTCTTGAGGTCGACGATAACGACCGCGCCGTCGGGCGAGCGCTCGACGCGGTCGATCGACCCCCGCAGCACGGCGTCATCCACCTCGAGCACGAACCGTCGCTCGGCACCCACGAGCAACTTGCCCTCCGCGGCGAAGTCTGTGAGGTACTCGGAGAGCGCCTCGATGAACACACGCGCGATGCGACGCTGCCGCTCGGCGAGCCACGGTGCCTCGAAGAGCAACTCGCTCCAGCGCGCATCCACCGCTGCCCACAGCGCGTCCACGCTCACGTCGTCGGCCGTCTCCATCGCCCAGTGGATGATGGTGCCCACGTTGGCCAACACACCCGACTCCGACCCGGCCATCGTCTCGAGGAACCAGTCCAGTGGGCTGTCGACAAGCTTCTCGAGCGCGGACGGAGACACCGGAACCTGCTGCCCCTCATAGAGCGGGGCGGTCGACGATATCTCGATGAGTCCGTGCCACTCGTCGGGATCAGCGCCCGCGACACCCTCGACCGCGAGCGCGGCAAGTGAGGATGCCGCGGCCGACTGAAGATCGACGCTTCGCCCGGTCACGAGCCGCTTGCGGAGATACCCGGTCATCCCGCGCAACGAGAGCGGAGTCAGGGTCGACGAGTCGATCACGGGTGTGTCGGGTGGCAGCAGGGTGAAGAGCACGCTCTGCGCTTCGTCGTCGTTGGCGACGGCCGCAAGCACGACGCGCTCGCGCGCTCGGG
Organism: uncultured Salinibacterium sp.; assembly: GCA_964477625.1. GTDB lineage: Bacteria > Actinomycetota > Actinomycetes > Actinomycetales > Microbacteriaceae > Rhodoglobus. The sequence goes on from CAYZHZ010000031.1 coordinate 17,746, forward strand.
AGACCGCGAGCGCGAACATCCGCAGCTCGTCGCCGAGCACTTGGCGACGTTCGTCAACCGCGACGGAGACGGTGCCCGTGACGACGCGAACGAGCTCCTGAGGCGCCAGAAGCGAGCCGCGAAGACGCAGATCCGGCCACACCCCGTCCTGCAACGCGGCGACGACGACGGTGTCGAATTCGAGTCCGACGGTCGACGACGGTGTCGCGATGAGAACGGCTTCGTCGCTCGGCTGGCGTGAGAGCGTGTCCTCGGGTACCTCCGCGTCGAGCACCTCGTCGAGGAACGTGCTCGGTGATGCTTCAGGACGGCGCTCCACGAATCGTTTCGCTGCCGTGAAGAGCGCGACCACCCCGTCGAGATTGCGGTTGGCTTCGGCGGCGGTGATGCCACCCCCGAGCGCCTGGTCGTACCACGTGCGGGCAAGACCGCTGCGATCCCACGCGGTCCACAGCAGCTCCTCGATCGAGCCATCCCCACCGCGCAGCAGTGCGAGCGTCTCGGCGAGCCGGGCGGCGAGCCGACCCACACGATGGTCGATCGTGACGAGGCGTCCGGGTGACTCGAGTGCCTCGACCAGTAGCTCGTCGGCGGGGCGTGTGCCACCACCCGCCACCTCTTCTGCCCGCAGGGCCAGGCGCAGGCGTCGCAACGCGAGGCGATCGAACCCGCCGAATGGCGAGAGCAGCAGATCCGTGGCCGATTCGGGGGTGAGCGCGGATCGGCCGATACCGACGTCCACGACCGCGAGCAGACTTCGGGCGGCATGATCGTCGCGCAGCGCCGTGCCGCCCACGGTGGTGCGGGTGGGCACCTCCGCGAGGGCGAGCGCACGCGCAATGGTCGGGATCTGCGCATTGCTGCGCACGATGACGGCGAGCTCGCTCCACGGCACCCCCGCCTCGAGGTGACGCTCCCGCAGCGTGCGCGCGATCGCAGCCCACTGGCGAGCGGGCGACACAGCATCGATGCGGGCGAGAGGCACCGCGGATGCCGCACCGCCCGCGACCGCCGCACGCTGTGTGCCCGCCGCCGCCGTGCCGATGCGCCCCGTAATCCCGGCGGTGAACCGCCGCAGCTCGGGGCCCTGGCGGTAGCTCGTGCCGAGCACGAGCGTCTCGACGTGCGGACTCTCCGCGCCGCCGAGCACCGACGCGAGCCTGCCGAGTGCATCAGGCTCGCCGCCGCGGAAGGCGTTGGCGGCGACATCCGGGTCGCCGAAGGCCACGATCGCGATGCCTCGCGCCCGCAGTGCGCGCAGCACGGCGAGAGTGGACTGTGTGGCCTCCTGTAGGTCGTCCACCGCGACGAGGCGCAGACCCTCCACTCGCTCCCCCGGCGACCCCGACTCGATGGCGGCGACGGCGAACTGCACGAGCTCTGTTGCGTCGAACTGCGTCTCGCGCGACTGTGCGGCGACCGTGAGGTACTCGTCGATGAAGTCGGCGGCAGCGATCCATTCGGGTCGACCGGTCGAGGCGCCAAGCTGGCGCAAACGCACGGGACTCACGTCGTATTCGGTCGCGCGCATCATGAGCTCACGCAACTCGGTGCGGAAGCGCCGTAGTCCGCGCACGTCGGGTCCGAGCAGTTCCGGCCACGCCGGACCCCCACCGTCGACGAGGTGACCCTCGATGAGCGCCGCGATGTCCGCATCCTGCTCGGCGCCCGTGACGAGGCGCGGCGGCGGAGCACCCGCAGCGCGCGCGGCGTCGCGCACGACCTCGAACGCGAGCGAGTTGACGGTTCGTGCCATGGGTCCCGTCGTCGGAAGCTCGAGCCGCAGGGCGATCGCGTCGCGCAGTCGGGTCGCTGTCGCGCGTGACGACGTGAGAGCGACGACGGCATCCGGACCCCAGCGCGTCGCGCGATCGGCGACGAGTTCGATGAGAGTCGAGGTCTTGCCCGTTCCCGGCGCCCCGAGCACGGCTGCGGATGCGTCGTCTGCGAGCTCGATCACGGCGCGCTGGGACGCGTCGAGCGTGAGTGGCACGCGACGCTCGGTCGCCTCCCCCGCACGCGTGAATCCGGTGATCGTCACGTGGTCAACGGTAGTGGCGCGCGCCGACACCGGCGCCGGCGTGCGCTCAGAGAGAACGCCGCGGAAACCCGCGCGGGTTGTGCCGTAACCTGGTCGCGTGGACATTCGAATCGGCATCGCCAACAGCCCCCGAGAGATCAGCTTCGAGTCGGCGCAGACGCCCGACCAGGTCGAGAAGGTCGTCGCGGAGGCCTTCGATTCGGGCGCGAAGCTCGTCAAGCTCGCAGACGACAAGGGCAAGATCTACATCGTGCCGACCGCGGCTCTCGCGTATGTCGAGGTGGGGTCGGAAAGCTCCCGCCGCATCGGTTTTGTGGCCTGACTTCATGGAACTCTTCTTCGTCACCATCATCGGAGCCTGTATCGGCGCGATCGTGCGCTACATCCTTCCGAAGCGCGACACCTACGGCGTGCTCCTGCTGCCCGCGGTGGGCGCCGCCGCCACGGCGATCGTCTGGGTCGCGCTCGTCTGGGTGGGCCTGACATTCGATGGCACCTGGATCTGGGTGGCCGCGATCGGTGCCGGCGTGATCGCCAGTTTCGCGACGGCAGTCCTGCTGCCGCGCAAGCGCATCGAATCGGATGCCCGCAAGCTCGCCGAACTCTCCGGCGGCCGCGCTTAGATCACGCGGTGAGGCCGAGCGCGTCCATGCGTCGGGTGTGAGCGGCGACGAGCTCGGTGAATACGGGTTCGACTCGCGCCTCATCCGACTTGTGATTGTCGGTGAATTGCAGTGCGGAGCGGGCGACGAGCATAGTGTCGCCCAGCATCCGCCGACCCCACATCGCGAGGCGTGATGCGAGGCGAGGGTTGTCGTCGATAGCCGACTGCAACTCGGCGGTCAGCAGCGCCTCATCGGCGCGGCGGTCGGCATAGATGGCCTGGATGCGCTTGGCCGCGTCCGCGGGGAGGCCCGAGGCGAGTCGCTCGAAGAAGTCATCGAGAAAACCGGCCGACAGATAGCACGTCATGACGGTCTCGAACCAATCGCCGCCGCGAGTAGAGCGCTCGAACGCGTCGACCGGGCGAGTGAAGGGCTCCATCGCTTCAGCGACCGTCGAACCGGCTCGAACGATCTCGTCGGCGAGTGCACGGTGACGGGCGATCGAATGCTCCGCCGCAGGACCGAGAGCGGCTTTGTCCGCCGTTGACGGAGCAGTCGAGATCGCACGGGACAGGTTCTCGAACAGCGTGAGCTGCACGTACGCGGCGCGACCCAGGTAGCTCAGCAGATCCGGGGTGAACTCGTCGAGTTCGAGCTTCGTCGTGACGAGCTCCTCACCCCGGGACCCGAGCTTCGGTACCTCGATGCGCCGGGACCTGCGCGAGAACCAGTTAGCCACCGTGCAAGCTTAGGCGACCTGCCCGGCCTGCGGCATATCGCCCCATGAACCGGCTAAACTGCTGCGATGCCTCCCATTCTGGCGGAGGCCCTACGCCCCAGGTCAAAAGCGGGCGTACATCGCTAGCTGACAGGGCTGAATACACACGTGACTTTCGCAGATCTCAACATCGATCAGGACATGGTCGACGCACTCGCCACCAAAGGCATCGTCGAACCATTCCCCATCCAGACCCAGACCATCCCCATGGGACTCGCCGGGCAAGACATCATCGGGCAGGCCAAGACGGGAACGGGTAAGACCCTCGGTTTCGGGCTCCCCCTGCTGCAGGCGCTCGGTACCGATCCCGAGCCGGGCGTCAAGGCGCTCGTCGTCGTACCCACGCGCGAGTTGTGCGTGCAAGTCGCCGAGGACCTCGTGCTCGCCTCATCCAATCGCTCGACTCAGGTCGCGGCGATCTATGGCGGCAAGGCGTACGAGGGCCAGGTGGAGCAGCTCAAGGCGGGCGCGCAGGTGGTGGTCGGCACCCCCGGTCGTCTGCTCGACCTCGCGAGCCAGCGTCTGTTGAGCCTCAAAGACGTCAAGGTCATGGTGCTCGACGAGGCAGACAAGATGCTCGACCTCGGGTTCCTCTCCGACATCGAGAAGCTCTTCGCTCAGACGTCGCCGACACGTCACACCATGCTCTTCTCCGCGACGATGCCCGGCCCGATCGTCGCACTCGCCCGCCGGTTCATGAACCGACCGATCCACATCCGCGCTACCGACCCCGACGAGGGACTCACGCAGGCCAACATCAAGCACGTCGTCTACCGGGCGCACTCGCTCGACAAAGACGAGGTGATCGCGCGGATCCTGCAGGCCGAGGGTCGCGGC
>CAYZHZ010000032.1:0-21988 GCA_964477625.1 uncultured Salinibacterium sp.
GGCCATCGATCTGCAGGACTTTCTCGCGATACCCGCGGGCGCATCATCCTTCGCCGAGGCGATCGAGTGGATCGCCCGCGTGCGCGCGGCGTGCGCGGTGCTGCTCGAGGAGCAGGGCGGATGGGCCTCGCTCGTCGCCGACGAGGGCGGGCTCGCCGCTCGCCTCGGATCGAACGAAGCAGCCCTGCAACTGCTCACCGCGGGCATCGAGCGCAGCGGCCTCGGTGTCGAGCGAATGCAAATCGCGATCGACGTTGCCGCCTCGCAACTGGCAACCCTCCAGGGAACGATCGCACTCGCCGGAGAGCGCGTGGAGCTGACCACCGCGGACTGGGTCGAGCGCCTGTCGCGCTGGGTCGCGACCTACCCGATCGTCTCCATCGAGGACCCCCTCGGCGAAGACGACTGGCAGGGGTGGGCGACGGCGGCTGGCGCGTTGCGCGGACTTCAGGTGTTGGGCGACGACCTCTTCGTGACCGATGTGGAGCGCGTGCGGCACGGGAGCGCGCTCGGCGCAGCCAATGCCGTGCTCGTCAAGGTCAACCAGGCGGGCTCCGTGCGTCGCGCCGAGCAGACCGTGCTCGCCGCCGCCGAGTTGGGCCTCGCGACGGTCGTGAGCGCGCGCTCCGGGGACACAGAGGACCACTGGCTCTCTGACCTCGCCGTGGGGTGGGGCGGCGGCCAGATCAAGGTGGGTTCGACGATGCGCAGCGAGCGCACCGCCAAGTGGAACCGCCTACTCGAGATCGAGAGCACCGGCGAACTCGAGTTCGCCGAAACGCGGGGCATCGCGCCGCTGGGCTAGAACAGCGTCGGCGCGACTCGGTGTGCAGACTGCAGGCCCGTGAGGGTCACGGTGAGCGTCGACAGCAGTGGCACCGAGGTGGCTGCGAGAAGGCGCGTGGCCACGGGCGTCCACTCCGCCGCAGAGTTGGTGGGGTCGGGCAGAGCCTGTTTGAGCTGGATGATGCGGCCACCGTGCTCCGGGGCAAGCGTCAGCGTCAACCCGCTCGCGACGAGACCTGCGCGCTCGGCACGGTGACACGCGCGCGCGACACTCTCGGTGGCGAGTGCGGTGGGGGATTTGTCCGCCCGCGCGTACCCGGCGATGGATCCCCCAGCCGAGAGGGTGGTGCGGTGTTCGACGGGGCGGAGGTTCGCATCATCCGTTCCCTCTCGAATCTGTCGAAGACGCCGCGCCATGAGGGTGCCGCACTCGCGCTGCAGTTCTGCGGCCGGCACGTGGTCGATGTCTCCGATGCGCAGCACGCCGAGTCGCTTGAGGCGTTCGAGGGTCTTCGGGCCGACGCCCCAGATATCGCTCGACGGTAGTTCGGTGCGTAGGCGTGCCTCTTCCGCGGCGTCGATGACGTGCAGTCCGTCGGGCTTCGCGGCGCGAGACGCGAGCTTGGCCATGAGCTTGGTCGAGCCGACTCCCACGCTCACCGGGATGCCCAACTGCTGCGCGACCCGTCGACGCAGCGCGTGCCCCACCATGGCCGCCTCGCCCGGGTCGTCGGTGCCCACGTCGAGGAACGCCTCTTCTATCGACCCGGGCTCGACCGTGCGCGCGATGTCGTGGAATACGTCGAACAGTGCCTCCGCTGTTTCTTCGATCTCAGCCCGCGGAACGTCGATGACGACGAGTTCGGGGCACGCCGCAAGGGCATCCGCAACGAGCATCGCCGAGTGCACGCCGCGAGCGCGGGCCGGGTAGTTCGCGCTCGTGATGATCACGTGGGCGGCCGCGGCGACCGGCCGTTCGCGCAGGTGGGGTCGGCTGCGCAGTGCCACGGATGCGAAGAATGAGTCCGCGTCGACGTGCAGCAGAGCAACCATGGTCAATAGTACATATGTTCGAATGTTGTGTTCATTCGCCCGCGCATGTGAACAGCGTGAACATGGTGCTAGATTCGGCGGGTGAGCACACTTCGCGTACACAACTTCGCCCTCTCCCTCGACGGCTTCGGCGCCGGCGAGGACCGCACCTTCGAGACCCCCTTCGGCCACGCGGGCATGCGACTCATGGAATGGTTCTTTCCGACCCGCACGTTCGTCGGCATGACCGGCCACGAAGACGAGTCGGTGGGCGAGGGCACGCGCGGTGTCGACGACGCGTTCGCGGCCGCGACCTCAGACGGCATCGGCGCCGAGATCATGGGGCGGGGAAAGTTCGGACCGCAGGTGGGGCCGTGGGAGAACGACGAGTGGCGCGGATGGTGGGGGGAAGAGCCACCCTTCCACACTCCGGTCGTCGTGCTGACGCATCATCCACGCCCCGATCTTGCGGTCGGCGAGACCACCTTTCTCTTTCGGGATGCGACCCCGCGCGAGGCCCTCGACCTCGCAGTCGAGCAGGCGGGCGGACTCGACGTGCGCCTCGGCGGCGGGGCCACGATCATCAAGCAGTTTCTCGAGGCCGACCTCGTCGACTATTTGCACGTCGTGGTCGTGCCGATCATCCTCGGCCGCGGGCAGCGGCTGTGGGACGGCCAGGAGGGACTCGAGCAGCGCTTCGACGTCGAGGTGACGGCGTCGCCGTCGGGCGTCGTGCACTACGTGTTCACGCGACGCGCTACCTCAGCGACAGGGACGCCTGCCTAGGAAGCACCCCACCCGCGGGACTCGCCCGCCGCGCTACGGCGTTGCGGCACCCCCCACGGGTTGGAGTCGCGCAGGGGCGCGGGCAGGAGCGCATCCGGCACGTCTTGGTAGGCGACGGCACGCTGAAAGCGCGTGATCGCCGCGGTTCCGACGGAGGTGCCCGTGTCGAGAGTGGTCGCGGGCCACGGTCCGCCGTGCTGTTGCGCCGGCGTCACAGAAACACCGGTGGGCCAGCCGCCGAAGATGACGCGGCCGGCGTGCTCGGCCGCCCAGTCAAGCAGCGGGCGAACATCCTCACCCACCCCCGCGTGCACGGTGACGGTGAGGTTGCCCTCGAACATGCGGTCGGCAATCGCGAGCAGATCGTCGCCCGGTTCGTAGGTCACGAGGTAGGTGAAGGGACCAAACACTTCGTCGACGAGTTCGGGTCGCTCCGCCAGGTCGGTCGCGGCGATGGTGGCAACGACGGGGGTCGCCCAGGCGTAGTCGTCCTCCACTCGCACCGAACCGGGGAGCACGGCGGTCACGGCCGGGTCGGCGAGGGCGTGCTCGCGCCCCGCGACGTAGCCGCGAGAGGTGCTCGTCGTCAGCAGCCGGTGTTCGGGGGTCTCGGCGAGTGCGGCGGTGATGGCATCCTCGAGGTCATGCCCGGTGGGCACGAAGACGAAGCCGGGCTTCGTGCACAGCTGACCGGCCGAGCCGGAGACCGCCGTGGCCAGTCCGCGCGCGATTTCGTCGCCTCGCTCGGCGAGTGCCGCCGCGGTGACGAACACCGGGTTGAGGCTGCCGAGTTCGCCATAGAAGGGGATGGGGGCCTCCCGCGCGGCAGCGAGGTCGGCGAGCATGCGTCCGACCCCCGTCGAGCCCGTGAAGCTGCCCGCCTTGATGCGCGGGTCAGAGATCAGGTCGAGCCCGGCCTGTTGTCCACTCACGAGTTGCAGCGTTCCCGCCGGTGCCCCGGCGCCCTCGAGCGCGGACGCGACGATCTCGGCGGTGCGCACCGAGAGCCGCGGATGCCCGGAGTGCGCCTTCACGATTACGGGGCATCCCGCCGCCAAAGCCGACGCCGTGTCGCCCCCGGCAACCGAGAACGCGAACGGAAAGTTGCTCGCAGAAAAGTTGAGCACCGGACCGAGCGGGATGCGGTACCTCCGCAGATCGGGACGCGGGCCGAGCACGAAGTCGGGGTCCCGCTCGTCGATGCGCACGTCGAGGTCGTCCCCGCTCGCGACGACCTCGGAGAAGAGGCGCAGTTGCACGATCGTGCGGGTGAGCTCGCCCTCGAGTCGCGGCAGGCCCAGTCCGGTCTCCTCCGCGGCAATGCCGATGAGCTCGGCGCGATTCGCCTCGAGCGCATCGGCCGCCGCGCGAAGGGCTGCGGCTCGCGCGGTGGGGGGCAGCGCAGCCCATGCGGGGGCAGCCGCCGCGGCTCTCGCCGCGACGGTATCGATGTCGGTCACTCGGCCGCGCCCGCCGGCACGGCCCCACTCATGGCTGTGCGCCGGTGCGCGCGGGTTCGATCGAGGTAGTCGTCGAGCGGCTCGATCTCGTACTCGGCCAGCAGCTGCGCCACCGTGAGGTCGGGGGATTCGGCGGTAATGAGCACCGAGCCCAGGCGACCGGGATCGTGGATGCCGACAGCCTCGCGGTACTTCGCCTTCATCGCCGCGAGTTTGTCCCAGTGACCGTCGAGGTGGGCGAGCGCGTAGTCGAGGTTGATGCGCTGGGTCACCTGAGCGAAGTAGTTGGTGCTCTCGGCCATGGTTTCGCCGAGCGGGGAGATGATCGCGCTCGGTGCGGGCGGTCGGATGCTCGCGGCCAGGTAACTGCGCAGCGAGTACGCCCAGTAGTTCTGCATGAGTCCGCCGTGGTATTCGCTCGAGAACACGAGCAGCTCGACTCCCTTGCCACGGTACTTCTGGCGCAGCTCGTCGAAGTTGAGGTCGAAGCAGATCACGGTGCCGACGCGACCGAAGTCGAGGTCGATGACCTCGGCGTCGTCGCTGTACTCGAGCCCGGTCTGGTCGTGCTCGTCGATGACGAGGTGGTTCTTGTCGTAGCCGCCCACGACGTGTCCGTCGCGACCGATGTACTCGGTGCGGTTGCGGGAGAGTTCGCCGTCTTTGCGTAGGGCCGAGTAGGCGATGATCGTGTTGTTCTCACGCGCGATCTGGGCGAGGTGCTCCCGCACGCGCGTGCCGCGGTGTGCGAGGTAGTCGAGCTGGCGGTCCATGCCGCCGAAGGTGTCGACGCTCGGGCGGTCGGCGGCCTCGGGCAGCACGATGAGGTCGGGGCCTTCGCTGAGGACGGCGTCGATGCGGTCGGTCCAGTGCACGATCTCGGCTTCGACGGCAGCCTCGATTCCCACATCGGTGCCGAGCGGCAGGGCGGGGGCGGTTACGCAACTCACTGTGACGTGACGGGCCATTCCGCTACAGTAACCCTGTCTTAGTATAGAAGCAACAGTTGCATATGTAGACAGTTGCGGACGAGCGGTCGGAGGGTTCTTCACGTGAGCACCGAGTGGATGACAGCGGGATCGATCGTCGTGGGCGACGGCTCCCCACCGCTGACCGACCACGCGATACGTATCGAGAACGGCCTCATCGCCGAAGTCGTCCCCCGCGCGCAAGCGCCCGCCGAGGTGACCGATTACGGCTCCGCAACCATCGCGCCGGGGTTCGTGGATGCGCACGTGCACCTCCTGTTCGACTACCAGGCGGACCACGAGGTCACCCGCGCAGCGGTCGTGAACTCGAGCCGCGACCGGTTGCTCGCGACGGGCATCCGACATGGCATGGAGTGTTTGCGCGCAGGCGTGACGACCGTGCGCGACCTGGGCGACCGCGACCGCATCGTCGCGAGTGTGCGCGACCTCATCGCCGACGGGGTCGTGCCCGGCCCGCGCATCCACACCGCAGGCACCCCGGTCACGATCACCGCGGGCCACCTGGGCTGGTTGGGCGGCCTCGCCGACACCCCCGACGACCTCGTGCGACTCACCCGGCGCCTCGTCGCCGAGGGCTCAGACGTGGTCAAGGTCATGGCGAGCGGCGGCAACATGACACGCGAGTCCAACAAGTTCCTACCGCAATACACGGTGGACGAGCTGGCCCTCGTCGTTTCCGAGGCGCACCGCGGCGGCAAACCCGTCGCCGCCCACGCGCTCAACTCCGAGGCGGTGCGGCGTAGCGTTGCCGCGGGAATCGACACCATCGAACACTGCGGATGGGTCGACATCCACGGCACCCCCGACCTCACCGAGCAAGACATCGCCGACATGAAGGCGGCTGGCTCCGTCGCGACCCTCACGATGGCCGGCATCGCGCGACAGCTCCTGCCCAACCCGGATGATGCGGACGAGGCGGCCCGAGCCGTGGCGCTCACCACCTCCCGTAGCGGCGGCGACCTGTACGCGGATTACGAGTGGGCGCGCCGGTTGCTCGACGCCGGGGTCGGAGTCGTCCTCGCGAGCGACGCCGGGGTGCGGTTCACCCCGTTCATCGGATTCCTCGACACCGTGCGGTGCGGCATGGTCGCCCTCGGCCTCGACGCGGCGGGCGCGATCTCGCTCGCGACCCTCGTCGCGGCGCGAGCCCTGCGCGAAGACCACCGCCTCGGTAGCGTGGAGGCCGGCAAGCTCGCCGACCTCGTCGTGCTCGACGGGGTCATCACGGAAGGGTCGACGACGATCGGCGCTGTGCGCGAGGTGCGCAAGGGTGGCGTCGTCGTCGCGCGCGACGGGGTGGCCGTCTGGTGACCTCCGTCATGACGACGGGTGGTCCCGTCGAGGCCGTCGACCTCGGGCGGGTTCTGCCGCACGAGCACGTCTTCATCAACGAGATGATTGAGGACCGCGCGGGCGGCCTGCTCAATGACGCGGGCCTCGCGCGGCTCGAGCTCGAGGCCTTCGCGCGGGCCGGGGGCGGCACCCTCGTCGAACTCACCACGGCGGAACTCACCGCCGGGGCATCCCCCGACCCGCGCGGCCTCTACGGAGGGCCGGCCGCGACGGGGTATCCCGATCACGGCACGAGGTCGGCCGGCAATGTGTCCTCGATCGCGGCGCTCGGCGAGGCCACGGGCATCCGCATGGTGCTCGGCACCGGCCACTACCGCGACCCGTACCTGGGGGAGGATCTCGACCGGCGCTCGATCGACGAGACCGCGGAGGCGATCGTTCGGGACATCGTCGAGGGGTTCCCGGGCACGGGCATCCGCGCGGGCATCATCGGCGAGGTGGGCGCGGATAAGTGGTTCGTGTCGGCTCGCGAGGAGCGCTCGATTCGGGCGGCGGGCCGTGCGCACCTGGAGACCGGGGTGACGATCACGACGCACGCCTCGAAGTGGCCGGTCGGCGGCGACGTGCTCGACCTGCTCGAGGCGGAGGGTGTCGCGCCCGACCGCATCATCACGGGGCATGTCTCGACGATCGATATTCCCGAGTACCACCTCGATCTAGCGAGACGGGGCACGTGGCTGCAGTTCGACACCATTCGGGGAGGCGCCGAACCGGTCGTCGATCGCTGGGTGCAGCAGGTCATGGCGCTCGTGCGCGCCGGCTACCTCGATCGGGTGTTGCTGTCGCACGACGTGTGCGTCAAGTCGCACCTCGCGATCAATGGCGGGTGCGGCTACGCGTACCTGTTCGAGCAGTTCCTGCCGCTGCTGGGCCGCGCCGGGCTCGACGACGGGGAGCTCGAGCAGCTCGTGACGACGAACCCGCAGATCGCCCTCTGCGTCTAGGCGGTAGGGCGTAACCACTCAGGGTGGTTACGCTGCTCCGAAGAGCCGCGAGAACGTACCCGACAGCACAGCGTCCCGCTCGGCATCGGTGCGCGACTCGAGGGCCGCGACCATGGCGTCGAGCGCGAGGCGGTACTCGCCCTCTTCCTGGGTGAGCGGCCAATCGGAGCCCCACATGATGCGGTCTGCCCCGAAGCGGTCGAGCGCGGTGTGGATGAACGGCGCGATGTCCCCGTACGGAAAGCCCACCTGCGAGAAGTAGCCCAGGTCGGGCGACTTCGCGAACACGTTCGGCAGGTCCGCGAGGGCGAGGAAAGCCCGTTCGCCCGCGCCGCCCGCCTCGCCGACCACGGGGCGGCCGAGGTGGTCGATGAGCACGGGCACGCCCGGGTTGGCGGCCGCGAAGTCGCCCACGGCTGCGAGCTGCTCGGGTTCGCAGTGCAACTCGGCCACGATGCCGTCGGCGGAGAGCAGGCTCGCGATCTCCCGCATGCGCGGGCCGAGCAGCCAGGCGAGGTCGGCTTCACCGAAGGTGGTGATGCGGATGCCGACGGCGCCGCGACGGATGACCTCGCGTAGGGCATCCACACCGTCGTCTGCTCGCAGGTCGACGCGCGCGATCGCCACGAAGCGGGACGGATGCTCGGCCACCGCATCGAAGGTGATGGTGTTGTCCCACCCGAGCGTCCCGGGCGTGACGACGGCGGCGCGACGCACGCCCGCGGAGTCCATGTCCGCGATGAGGTCGAGCGCGCTCTTGCCGGTGCCGGCCTCGTACTCGGTGATGTGGATGTGGCCGTCGTCAGCGACGAGCGACGCGGGCATCAGAACCCGGCCAGCTCGCCGAGGCGCGGAGCTTGGCGTTCGATCTCGGCGACGGTGGCCGCCATGACTTCGACGATGGTCTTTTCGCGCTCCGGCGTGAGTCGCGCGAGCGGAACTGAGCAGCTGATCGCGTCGACGGCGGGGTTGGTGTAGTGCAGGGCGAAGCCGAAGCACTTGAGGCCGGTGGTGTTCTCTTCGAGGTCGATCGCGTAGCCACGGGCGCGGATGGCGTCGAGGTCGCTCTCGAGCGCCTCGCGATCGGTGATGGTGTGCTCGGTGATGCGTGGGAGCGGGTGACGCAGGTGCTCGTCGAGCTCCGCGGCGGGCTGGGCGGCGAGCAGCGCCTTGCCGAGCGAGGTCGTGGATGCGGGCAGGCGTCGTCCGACGCGATTGATCACGCGCAGATACTGCGACGACTCTTTGGTCGCGAGGTAGACGATGTCGGCTCCGTCGAGGCGTCCCACGTGCACGGTTTCGCCGAGCTCCTCGTTGAGACGCTCGAGCCACGGCTTGACCATGCGCAATGCCGGGTCGGAGTCGAGGTAGCTCATACCGGCCATGAGGGCACGCAGGCCCACGCCGTAGAGCGTGCCGGTGGGATCGCGTCGAACCCAGCCCCGCTCGGTGAGCGTGCGCAGTAGCGCGTAGAGGCTACTGCGGGGGATGCCCGTGGCATCGGCGATCTCGCGCATGCGCGCCGGCTCGTCTTGACGGCCAGCGAGAAACTCGAGCACCTCGATGGCGTGTACAGCCGATTTGACCGGCCGAACCCCGATATCGGTCACCCGTTGCCTCCTTTGCGATTGCTTCCTCGGACACGATATGCGCTCGACGCCCAAAAAGGATTGCTATCGCGACATCTCATGGATTAGCCTCTGTCTCAGTATAGATACGGTGACTACATATGGAGACACAGGTGAGCCTGACGATGACGAACACCGCAGCACGTGAGCAGCGAGCGACGGACTTCGCCGCGCGCCTGCGCGAGCAGGTGCAGGTGGGTGTTCTCGGATTCCCCCTGAGCGCATTTACTGAAGACGGCTCGGCCATCGACCTCGACGGCTTCCGCGCACACCTGCGTCGCCACGTCGACAGCGGCGCCGGCGGTGTCTTCGTCTGCTGCGGCACGGGCGAGTTGTCTGCGCTCGACGAGAACGAGTACCGCGCCCTCGTGCGTGCCGCCGTCGACGAGGTCGCCGGTCGCATCCCCGTCATCGCGGGTGCTGGCTACGGATGGGCGATGGCCCGGCGCTTCGCATCCATCGCCGAGGAAGAGGGCGCTGACGCACTCCTGCTGTTGCCGCACTACCTCGTGAGCGCACCCCAGGCCGGACTCATTGCCCACGTCGAGAAGGTCGCCTCCCACACCGACCTCCCGGTGGTGCTCTACCAGCGCGGACAGGTGGTCTACACGGCCGAGTCGCTGCGGCGCCTCAGCACGATTCCCACGGTCGTGGGCCTCAAAGACGGCCACAGCGACTTCGTCGAACTGCAGCGCATGACGCTGGATGCCGACGCCGAGTTCCTCTTCTTCAACGGTGCGCTCACCGCAGAGATCCAGTACCGCCCCTACGCGGCCGTCGGCATCGCCCCCTACTCCTCCGCCGTCAACAGCTGCGCCCCCGAGATCGCGGGAGCCTTCTTCGCCGCGACACGCAGCGGAGACACCGAGCTCATGAACACCCTGCTGCGCGAGTTCTACTCGCCGCTCGTCGCGCTGCGCGACCGGGTTCCCGGGTACGCCGTCTCGCTCATCAAGACCACGGCTCGCCTGCGCGGCGAGAAGGTCGGCCCGACGCGCGCTCCCCTCATGGATCCGACCGGAGACGACCTCGTCGAACTCGAGCGCATCATGCGTCACGGCCTCTCGATCGTGGGCGGAACGTTCTGATGGTCGCAGCCGTGTTCGCCGAGCGCCTGCGTGAGCGGGGGCTCGAGTTGCCGCCGCAGTCGCCGCCGCGTCATCCGTATCTCGCATTCCGCGAGGACGACGGCGTTCTCTACCTCTCGGGCAAGACCCCGATGCTCGACGGCAAGGTTCAGTTCCGCGGCCCCCTGCGTACCGCCGACGACATCGAGCTCGGGCGCGAGGCGGCCGTGCTGTGCACCCTGCAGGTGCTGTCAGCGATCGAGGATGCCGTGGGCCTCGAGCGCGTCGCGAGTATCCTGCGGCTCACGGCCTATGTATCGAGCGCCCCCGAGTTCGAGGCTCAGCCCGACGTCGCGAACGCCGCCTCCCAGCTCTTCACCGACATTCTCGGGCCGGCGGGCGGCCACACGCGCTCCGCGGTCGGAGTCGCAGCCCTTCCCGGTGGATCCGCCGTCGAGCTCGAGGTCACGGTTCGCCTGCACCCCGTCGCGGAGGGCGGCGCATGAACGAGACTCACGCGGCGACGATCGCGCAGATGCGAGAGCGCCTGAATGATCTGCCGCGCGTCAGCCTCGCCGCCCTGCCGACCCCGCTCGACGAGGCGACACGTCTGAGTGCCGAATTGGATGGTCCGCGCCTGTTCATCAAGCGGGATGACCTCACCGGCCTCGCGTTCGGCGGTAACAAGGTGCGCCAACACGAATACGTGCTCGGAGCCGCAGTAGCCCAGGGCGCCGACTGCCTCGTGCAGGGTTCCGCCGCGCAGTCCAACCATTCTCGTCAGCTCGCGGCGGCGGGCGCGAAGCTCGGTCTCGAGACGTTCCTGCTCCCCAAGCTCGACGCGCACAGCGAACCCGTGCAGGGCAACTACCTCGTCGATCACCTGCTCGGCGCCACGATCCTCCCGATCGCTGCGGGCGACAGCACGATCGCGGCGAAGGCGGCTCTCGTCGAGAAGCTGCGCGCCGAAGGCCGCACGCCCTATGTCACGGGTATGGGTGCCGACGAGGCCCTCGCGCTCGCCGCCGTCGCGTACGTCGGCGCACTCTTCGAGATGGTCGAGCAGCTGCCGCAGGGTCTCACCCTCGACGCCATTTACACGGCATCGCAGGGCAGCACCCAGGCCGGGCTGCTCATCGCGTGTGAGCTTCTCGGGTTGCCGACTCGCGTCGTGGGTATCTCGCCGCTCGGCCCCGAACACGAGGCCCACATTCCGCTCGACGACGTTGTCGCGATGGTGCACCGCGCTGCGGGCATCCTCGGCCTCACCACCGAGATCGGCAGGGACGACATCGAGCTGCGATTCGACTTCGTGGGGGAGGGCTACGGCATCCCCTCGGAGGCCGGGCTTGACGCCATCTCCCTGCTCGGCGGGTTCGAGGGCATCTTGCTCGACCCCATCTACACCGGCAAGGCCTTCGCTGGTCTTGTCTCCGATATCCGCGCCGGACGCATCAGGAGCGACGAAACCGTCGTCTTCCTGCACACCGGCGGCCTGCCAGCCCTGTTCGCCTACGCACAACCCGTCATCGGTCACGTACGCAACAGCAGGGTTGTTCCCCGCACCAGCACTCACGATTGAAAGGAAGTACGGCATTGAACAAGCGATCAGCCATGGCACTTGCCGCAGGCGTTCTCGCCTCCGCGCTGCTCCTCACCGGTTGTAGCGGTACCGACGGCGGAGGTGACGCGGGGGGTTCCGACACCCTGCGCATCGTCGCTGCCGAACCCCAGGCAGGCCTCGATCCCGCGATCGCGGTCACGCAGGCTTCTCTGCGCATGACCGAGCTCTTCTACGACACGCTCATCGACTACGACGCCGACAACAACCTCATCCCGATGGTCGCGGAGTCGTGGACCACGTCAGACGACGGCCTCACCTACGTCTTCACGATTCGTGCCAACGCCGCCTTCAGCGACGGATCCACGATCACCGCTGACGACGTCGTGTTCTCGCTCGAGCGCGCCGGTGAGAGCGAGTCCCTCAAGGCCTCGTTCGCCGTCGTGGACAGCATCGAGGCGACCGGTGACAAAGAGGTCACTATCACTCTCAGCACCCCGAGCCGCGTCTTCCTCAACACCCTCGCGGCAACGGGCCAGGCGGCCATCCTCTCGAAGGCCGCCGTCGAGGCCGACCCCGACTACTTCACGGCTCCGACCGCAACGTCGGGCCCGTGGAGCCTCAAGGAGTTCGTCCCCTCGAGCCACGCCACCCTCGTCGCCAACGAGAACTACTGGAACGAAGGCTTCCCGATCCTCAAGCAGATCGACTACACCTTCTCGACCGACACCACCGCGAACGCAACCGCGCTCGAGACCGGCACCGTGGACATGACCTACAACATGACCCCCGCGGATGCCGTTCGCCTGGCTGATGCCGGATCGATCCAGTACTTCGAGGCGCCGAGCGCCGGCCTGCTCAACTGGGGCATGGACAAGTCCAAGCCGCCGTTCGACAACGTCGACGTGCGCCAGGCCGTCGCCTACATGGTGCCGCGCCAGGACCGTCTCGACACGTGTTGGGAGGGCATCGGCCCGGTTTCGTTCGGTGACCTGATCTTCCCGGGACAGCAGTTCTACACCGAGGGCGAGCAGCGCTTCGACGTCTCGTCTGACGAGGCTCTCGAAATCGCGTCTGGTCTGCTCGACGGTGCCGGCTGGGTCGAGGGACCCGACGGCACGCGCGTCTCGCAGGGTGTCGCCGGTATCGATGACGGCACGCCGTTCGCGATCAGCGTTCCCTACGAGAGCGGCTGGGCCCAGGCCCGCTGCAACACCGAGATGCTGCAGCAGTACCTTCTGCCCATCGGTATCGCGGTGACGCCCGAGGCGTACGACGGAGCGAGCTTCTGGACCGACGTAGCCGCCGACAAGTTCACCTTCTACCATGGCGGCAACAACTACGCGACGGTCGACGCCTACTTCGCACAGACCTACCTGTGCGACGGCTCGGTCAACGACCTGCTCGCCAAGTGGTGCAACCCGGAGGTGGACGCGTTGATCAACCAGGCACAGGCGTCGTCTGACCTGGATGAGGTCGCCGACCTGTACCGCCAGGTGCAGGACATCATCCTCGATGAGCAGCCGCTCATCGTCACGGGTGCCCAGTTCGCGGTCATCGGCACCTCGCCGAACCTCGAAGGCTTCTACCCGCGTTCCGACGCGTCCAACCGGGCGCTCATGTACGCGAGCCTGAAGTAGGCAGTCTGAATTAGCAGGAGGGGGCGGCTGGCCCACACCGGTCGCCCCCTCCGTTTCACCACTACCCACCAGAGGAGGATCCTCAGTGCTTCGGTACATCGGCAACCGGCTATTGCTGGTCATCCCGCTGCTATTCGCCCTGACCGTGCTGCTCTTCCTCTATGTTCACGCCGTGCCCGGCGATCCCATCGCAGGAATGCTCGGCCCCAACGGCACCCCCGAACTCGTCGCGCAGATCCGCGCCGACCGCGGACTCGACCGCCCCCTCCCCGAGCAGTACTGGAGCTGGCTCTCCGGCCTCGTCACGGGTGACCTCGGCGTCTCCCTCATCTCCGGTCAAGACGTCACGCCGATCGTCATCGATCGCATCCCCGCCACACTCCAGTTGACCTTCTCGGGTCTCTTCTTCGTCATCCTCATCGGCTTCCCCGCCGGTTACTTCGCGGGCAAGTACAAGGGTGGGTGGCTCGACCGCATCCTCTCGCCGGCTGCGCTCCTCGGCCTCTCGATGCCCGCCTTCTGGGTCGGCACGCTGCTCATCCTGCTGCTGGGCGTGCAGCTGAGGTTGCTCCCGACGGGCGGCTATGTCGCCTTCGAAGACAACCCGTGGCAGAGCATCCGGCTCACGATCATGCCGGCGCTCGTGCTCGGCATCACGCTCTCACCGTTCCTGGCCCGCATGGTGCGGTCGGCGACGGCGGAGCTTGCCCGTGAGCCGTTCATCATCCAGGCCCGCACACGGGGCCTGCTGCCGTCGACGATCTCGCGCCGCTACCTGCTGCGCAACGCCGTGCTTCCCGTCGTTGTCATCATCGGCATGCAGCTCGGCAACCTCATCGGCGGTCAGGTGATTGTCGAGCAGCTCTTCAACTGGCCGGGTGTGGGCCGACTGCTCATCGAGGGTGCCGTGCGACGTGACTACCTGCTCGTGCAGTCGCTCATCTTCGTCATCGCGGTCATCTACATTCTCATCAACCTGCTGACCGAAGTCGTGCATGCATGGCTCGACCCGAGAGTGAGGCTCTGATGGCGTCGGCACCCACCACACCCACCGGTCCCACGACGGGCGGTTTCCCCACGATCGTCAAGGGGCGGATGCCGGGCCTGCGGGTGCGCGACATGCCCACGGGCGGGGTGCGCGCCATCACGGTGTACGCGATCGTGCATCATCCGCGGGCCCTCACCGGGGCGATCCTCACGGCGATCGTGCTTCTCATCGGAATCGTCGGAGCGTTCTGGACGCCCTACGACCCCATGACCTTCAACACCGGTCCGCGCTTCTCGGCGCCGGACTGGGCGCACCCGATGGGCACCGACGTCTACGGCCGCGACATCCTCTCGCGGGTCATGGCGGGAGCACAGGTATCTCTGCTGGTGTCGGCGGGCGCCGTCGGTGGCGCGCTCGTCATCGGAACCCTCATCGGTCTGGCCGCGGGCTTCTTCGGCGGGTGGCTGGATGCCCTGCTCACCCGCATCGTCGACATCATGCTCGCCATCCCGGGCCTCGTGCTCGCACTCGGCATCGTCACACTGCTGAGTCCCTCGGCGGGCTCGGTCACGGTCGCCCTCATCGCCGTGTACTCCTGGCAGTTCGCGCGCATCGTGCGCAGCTCGGTGGTCGCCGTGCGCCATCGGCCGTACGTGGAGGCGGCCCGCGGCCTCGGATCGGGCGCGGTCTCGATCATCTTCCGCGACATCTTCCCGAGCGTTCTGCCGGTTCTCATCGTGCAGATCGCGACGGCCTTCGCGTGGGGCATCTTGGATGAGGCATCCATCGGCTTCCTCGGACTCGGAGTGCAGCCCCCCTCCCCGTCGTGGGGTTCCCTGCTCATCGAGGGTCGCCAGTACATGTACGACGCCCCGTGGCTGCCCATCGGTGCGGGAGCGGTCGTCGTGATCGCCGTGCTCGGGGTCAACCTCCTCGGGGACGGGCTGCGGGACATCGTGGATCCGCGATCGGGAGGAGGGGCGCGCTCATGACGACACCACCCACAGGGTCAGATCCGCTCATCAGGGTCGAGGGCCTCACGGTCGAGTTCCCGGTGCGCGGCAGCACAGTGCGCGCCGTCGACGACGTGTCGTTCGAGGTGGGGCGCGGCGAGATCGTGGGTCTCGTCGGCGAGTCCGCTTCGGGCAAGAGCACCCTCGGTCTCTCCCTCATGCGCATGGTCCCCACGCCGGGGCGCGTGCGAGCCGACCGCATGGAGTTCGATGGCCGCGACCTCACGAGCCTGAACGAGTCGCAGCTGCGCCAGATTCGCGGTCGTGAGATCTCACTCATCGTGCAGGACGCCCTCGCGACCATGAACCCGGTCACCACGATCGCCGAGCAGATCACCCAGGTCGTGCGCGACCACGAGGGCATCACGAACCGCAAGGTGCTGCGAGAGCGTGCCGCCCAGGCGCTGCGCGACGTGCAACTGCCCGACGTCGAGGTCAACCTCGGGCGCTACCCGCACGAACTCAGTGGCGGAATGCAGCAGCGCGTCGCAATCGCGCAGGGACTCATCCTCGGGCCGAAACTCATCATCGCCGACGAGCCGACGACGGCCCTCGACGTGACGGTGCAGGCGCAGATCCTCGCGCTCCTCGGCCAGATTCGCGACGGTGGCACGAGCATCGTGTTCGTCACGCACGACCTCGCCACGGTCGCCGAGATCTGCGACCGCGTGCTCGTCATGTATGCGGGCCGCATCGTCGAGTCGGGCACGGTGGCCGACGTGTTCGCTGCGCCGCAGCATCCATATACTCGGGGTTTGCTCGCGAGCCTGCTGCCCCTCGGCGGTGAGCCGCCGGAGCGACTCGACGCGATTCCGGGCCAGCCGCCGCGTCCCGAGGCGTGGCCCTCGGGCTGCCGCTTTCACCCCCGTTGTGAGTTGTGGAAGTCGAAGGGCGAGCCGGAGATCTGCGTTGACGACGACCCGAAGCCCGACGAGTCGCAGCCGCACTGGGCGGCGTGCCACTTCGCGCACGGTGCCGTCATTCCCGTGAGCCAGCTGGAGGGAGCGCGATGACCACCACGACACCGACGCCGGGCGCGACCCCGGCACCGTCCGATGCGCAGGTCGCCGTGTTCGAGGTGCGCGATCTCGTCAAGGTCTTCCGGCAGCGTGGCCGGTTCCGACGGGGCGTGTCGCGTCCGGCGCTCGACTCCGTCTCGTTCGACGTGAGGCGCGGCGAGGCCCTCGGCATCGTGGGGGAGAGCGGCTCGGGCAAGACGACCCTCGGGCGCATCCTCATCGGCCTCGATCACGCGACCTCGGGCGAGGTGCTCTACGAGGGCGCCCCGACCACCTCGATGGGGCGCGCCGCGCGTCGCACCTTCCGCCAGCGCGTACAGATGGTCTTTCAGAACCCGTTCGCCTCCCTCAACCCGTTCCGCACGGTGCGCAGCGCCCTCGGCGATGGCTTCTCTCATCGGCGCCTCTCCCGGGCCGACCGCGAGTCGGCGATGGCCGCGCTCATGGATCAGGTCGGACTCAACGAGTCCATGCTCGACCGCTACCCGCACGAGTTCAGCGGCGGCCAGCGTCAGCGGGTCGTGCTCGCACGTGCCCTCACCGTGGAGCCGACCGTGCTCGTCGCCGACGAACCCGTCTCCGCGCTCGACGTGTCGATCCAGGCCCAGGTACTCAACCTGCTCGGCGACCTCAAGCGCCGCCTCGGGCTCACGCTTGTCTTCGTCACGCACGACCTGCGCGTCGTCAACTTCTTCTGCGACCGCATCGCCGTCATGTACATGGGGCGACTCGTCGAGCTCGGCACACGAGCCGAGATCATGGAGCACTCTCGTCACCCCTACACCCGAATGCTGCTGTCGGCGGCCCCGCGTGACGAGCCCGGTGTCGAGATCGATCGGCCCTGGGTCAAGAACGAGTTGGATGCCACGGCGCCCCTCGGTTCGGCCTGCAACTTCGCCGCCCGCTGCTGGGCCCGCCAGGCGCTCGGCAACCCGGAACGCTGCGTCACCGAGCGTCCCGCAGAGACCCCGCACCCCGACGGACGCGTCGTCGCGTGCCACTTCGAGGACGAGATCCCCGCGCTCGCCACCGCGGCCCAGGCGTGACCACCGAGATCGCCCTGCGGGTGCGTGCGCTGCTGCGCCGCCCCGTGCCGGGCGTGTACCTCAATAGTGCCGCGGAGGGGCTGCCGCTCGATTCGGCCGGCCCCGCCTACGAGCGCTACCTCGAGGCCAAGTCCCGCGGCTCGAGCGGCCGTGCCCAGTTCGACGAAATCGAGCACGACGCGCGGGGGAGCTTTGCGGCTCTCCTGGGTGTCGCGCCGCTCGACGTCGGATTCATCGCGTCTACCTCCCGGGGTCTCGACGCCGTCATCAAGTCGATCGAGTGGCTGCCGGGCGACTCCATCGTGGTGCCGTCGACCGAGTTCCCCACGGCGTTGTTCGCGGCCCGGCTGCTCGAGTCGCGCGGAGTCACCGTGCGACGCATCGAGGCGGCGGCCGACGGCACCCTCGCGGAGGCGGATGTGCTCGCCGCGATCGACGACACGACCAAGCTCGTCGCCGTGAGCGTCGTGAGCTTCCGTACCGGGCAGCACCTGCCGACCGCTGGCGTGGTCGAAGCCGCCCACGCGGTCGGTGCGCTCGTCTTCCTCGACGCCGTGCAGGCGCTCGGCTCGGTGGCGTTCGATATCGGCGATGCGGACTTCGTGTGCGCAGCATCCTTCAAATGGTTGCTCGGCGTGCACGGTGCCGCCGGTCTGTACGTGAACCCCCGCACCCTCGAGCGCACCTCGACGCCGTACGTGGGCTACCGCAGTGTCGTCGACCTGTTCCCGACCCCGCCCGCCCACGAACAGACGTACGCCGACGGGCGCCGCTTTCAGGAGGGCCTGCCCGACTACGCCGCCCTCGCTGTTCTGCACGCCTCCCTCGAGCAGCTCGCGCCCCTGCGTGCCGAGATGCTCGAGCACAACCGCGGCGTCACGGCGCGACTGCGCGATGGACTGATCTCCCTCGGCGCACCGGTGCTCGCTCCCGATGCGCCGAGGGGTTCGATCGTCGCGTTCGAGAGCGCGCGCTACGCCGCGATCGCGGCCGCCCTCGCTGACGCCGAAACGACCGTGTGGGCTCGCGACGGGCGGGTGCGCCTCTCCCCGCACGCGTACACGACCGAGGAGGATGTGGACAGCGCTCTCGCCCACCTCGCCCAGATCGGAGTCGCGTGACCGTCTCACTCGCGATCATCGGCACGGGGCGCATCGCTCACGCACACGCCGCCGCCGCGCGAGCCCTCGACGGTGTCGAGATTGTCGCCGCGATAGACATCGACGCGGATGCCGCGCGCGCCTTCGCCGACGAGTGGGGCACCCCCTGGTCGGGTACCTCCCTCGACGCTTACGAGGGCACCCTCGACGCCGTTCTCGTCTGCTCGCCCACCTCCCTCCACCGCGATCACGCGCTGCGGGCGATCGACCGGGGATGCTCCGTGCTCGTCGAGAAGCCCTTCGCGCGTGACCTCGCAGAAGCGGAGGAGATCATCGCGGCGGCCGAGGAGCGCGGAGTGGTCGTGGGCGGTGCCCAGGTGCTGCGCTTTCTTCCCATGGTCTCGTGGGCTCGCGATTTCATCGCCGAGGGGCGCCTGGGCCGGCCCGTGCAGGCGATCGAGCGACGGCTCGTCGACCGTGCGGACAACTTCGGCTGGTGGGCCGACCTGCCCGCGTTTCTCATCTCGCACTGGGGATCGCACAGCATCGACCTGCTGTGCGACCTGCTCGGGGACCGCGCTGTCGAGGTGTACTGCCAGGCCGATTCGATTCGCAGCCACTTCGGTGTGATCGATGACTTCAGCATGCAGTTGACGTTCGCGTCGGGCACGAGGGCAACGTCGGTGATGTCGTTCAGTTCGACGTACGTCACGCACGACCTGGTGCTCGTGGGCACGGACGCGACCCTGTCGTTCGAGTGCTACCGCTCGGTGTCGCTCAACGGCGAGACGGTCTTCGAGCTCCCGGAGGAGGAGATGCTCGCACGGGGCTTCGAGGCACAGCTCGCCGACTTCGTCGGCGCGATCGGGGGCGCACCGTCGCTCGCGAGCGCCCGCAGCGTGTTACCGGCGCTCGAGGCGCTCAACGCCGCCGAACGCTCCGCCCTCGGTGGCGGCGTAGTGCGGCTCTAGCCTCCCGCGCGACGTGGTTACACCGTCGGCGCGACTACTCCCCGAGCGCGATCGCGCGCTGGGCCTCCCACACGGCGGTGTCGAAGCTCTCGTCGGGGTCGTCGAGCATGCGCAACGTCGCCACCGCGTGGGTGCGCACGTCGGAGTCGTGGGAGCCGCGCGCGGCCTCGAGCGCGGGCCGCGCGACGTCGCCGAGCACACCGAGTGCGCGGCTGAGGCTGAACCGAGTCTCACGTTCTCCGCGCCCGAGTTGCGTCGCGAGCGTCTCGACGAGAGCCGCGCGTGAGGCGTCCGGCGCGAGCAGGGCGGCCGCGCGCCAGGCGGTGCGGGCCACCTCGGTTTCCTCGTCCGCGAGCAGCTCGGGGGTGATCGCCTCCCAGCCGCGAGCGTCGCCGACCTTCGACAGGGTGTGCAGCGCCTGGCTGCGCGCCTGCGGGAACACCGACCGCATCTCGCCGACGGCGAGCGGTACGACGAGATCGACCGGATGCCGCGTGAGCGCCCACGTGAGCATCTCGCGCACCGAGAAGTCGGGCTCGATCGCGCAGCGTTCGACGAGCGCCTCGACGTACTCCGGCTGCGGGTAGGTGCCCGCGGTGAGGGCTGCCTGCAGCCGGTCCGAGGCCGAGTCGACGGCAAGCGCCCCGCGCAGTCGCTGCTCGGGGGTCGTCTCGGGTGCCGTGTCGCTCACCGATCCAGGCTAACGGGCGGATGATGCGGTATTACGTGGTTCGATGGACTCATGCTCACCGTGAACGCGTACGCCGCGTCATCCGCCACCGCTCCGCTCGAACCCGTGACGATCACGCGACGCGATGTCGGCCCGAAGGATGTGCTCATCGACATCGCCTACTCGGGCATCTGTCACTCCGACATCCATACCGTTCGCGAGGATTGGGGCAAGATCCACCACCCGCTCGTCGTCGGTCACGAGATCGTCGGCACCGTGAGCGAGGTCGGCACCGAGGTCACGAAGCATAAGGTCGGCGATCGCGTGGGCGTGGGCTGCATGGTCAACTCGTGTCGCGAGTGCGAGAACTGCCTCGCGGGCGAGGAGCAGTACTGCCTGGGCGGCAACGTCGGAACTTACGGCTCGGTCGACCGAGACGGCACCGTGACGCAGGGCGGCTATTCGACCCACGTCGTCGTCGACGAGGACTTCGTGCTGAGCGTGCCCGAGTCCCTCGACTACGCCGCCGTCGCACCGCTGCTGTGCGCGGGCATCACGACCTACTCGCCGCTCAAGCACTGGGGCGCTGGCCCCGGCAAGAAGGTCGCGGTCATCGGCCTCGGCGGCCTGGGCCACATGGCCGTCAAGCTCGCTCACGCGATGGGCGCCGAGGTCACCGTGATCTCGCGCTCGAACTCGAAGAGGGATGATGCGGCTCGCCTCGGCGCTGACCACTACGTCGTCACCGAGGAGGCGGGCGCCCTCAGGGCTCACCGCAACGAGTTTGACCTCATCATCAACACCGTCTCTGCCCCGCTCGACCTCGACACGTACCTGCGGCTTCTCAGGCTCGACGGAACAATGGTCAACGTGGGCGCACCGCCGGAGCCGCTGTCGCTGCGGGTCTTCACTCTCTTCGGCAACCGCCGCTCGTTCGCGGGTTCGAGCATCGGCGGCATTCGCGAGACGCAGGAGATGCTCGACTTCTGTGCCGAGCACGGCATCGTGCCCGACACGGAGCTCATCGACGTGGCCCAGGTGAACGAGGCATGGGATCGCGTGCTCGCCTCTGACGTGCGCTATCGCTTCGTGATCGACGCGTCGACCATCTGACCGCGTCGACCATCTGATCGGCCCGACACGGAGCATGTGGACGCCGTTCACATGCTCCGTTAAGCTAGCCGGATGACGGATCCTGCTCCCGCCGCCCCCACCGATACTCACGTTCCGCCCCCCGGCGGCATGCGCACGTTCCTCAACGTGCTCGTCAACACCGCGATCGCGAACCTCACCACGAGCTACCTGTGGTTCGGACTCACCTTCTGGGTGTACATCGAGACGCGGTCGGTGCTCGCCACCGGCATCATCGGCGGCGCCTACATGCTGCTCGTCGCGCTCTTCGGCATGGTTTTCGGATCCATCGTCGACCGGTATCGCAAACATCAGGCGATGATCTTCGCGAGTACCACCACGCTCGTCGCGTTCGTCATCGCGGGCGTGATCTGGCTGCTCGTGCCGGAAGGGGAGATCCTCAACCTGGGCGGCCCCTGGTTCTGGATCTTCGCGGGCGTCATCCTGTTCGGTGGCGTCATCGAGAACATGCGCAACATCGCGCTCTCGACGACCGTCACCCTGCTCGTTCCCGTGGAGCGGCACGCCAACGCGAATGGCCTCGTGGGTACCGTCACGGGTCTCGCGTTCATCGTCACGAGCGTGTTCTCGGGTCTGTCGATCGGCCTGCTGGGGATGGGGCCGACGCTGTTCATCGCGATCGGGATGACGGCGGTCGCGGTCATCCATCTCCTGACGCTGAAGATTCCCGAAGAGAAGCCGCACGTCGATGAGGCACAACCGTTCGTGGATGTGCGGGGTGCGCTCACCGCGATCAAGCTGGTTCCTGGCCTCTTCGCCCTCATCATCTTCTCGACGTTCAAC
>CAYZHZ010000033.1:0-21202 GCA_964477625.1 uncultured Salinibacterium sp.
GTTCGAGAAGAGCTACTACCTCGAACCGGACTCGAAGTCGGTCAAGGCGTACGCCCTGCTGCGTCGCACCCTCGAAGAGACCGATCGCACGGCCATCGTGCAATTCGCACTGCGTCAGAAAACACGCCTCGGCGCGCTGCGCGTGCGCGGCGACGTGCTCATGTTGCAGTCGCTGCTGTGGGACGACGAGGTGCGCGAGGCGAAGTTCCCGGCGCTCGACGAAAAGGTCACGATCTCCGCGAAGGAACTCGAGATGTCCGAGGCGCTCGTGAAGTCGTTTGAGTCCGACTTCTCGCCAGAGAAGTTCACCGACGACTACCAGGACCAGTTGAAGGAACTCATCGAGGCGAAGCTCGCGAAGGGCGATTCGGTCGATACCGCCGAGACCTTCGGTGAACAGCCGGAGGAGGCCGACGGCGGGGGAGAGGTGCTCGACCTCATGGAGGCGCTGCGGCGTTCGGTCGAGAAGAACCGCGCCTCATCGTCTGCCAGCACCGCCGCCAAGGCACCGGCGAAGTCGTCGTCGAACAAGAAGCCCGCGACAAAGAAGAAGGCGAGCGCCTAAGCCCGCCTCTCCGTTGTCATCACGAATCGCCCTGACGGATGCGCCTGCCTTCTGCTTCATCGTTGGCGCGCTGCCGCGCGAGGATGAGGTTGCGCGTCGTGTCGCGCATCGGGAGTTGCACAACGTCCTCCGCCGGGATTCCTGCGTGCAGTTGGCGCAGTCGCACGACCTCGGCGTCGACCTCGGCGCCGAGCACCATGACGAGGTTGGTCAGGTAGAGCCACAGCAGCAGCACCAGGCCGCCGCCGAGCCATCCATATATTCGGTCGTATTGGCCGACGGTGGCGACGTACAGCGTGAACGCGAGTGTGGCCATCGCCCACGCGACTACGGCGAAGAGTGCGCCGTGACTCACCCAGCGGAAACGTTCGTGCCGCACGTTGGGCGTGAAGTAGTAGAGCACCGCGACGAGCAGCGTCACGATAAGTAGCATGACCGGCCAGCGCCCCATCGACCAGATTGCGATCCATGGCTCACCGATTCCGAGCGGCTCGGCGATCGCGGTCGCCAGCCGGGGTGTGGTCGCGAGGAGGACGACGATGGCTGCGAACGCCAGCAACAAGAAAACGGCGAGCACAAGCATGATCCCGCGGAACTTCCAGATCTGGCGGCCCTCGTGCACTTCATAGACACCGTTGACCGCTCGACCGAACGCGGTTGCGTACCCGGAGAGCGACCATAGTGAAATGACGATGCCGACGGCGAGGCCGATTCCCGGGTTCTGCACGCTGAAGAGCTGATCGACAGGATCACGCAGTGCGGCGACCGTTTCTGGCTGCACCACTTCTCCCGCTATGTCGAGAATGACGTCCGAGGCGTTGCGCTTGCCGTTGCCGATCGCGAACGCCGAGACCACGGCAAGGGCCGCAGGAAAGAACGCGAGGGACGAGAAGAACGTGAGGGCGGCCGCCGCGTCGATCCCACGGTGACGAAGGAAGCCGTGCCAGGCACGCACCGCCGCGTACCGCCACGAGCTGCGCGGGATGCCCCGCGACGTGGGCCGTTCAGTCACGTTTACGCCCCGCGGCGGCACCGAGCGGGAAGGCGAGCCACGCGAGGATGACCACGACGAGAGCGACGACGCCTGCGATGATCCCCGCGGGCCGCGACACCACCACATCGAATATGAGCATGATGGTGCCCACGAGACAGATGCCCACCGCAGCGATCGTGACCTTGAGTACCCGGTTCGCGATTCGCACGATCGCGGCCTTGGCCTTCATGCGGAAGAGCGAACGGTGAAGCGCGACCGGCACGAGACCGAGCACCGTTGTCAGGGCCGCGACGATGACGAGCGCGAGGTACGTGTCGACCTGATACGCGTCGAGGTCGGTGAACCTCTGTTGGAAAGCCAGGGTGAGCAGAAAGCCTGTGAGGATCTGCGTACCCGTTTGGATGACGCGTAACTCCTGCAAGATTTCGTTCCAGTTTCTGTCGAGACGTTCGGTCTCCGTCTCGTCGCGACCGTCATGCGGGTCGACGTCTCCGTTCTCCGACCGCATGCCGTCTGCGGGACTCTCGGCAAGATCGCTCATCTTGCGATGGTAACCGGGCGCGCCCGCCACAGGTGAAGCCCCGCATAGCTCCGCCAGGGTGCCCAGCGTTGGGCGTAGTGCGCAAGCGACAGTCTCGTCGCCGGTAGGCCGAGCGCGGCCGCGCTCTGCAGGATCACGAGATCGGAGGTGAGGAGGGTGTCCGGATTTCCGAGTACGCGCATCGCAAGGTAACCGGCCGTCCAGGGACCGATGCCCGGGAGTGCCGTGAGGGCGGCGGTGAACTCGTCGGCGGGCATCCCGACGTCGAGCACGAGCTCACCCGCGGCGATCGCCTCCGCCGTCCCGATGATCGTGGCGACGCGGCTTGCCGGCCCGCGCAACACTTCGTGCCCTCGGCTCGCGATCTCGCCTGCGGTGGGAAACAGCCCGTTGGAGCCCAGTTCGCGTGTGATGGTGGCGAGCACGGTGCGCGCGGCCGCGACCGAGATCTGCTGCCCGACGAGGGTGCGAAAGAGCGCTTCTTCGGCGTCGAGAGTGCCTGGCAAGCGGATGCCCGGCAGCGCCGCCACGAGAGGCGCGAGCCTGTCATCCGCTGCCAGGGCCCGATCGATCGCGACCGAATCCGCGTCGAGATCGAACAGGCGACGTACTCTCGCGACGAGCGGCGCCACGTCACCGATTCGTTCGAGGCGTGCGGTACAGATCACCGCTGAGTCCCCGTCGAGACTCACTCGTACTCGGGCGACGCCACCGGGAAGCCGCACCGCTCTCTCGTGGAACGTGTCATCACCTGACTCCAGCCCGGCTACCGCGTGATCTGCGAGAAACCGCATAAGACCAGGGCCGTCGAAGGGCGCGCGCGCCGGCAGCCGCAGGGTGAGTGTGGATGCCCCCTGCGCGGGGATGGCCCGAAGTCGCCCCTTTCGTGCAAGCGCTCGCAGTCCGGTCGGAGTGGTCTCATAGACGGACTGGATGGTGTCGTTGAACTGGCGAATACTCGAGAATCCCGCGGCAAAGGCGACGTCCGCGACCGCGAGATCGGTGGAGGCGAGCAGTGTGCGCGCTGACTGCGCGCGGTGCGCTCGGGCGAGTGACAGGGGACCAGCGCCGAGTTCTGTAGTGAGTACCCGAGTCAGGTGCCGCGGCGTATAGCCGAGTCGGCTTGCCAGCCCCGACACCCCCTCGCGTTCGACGACGCCGTCGCCGATCAGGCGCATGGCGCGCGACGCGAGGTCGTCCGCGAGATTCCATTCGGGAGACCCCGGCACCGCGTCTGGTTGGCACCGCTTGCACGCACGGAGAC
This sequence comes from uncultured Salinibacterium sp., assembly GCA_964477625.1. Lineage (GTDB taxonomy): Bacteria > Actinomycetota > Actinomycetes > Actinomycetales > Microbacteriaceae > Rhodoglobus. Next base: position 3,365 of record CAYZHZ010000033.1, read on the forward strand.
CGGCCTCGTGGGCTGCCGCAGCGGTGCGGTAGAAGCTCACGTTGTGTGCGCGTGGGGTCATCGCGGGACAGCTCGGTCGGCAGTAGATGCCGGTCGAATGCACGCCGGCGATGAATTGGCCATCGAACCGGGAATCTCGAGACGAGAGTGCGCGGTAGCGCTCCTCGAAAGTGGCGTGCGACGTAATCATCCCTTCAGGGTCGCACGCGCGGCGGCGGCTGACTAGCGGAATTCAGACACCACCCGAAGCTTCACCCGTAGTCCATCGTGCGTCCACCGTCAAGGCCTCGCTCGGCAGTAGACCGGTTGGTTTACTTGCCCCGTGACCATCTCGATGAGCTCCCAGACCATGACCTCGCCCCGAGCATTGACGGGTGCCCAGCGCGACAAACTGCGCAAGCGCCTCGAGTTCGACATGGAGGACCTGCACTCCCAGCAAGACCTGTTGCGCCTACAGATCGAAAGCGCCAATGAGTCGCGCCGCGGTGTGGCAACGGACGAGTCTGAGGACCCGGAAGGCGCGTCGCTCGCTTTCGAACGCGCTCAGGCGGCTTCGCTACTTGAGCAGAGCATCCGTCACTCCCTCGAGATTTCCCACGCGCTCGGAAAGCTCGACGCCGGCACATATGGCACCTGCGAACGGTGCGAATCCCACATTGCGCATGCGCGGCTGGATGCCCGTCCGGCCGCGGCCCTCTGCATTCGGTGCGCCAGCTGACCGCGTAATATTCTGTGTATTCTCCGGCGCCGCGCCGGGGGATTATTCACGGAAGGTCCACCGATGGGCTCGCTGATCTACGGATCATCCTCTATCGAGGTGCCGTTCGAAGACCGCGTGCTTGCGCACCTGCAGGTCGTACTGAGCGCCAAGCTTCGCCGAGGCGAATCGTTCTTCTTTAGCTGGTTTGACGACGAATCGGCGGATGGCGGGCGAAGCTCGGTGTGGCTCGACTCATCCATTCCCCTCTATTTCCGCTATCACGGCAGCCGACCCCCCGCGCTGAACAAGGCCTGGCTCGAGGAGCTTGCGATCTCGGCGGGGAGCAACCAGGGGCTGGTGCTCGTGGACGAGCCAGCTCGCTCGGAGAGTGCGTGACAGGATTGGCACCGTGAACGTGCTCGACTCCCTCATCGACGCGCTCGGCGACCGGGTATCAACCCACCCCGACGACCTCGCTTCTGCGCGCGCCGACCAGTCCGGTCATGTCTCCGCTTCAGCCCCGCTCGCCGTCGTCTTCGCCACGTCTATCGCCGACGTGCAAGCGGTCATGCGTATCGCGACCGAGACCCGCACCCCCGTGGTCACGCGCGGCGCCGGCACGGGTCTTGCGGGCGGTGCCATTGCGAGCGCTGGCGAGATCGTGCTGTCGACTGTGCGGATGAGCCGACTCATCGAAGTCTCGGTCGACGACGAACTCGCCGTCATCGAACCCGGCATTATCAATGCGCATCTCAACGAACAGCTCGAGCCCCATGGGCTCTGGTTCGCGCCTGACCCCGCGAGCCGCGCGATCGCGACGGTCGGCGGCAACATCGCAACGAACGCGGGAGGCCTGTTCTGCGTCAAGTACGGTGTGACGCGCGAGGCGGTGCTGGGCTTGAAGGTTGTGCTGGCAGATGGCCGACTCGTGGAGATGGGACACCGCACCGTGAAGGGGGTGACCGGATACGACTTCACCTCTCTCATGATCGGATCCGAGGGAACCCTTGGTGTCATCGTCGAAGCGACAGTTCGCCTGCGCCCGCTTGTAAGCGGCATCGTGGGCATCATCAGCGCCACATTCTCGACCGTCGAGGAGGCAGCACGGGCATCCGCCGTCATCAGCTCATCCGGTCTGCATCCGGCCATCATGGAGCTGATCGGCGACAGCGCTATGTCCGGCATCGCCGCACACCTCGGGATTGATCATCCTGGCGGATCGCAGCTCATCGTGCAGTTCGACGGACCCGGTGCCGAGATCGAAGCGAGAGCGGCGGTCGCCATCGTCACATCTCTCGGTGGATCGAGTGTGCTGTCGACCGATCCCGAGGAGGGTGCGCGACTGTTCGGCATTCGGCGTGCCTTCCACCCCGCGATGTCCAAGCTCGGGACGGTGCTGATCGAGGACGTGTGCGTACCGCGGAGTCAGCTTCCCGCCATGTTCTCTGCGATCAACGACATAGAGGCGAAGTACGGGATCACCATCCCCACGGTCGCTCACGCGGGTGACGGCAACCTCCACCCCAACTTCATCTTCCAGGGCGATGAAGTCCCCGATGTGATCTGGGCCGCGGCGGACGAACTCTGTCTCGCGGCGCTGCGTCTCGGGGGAACGCTCACGGGAGAGCACGGCATCGGGATCCTCAAGCGTCGCTGGCTGCGCGACGAGCTCGGGGACGACCAGTTCGATCTGCAACAGCGCGTCAAGGCGGTCTTCGATCCGCTGGGGATTCTCAACCCCGGCAAGGTTTTCTGACGCGTACTACCCTGATCGCATGACGTTCCTGCCGATCACGACGTACGACGAACTCGCACCGGATGGCAAGGCCGCGAGCGACCGTCAGATTGATCTGCACGGCGGGCGGATCACGAATATGAAGGCGACCCTGCTGGGGCACGTCCCCAGCTTCACCGCATACATGGAGTGGTACACGCTTCGGGATGAACTCGTGCCCTTTATTGGAGAGCGGGCGGTTTCGCTCTTCTCGTACGCGATCTCCGACGCCAACGATTGTCTCGTCTGCTCGGTGTTCTTTCGCCGAATTCTCATCGACAGTGGCGAGGACCCGGACGCCCCCCAGGTAACCGAGGCGGAACAGTTGCTGATCGACTGGGGTCGGCTTATCGCAGCGCGGCCCGCGTCGATACCTGATGAGATCTATGCGCGACTCGAGGCCACCTTCAGCCCTCAGCTGCGAGTGCTCCTTGTGGCGTTCGCGGGACAGATGATCGCGACCAACCTCTTCAACACCGTGGGCCGTGTTCCGCTCGACGAGGTGCTGTACGACTATCGCAAGCCCGGCGACACCCGCACTGTGGGCTGACTCAGCCTGCCGCTTCCTCGAGAACGGTTCGACTCGCTCGCGTGACGGCGAGTTCGACCGTGATGACCGTGACGGGGATATCGGAGCCCGTGACGTAGTCGCGAATCTCATGCACGAGACCGTTGCGAGTCTCCACGACCATGACATCTACGGTCGGGTTGTCGACGACGGTCGTGAAGGTCTCGCCGTCCCGCGTCGTGCCGGCTGGCGTCGAGTGCGTCAGCACCCAGCCTTGGAGAACAGACGTCAACAGGCGGTCACGCTCGATCAGCGTCGCGCTCTGACCCGAGGCGCGCTCGGCTACCTGCTCCGCGGACGGCAAGGCGGGATCCAGAACTCGCTGCAACGTGCTCCCAGATGCCATGATCCACGTTTCCGTGTAGCCGGTCTTCTCGGCGGCCGCAGCGGTGTCGTCAAGCACACGCAGTAGGTCGGATTGTGCATCGTCCGACCATGCGGGTGCCACCGCGGTTGCAGTCAGCGTCGGCATTCTCGTGGGTGCAGGGGAGGGGGCGGATGACTCGGGTGAACTGGCGCACCCGATCAGCAGTGCAGCACCAGAGGCCACAAGGGTGGTTGCCGCCCAGATCCCACGCATAAAACCACACTACGTCGTCAGCTGTGAGCTGGTCTGAACACCCGTCGATACTCGCTCGGTGATTGCCCGAGGCGTCTCTGGAATTGAGTGCGCAAGTGGGTCGCGCTGCCGAGACCGCTGGCTCGCGCGATCTCGTCGATGTACAGGTCTGTCGTCTCCAGAAGCTCCCGCGCGCGGGCAAGGCGTTCACTCGTGACCCAGGCCGCGGGGCTCGTTCCGGTGTGTGCGCGAAAGTGCCGTGTGAAGCTTCGTTCGCTCATGGATGCGCGGGCGGCGAGCGCCTCTACCCCGAGGTCCCGTTCGAGGTTGCGGCTGGCCCAGTCGAGAACAGCGGACAGACGTTGGCCGTCGTCGATGGGGTGATGACGCTCGATGAATTGTGCCTGCCCTCCGGGTCGTGTCGGAGGCATCACGAGGTGTCGGGCCACGCGGTTTGCGGCCGCGTCGCCCAAGTCTGTTCGCACAACGTAGAGGCAGAGATCCATTCCCGCGGCGACGCCCGCAGACGTGAGAATGCCGTCATCGACAAAGAGAACATCCGGCTCGAGCTCGACGCGCGGAAAAGCGCGCCGAAAGTCTTCGCTGCGTCGCCAATAGGTCGTTGCGCGTCGGCCGTCTAGTAAGCCGATCGCGGCGAGCACGAATGCACCGGTGCAGATGGCCATGATTCGCGCACCACGGGCATGGGCTGCGCGCAGTGCTTCGGCGACGATCGGATCAACACCGCTCTCAGCCGTGGCGCGGGCGCTGCGTCCTGCGGCAACGATTACCGTGTCCGCGTCGGTGACGATCGAAATGTCGTGCTCGACGTGTGCAGAGAAGCCGCCGTTGGTGCGGATAGGCGCCCCGTCGGGGCTGCACACTCTCACCCTGTAGTGGCACGCCCCGGACGCGTCGACGGCATCCCCGAAGACTTGCGCCGGAATTCCCAGGTCGAGGGCCACCGAATCCTGCAGGGCGATCACGGCGATCTCGTGCATGGCCGGATCTCCTCCAAGGTTGGCTGAATAGTTGTGTTCCTTGGCCTCACGGCCAAGGGCGATACCACCATACTCGAGGGGTGACGATCGACTCTGCCTCGCGAACCCGGCGCATCCATCCCGCCTGGTTCGTGGCGATAGTTGCCTTCCTCGCGCTCATGGGAGCCGCGGGTTTCCGCGCGGCGCCGAGCGTACTCATGCTTCCTCTCGAAGACGAGTTCGGCTGGAGTCGCACAGAGCTCTCGCTCGCGGTGACGGTCAACCTCCTTCTCTATGGCCTCATGGCACCCTTTGCTGCCGCACTCATGGCCCGATTCGGCTTGCGCAAGGTGACGTCGGGGGCCCTCCTTCTCGTCGCCGCGGGCGCGACCTTCTCGATTTTCGCCACAGAGCCGTGGATGCTCGTGCTCACGTGGGGCGTGCTCATCGGGCTGGGCACCGGGTCCATGGCACTCGTGTTCGCTGCGACAGTCGCCGACCAGTGGTTCGTGCGCAGCCGCGGCCTCGTCGTCGGAATCCTGACGGCCGGCAGCGCGACGGGTCAGCTCGCGTTCCTCCCGTTCATTGCGATCTTGGTCCAGCAACAGGGATGGCGTCAGGCTTCGTTGCTCGTTGCGGCGGGCGCTCTACTCGTCGTTCCGCTCGTTCTCGTCTTCATGCGAAATCGACCGGCAGACATCGGCATGACGCCCTACGGAGCCCCCGAGACCTACGTGTATGAGCCTGCGCCGAAGGTGAACGCCGTACGCAATGCCCTCGGCACACTGCGACGCGCCGTCAAGGTGCGCACGTTCTGGGCGCTCGCAGCTGGATTCGCCATCTGCGGTGCGACGACCAACGGCCTCGTGGGCACCCACTTCATTCCGAGCGCGCACGACCACGGTATGCCCGAAACGACGGCAGCGGGACTGCTTGCGGTCGTCGGCATTTTCGACATCGTCGGCACAATCGCCTCTGGGTGGCTCACGGATCGCGTGAATCCGCGCATTCTTCTCGCCGGTTACTATGCGTTCCGCGGGTTGGGACTGCTTGTGCTGCCCTTTTTGCTTTCCGCCACCGTGCAGCCGCCCATCATCATCTTCGTCGTCATTTACGGCCTCGACTGGGTTGCAACAGTGCCGCCGACGGTCGCGCTGTGTCGCGAAATCTTCGGCAAGGACGGACCGATCGTCTTCGGTTGGGTTTTCGCATCGCACCAGGTCGGCGCCGCGATCGCGGCAACCGCCGCCGGTCTTGTTCGTGATCAGACGGGCGACTACACGGCGGCCTGGTTCGGAGCTGCGGGTTTGTGCATGGTGGCTGCGGTGGTGAGTGTCTCCATTACCCGCCGCACGGCGGTGCAGGTGGCGTAGCCGCTCGGCGGTAGTGTCGCAGAGTGGACGACTCAGTGACCATTCTCGTGATCGGCTTCGCGATCTGGCTTCTTGCCTTCTGTCTCCAGCTCGCCGACCTCGGCACAGCGAGGTTCGACGCTCGCCGCCTCGCGCGTGGGCGCAGCACCACGGTTCGACTCCACCCCGTGGCCTGGATCGTGCCGGTTGCGGCTATCGCCATCGTGGCGGTGCTCTTTGGTGTGGTTGTCATTTCCGCGTTTGCGCTCGAAGGGAACGTTCTCGGCGTCGTGATGGTGGCGACCATCCTCGTCACGATCATCGTTTCTACGTGGTTCGTCATCACCGATGCGGCGACGCGTCCCGCGGCCGACAGCTACCGCGCGATTCGAGACGAGCTCATCGATCTCGGCGGAACTCGCGTCTGGCAGGAGTGGCTCTACGAATTGCGGCAGCGACTCGACGACATCGATGACGCCACGGACCGCGCGAAGGAGCCCGTCGCGGTGTCCCTGAGCTCCGCGATGCGATGGGTTCTCCTTCGCCCGCAGCGACTGCTCGCGCCCCTGCTCTCGGTTGCCGTGCTTGTCGTTGCGATTATCGTCGCGGTCGAACATCCAGCCCTCGTCGTCTACATCGTGGTCGCCGTCGTCGCGCTCGCCGCGACGTGTCTGCTCGCAATCGCGAGCGCGCACGCCTCCCTGACTCTCATCGCCGCGGTGCGGGACGCCCAAGTCAGGCACCGAGGTGAGGTCGTTCACCTTCTCGCAGAGGCGGAGAAGACCTCGAAGAAGCGCGTCGCCGGGCTGGGTGATCGCGTGGCCCGAGCCCTCGAGATCCTGCGTCAGCAGCAGGGCTGAACCCGATAGTGTCTTAGATCATGACTTCGTCCAACCCCACATCTGCGACCCGGGATCTCACAGCTTCGGCTGGTGTCGTCGCGCCCGAACCAACCGCGGCGCCGCACGATGTCGCTGTCCACTCGACCGCACAACCGGGTCTCACCGCGCCACCGCGGCGGAGCTCCACATTGCTCGCTCTGGGAATTGTCGGAGTCATCCTCGTCTCTCTTGTCTCCCTCTACGTCGTGGTCATCATCATCGGAGGGCTCGGAGGGGATGCCTTCGCTCTCGGCGGCATCATGGCGCTCGTCCCGCTCGCGATCGTCTTCTTCGGGGTTCGTTGGATCGATCGGTGGGAGCCCGAACCCCGCGTGGCGGTCGTGTTCGCCTTCCTGTGGGGCGCAGGGGTGGCGGTGCTCATCGCGCTTCTCGTGGGTGCCGAGATCGACAATGTCATCTACTCGATGGGGGGACCGGGCGCCGGCTACGAGTTCTTCACCGCGGCCATCCAAGCGCCCATAGTCGAGGAGGGCGGAAAGGGTCTTGGCCTGCTCATCCTGTTCTGGGTAGCGCGAAAGCACTTCGACGGCCCGGTCGACGGAATCGTCTACGCGGCCTGGGTCGCCGGCGGGTTCGCCTTCACCGAGAACATCCTCTACTTCGGTTCCCAGCTGCTGGATGTCGGAGGCTTCGACTCGAGTGTCTTCGAGATCTTCCTCATCCGCGGACTCATGTCACCCTTCGCCCACGTGATGTTCACCTCGTTCATCGGCATCGCGCTCGGGTTCGCGGCCCGGCGCACGAACGCGTTCGGCGCGATCGGGTTCTACATCCTCGGGCTCATCCCCGCGATGTTGCTCCACGCCTTCTGGAATGGCGCGCTGTTCTTCGTGTCGGACTTCTACGGTTACTACTTCATCGTGCAGGTGCCGTTGTTCGTCATGGGCATCATCCTCGTCATCTTCCTGAGGCGACAGGAGTCGAAGCTCACCTTCGATCGTCTCTCCGAGTACGCCTCGGTCGGGTGGTTCGACCAGGCAGAGGTCACGGCGCTCGCGACCCCGCAAGGTCGCCGCCAGGCGATCGCCTGGGCCAGGACCCAGGGCAAGGGGCCAGCGATGAAGCGTTACATCCGAGATGCCACTTCGCTCGCGTTCGCGCGTCAGCGCATCATCACGGGTCGAGCGAAGGTCGGCGCCGAAGTGGATGAGGCAGCCGCTCTCGCTGCAATCGTCGAGTCGCGCAAGGTGCTCGCCGGCGTGGGCTCCGCCGTGTCTCCGACGACCACGAACCCGGCCGCGTAGGCGCACACCGCGACGGAGAAATCACCGTCACGGCGTAGGCGACGCGGCGTCGTAGTCTCGGAAGCTGCGCTGTACTCGCAGGAGCAGCGCGATGAGCACGACGATGGCGATGCCGCCGATCACCGGCGGGAACCAGAGCACCGTCACTGCGGCGAGCGCCCCTGTGACAAGTTCGCCCAGGCGCGGTCCGCCCGTGACGACTACCGTGAAGACGCCCTGCACGCGTCCGCGCATCTCGTCGGGTGCGGCCGACTGCAACATGGTCATCCGGAAGATCGCACTCACATTGTCGGCGGCACCCATACCGGCCGTCATGATCGAGGCGACAATGAGTGCGGGCAGATTGGCGTCGTGGATGGCATCGCCGACCGGGCCGAAGATTCCTGTCGCCAGGAGGCCGATGACGACGCCGAAACCCATGACGAAGGCCCCGTAGGCGGCGATCGACCATCCGATCGCGACCCCGTGGCGTCGCACGCTCCCGGTGCGACCCGAGAAGATGCTCGAGAGCATCGCGCCAACCGCACCCGAGGCGATGAGGATGCCCACCGTGACGGCACCCCCGCCGATGACGAGAGCTCCGACCGCGGGGAAGAGCACCTGCGGTCGACCGAACACCATGGCGATGATGTCGACGATGAAGGACATGCGGATGTTGGGCGCCGTCCGCAAGAACTCGATTCCCGCACTTATGGATGCCCAGCCCGGGCGGGAGGTGATCCCGACGGGTTTGATTGCGGGGAGCGAGACGACACCGAGGAATCCGGCGACGAACAGCACGGCATCCACCGTGTAGGTCCAGCCGAAGCCCGTCGCGGCCACGAGCACGCCCGCCACGGCAGGGCCGATCGCGAGGGCGAGGCCGAAGCTCATCCCATTCAGCGCTGAGGCCGCGGGCAACAACCGCGCGGGGAGGAGGCGCGGAACTATGGAGAAACGCGTCGTCGACGAGGTCGTCGAGGTCACCGCGATGATTATCGCCAGCACATAGAGCGGCCAGGGCTCGGTCAACCCGACCCAGGCGAGCACGGCGAGCGCGATAGTGCAGAGCCACGAGATGATCGACGACCAGATGAGCAGAGTTCGGCGATCGAGGAAGTCGTTGAGGAGCCCCGCGTACAGGCCGAAGGCGATCATGGGCACGAGCGCGAAGCCCGAGACGAGCGCGACGGCGAACGTCGACTCGGTCAGGTCGTAGACCTGCAGGGAGATCGCGACGAGCGTGAGTTGCGAGCCGATGGCCGAGATGGATGCGCCCGCCCATAGCCGCGCGAACGCCGGACTCTCTCGCAGGGGGCTGAGATCGACGAGATGGCTCGAACCGCTCACCGCGTGAAGAGTGCGACGAGCACAGGTATGACCCAGAATCCCACGATGGCAAGCAGGATCAGAATCGCCACGAGCGGGAAACGTCGGCGCAGACGCTGGCCCGGCGGCGCGACCACGTTCGCCGCAAAATCCGCCACACGCTCGTCGACGTAGCGATCGGTCTGGGTGAGGGTCTTGGCGCCTACCGTGTCGACGATGCTCAGCAGGCGGTGGTGTACGGCGGGTTGCGTCATGTCGAAGGACGATGCCGAGTAAACGAACATCCATTTGTCCATGATCTCGACGTCGAACGGTGCCGCATTGTCGATCAAGAGCGCCATGAGGTCTGGGGTGAAAACGTAGAGAGCATCCCGCTCGTATTGCGCGGGGCAGTACAGCGTGAAGTACGTGTCGAAGTCGCCCTCGAGCGAGAGCACCTGGTCCCGATTGAACGCGGCGAGGTTGGACCCGAATAGACCGTTGTTGGCTTTCGAATCGAGAACCATGTGCGGAAGCGAACGGTCGAGCGCGAGGGCAAGGAAGCCCCAGTTGTGCGTGCGCCGATTCTTTCCACTGCCCGTCGTATACCGGTAGTTGCCGTAGTCGAGAAAGCGATCGGTCGCCGAGCGGAAGTGATCGACGGCCGTCCGACTCGAGCCGGACTGGAAGATGGACCCCGGGTAGGCCGGATTCGGGTCGGCGGGGGAGAAGATGAGCCCGTTCGCCTGGGCAAATCTCTCGAACCGCAGCCAGTTGATGTAACGCCTCGGCCCGAACATCGCGCGCAGGGCGACGACCGCGACAACGACGAAAATTGCAGTGAATAGGAGCGGGAACGCGAGCGTGGCTAGCAGCGCAGGCGAGCCGTCCGACGCGGCGCTGAGGATGATGCCGATCCCGCCGATCGTGCTGACGAGAACGAAGCCGCCGAAGAACACGAGAACGACTGCCACGATGACGAAGGTCACGATCTCACCCGAGCGGCCGTAGTTCGGTCGGTTTCGTACCTCTTCGCGAAATGCCGCGAGTTCTGACTGCGATACGACCGAAGTGAGCGGGGAGAAGTCGATCGTGCGAGCCATCAGTCCAATGTAGCGGCGACCGAGTGGGCATTAACAGACTCATCGCCCAGCGGTGCGGCAATGCCTGCGACTCTGTCTGGGCGATGAGTTGTTCTCCGTCCAGCGTGCCACCGACCCGCGAGAGGCGCAAGAGGTTTATGGGGTCGCGTAGACTGGAACGCCGCATTTTCCGACAGGGGTGGACACGAGATGGCATCGAGTGAGCTCGCGAGCGAGCAGGCCTACGTGGGTGGCCTTTACGCGAGACTCGATGAGTTGCGCGAACAGGCGCAAACCCAGCTCGAAGCCGTGCGTCGCAGCGCGCCCGGCGGCACTCACCAGGCCCGCTCGGAGCGGGACGCCTTCGCGCGAATCTATGAAGATCGGGTGCTTCAGCTACGCCAGATTGACGAGCGGCTGGCGTTCGGGCGCCTCGAGCTCGAACGTGAGGGCGAAGAAACCCCCTACCGCTACATCGGGCGCATCGGCCTCCGCGATCAGGACCTACAGCCCGTGCTGCTCGACTGGCGGGTTCCTCAGGCTCGCGCCTTCTACCAGGCGACTGCGGCTACGCCTCTCGGTGCGCGCGCTCGACGGCACCTGCAGAGTCGGGGCCGAGAGATCGTGCGCATCGACGATGAGATCTTCGATCGCGAACTCCTCGAGGGCGACGTGTCTGACCTCCAGGGGGAGGCCGCGCTTCTCGCGTCGCTGACCGCCGAGCGCACGGGACGCATGAGCGATATCGTTGCGACAATCCAGGCCGAGCAGGACTCGATCATTCGATCCGAGCTCGCGGGGGTGCTGGTCGTGCAGGGCGGTCCAGGCACCGGGAAGACGGCGGTCGCGCTCCACCGGGCGGCATACCTGTTGTATTCGCATCGGGAACGGCTCGCATCATCCGGCGTGCTCATTGTCGGGCCGTCGCGGTCCTTTCTGCAGTACATCGAGGCGGTGCTGCCTTCGCTCGGCGAGACGGGCGTCGTGCTCGCGAGTGTCGGGCAGCTCTATCCGGGCATCGAGACGGCGATCGAGGATGCTCCGGCCACCGCCGCGCTGAAGGGCTCCCTCGGCATGGCAGACTTGCTCGCCCGCGCCGTCCGTTCCCGACAGGTCGTGCCGCGCGAGGCTCAAGTCGTCGAAGTGAATGGCGAGCTGCTGACGGTGCCCGCCCAGGTCATCCATTCGGCCATGCAGCGGGCGTGGGAGACAAAGAAGCCGCACAACGTTGCGCGCGTCACCTTCAATAAGGCAGCGCTCACTGCACTGTCACGTCTTCTGGCCGAGCAGCTTCGCGACCATGGCAACACGATCGAGGAGAGCGACCAGGCCTGGCTTCGTGAGGATCTGCGGGGGGCGCATGACGTCAAGGTCGCGCTCAACACGGCGTGGATCCCTCTCACCCCCCAGAAACTGTTGCAAGACCTCTACGCGAGACCCCAGTGGCTTGCAAGCCTCACCCCCGATTGGTCGCCCGAGAAGCGAGCACTATTGGCGCGCGACCGCAGCGCACCCTTTACCGTGAGCGATGTCGCGCTGCTCGACGAGGCCGCCGAACTGCTCGGCGAGATCGACGCCGTGAGCGACGCCGACAAGCGAGAGCGTAAGCAGCAGCGCAAGCGCGACATCGAGAACGCTGAGGCGGCCATCCGCAATATGGATGTCGAGGGGATCGTGGATGCACGTACCCTCGCCGACGGATTCGAGGCGGTCGTCGACCGTGGTACCACTGCCGAACTCGCCGCCGCGGATCGCGAGTGGACCTACGGGCACGTCGTGGTCGACGAGGCACAGGAACTCTCCGGTATGCAGTGGCGCGTGCTCATGCGTCGCAATCCGCTCAAGTCCTTCACGATCGTCGGGGACGTCGCCCAGGCATCCGCAGCCGCGGGAACCCGGAGTTGGGACGAGGCCCTTCGACCGCACGTGGGGGACAATTGGCGTCTCGAAGAACTCACGGTCAACTACCGCACGCCCGCCCAAATCAGCGCCGTCGCGGAGTCGATGGCTCTCGCTCACGGCGTCGGAATTACGCGGTCGACTGCCGTTCGCGAGAGCGAGTGGCCCGTGCGAATCGTGACCGTCGATGACCTCGCCGCTGGAGTCGTGGAGGCCATTGTTGACGACCGCGCGATCGATTCGCGGGGAACCGTCGCAGTCATCGTCAGCGAATCCCTTCTCGACCGCGTCACTCCCGCTCTCACGGAGGCGTTCGGGGCCACCGTCGGGCGTGGGGCAGTCGGTCTGACCCGAGAAATAGCCATTCTGAGCCCCCAGGAGTCGAAGGGACTCGAGTTCGACACGGTGGTCATCGCTGAACCGCAGCGCGTGATCGACGAGATCGATCGGGGCGCCGCTGCCCTGTATGTCGCGATGACTCGACCCACTCAGCGCCTCGTCATCGTCACGACGGGGCCGATTCCCGCGGGTGTCGCGTAGTGCCCCCAAGTGGGGGTTTGCGGCATTTTCCCAGGTTCGGCATGCTGTAGCTACGAACACAGCCCCTCGGGGGAGGGACAGTTCGATCGGGTGCGATTCGTCGCAGCGAGTAGGGCCGGAGGCGGGGGAGCCTCCGGCCCAACGTTTTTGTATCGGGGGACAACAGGATGCATCGCAGCCTGCGAGAACACGTGGCCGGACAGACGGCGATGTGCGCTGTCGTGTCCGCGCAGGCGGATGCGCCGCCTCGTTCGACCTTCCAGCGCATCATCGGGGTGAGTCCCTTGACCCCGGAGAGCCGCCGTTCGTATCGCGGCGCGCTCGGCGAGCTTGTCGTCGGTGACATCCTGGAGAATCTGGGGCCCGTATGGGACGTGCTTCACGACCTTCCCCTCGGGGCGCGCCTGCTCGACCACCTCGTGATCGGGCCCGCGGGTGTCTGGGCGGTGCGTGCCGTCAACGCCACCGACGCGGATGTCGTCGTCGACGGTGACCAGTTCGTCGTCGGTGGAGATCCCCGCAGCGACATCCCGGAGTCGATCGAAGACGCCTCGACTACGGCGAGATTTCTCGCAACCGCGGCCGAGTCGCCGGTGCACGTGCAACCGCTTCTCGTCGTGGTCGATCCAACCAAGCTCACGGTCAAGCGGCCCGCGTCGGGCGTGCGCATCGTGGCATCATCCGACCTTCATCGTTTCTTGGCGCGCGCGGCCCGCACGCTCACCGGCGAAGATGTCGCTCGCATCTCCGACCTCGCCGATCTGGAATCGACGTGGCCACCGGGCGGTAGCGACCGCCTCGACACGCAGAAGCTGCACCGGGACTTCACCGTCATTCGCGCGGATGTTCGCACGGCACTCGCGCGCCGCATCGGGTGGTCCGCCGCCGGTATCGGCTTGCTGTATGGGCTCGTCTGGGGGGTCATCGCCACCCTTGTCGGCACCATAATGGCCTCGTGAAGCGCCGCGTGCCGCGGTTCCCAGCAACTTCTCGCGGCGTGTGGGCCAGGATGGACGGATGTTCCTGCGCCATCCCGTCCTCAGCATCGCGACACTCGCGTATCTGGGGCTGGTCGGATGGCTCACACTCACCCCTCAGCTGCCCGGGCACCAGCAGAACTTCATTTGGGAACTCGCGCTGATCTTCGATCGCTACGAGGCGACCCAATGGATCACTTTCGATCTGCTCGAGTTCAGCGCAAACGTCGCCCTGTTCATCCCGTTCGGAGTTTTTTTCGTGCTCCTGCTCGGGAGGGGACGATGGTGGCTCGCGATTCTTCTCGGCGTCACCACCACCGTCGTGATCGAATTCGCGCAACTCGTCATTCCGAACCGGGTCTCCGATGCGCGTGACCTGCTCGCGAACTCGATCGGTGCTGTTGTCGGAACGCTCCTCGCCCTCGTGCTCACTGCCGCCAAGGCGCGCCGATTGCGTCAGGTGAGAGGCTTGGCGGCCTCCTCCTCGTAGTCGTATCCGTCGCGGATCGTCTCGTTGAAGTAGCGTCCGGGTGAACCGTCGGGCGGATCAAGCAGAGTCTCGACGATGAAAGCCGGTACTGCGAAGTATCGGTAGACTGTGCCGTTCGAGAACCGCACCCTGAGCTCCTCGGTGTGCCCGTCATAGCTGACAGCACGGATCATCGTCGACGAGACGATGCGCCACGGCGGACTCGGGGACATTGCTACAGCGCGGTGTAGTCGATCTCCAGGAAATTCGTGACCTCGGGCACCCAGACGTCGCGCACGAAAGCGACATGCGCGGGGTGCTCGTTGTAGGCGTCGTATGCGCTCTGGTCAGCGAACTCCATCGAGAATCCGAAGTCGAAGTCGTTCTTTGCGCTCACCTGGCGCAGTTGCTCGAACCTCTCGACGCCCGGGATGTCGGCGAGGGCGCGCGCGGCGTCGAGAAACGCGCGTTCCTCAGGCGAACCGGGCGCGTGCGCGAGTGTGAAGACGACGGTATGGCGGATCATGCTTTCACCCTAGCGACTCGATTAGCCCGTACATTCCCCCGACGAGACGGCACTCGTGAGAGTCGACGCCTGGTCCACGACCGGGTCTAACTCGGACATGGTCATCGCGTAGCCCACGTTCGCGGTGTCGCCGCTCTTCGCGAAGACGACACCCACGACGACTCCATCGAGGCTCAGGAGGGGACCCCCCGAATTGCCTTGGCGAACGTCCGCGGCGAGGGTGTAGACCTCGCGCGCTGATCCGGTGCGGCCGTAGATGTCCGCCACGGTCGCTGTGCCGATCGACATGACCGAGGCGGGTCCCGCGGAGAACGGTCCACCGTAGGGGTAGCCCTCGATGGCAGCATCCGCACCCACCGGGAGAGTCTCACCGAGCGGCAGTGGTGCCGCATCGAGGCCGGGAATGTGGATGACCGCGAGGTCGCCTATCGGATCGAAGTACACCACCGAGCCCTGCAGCGTCTGCCCGTCGGGCGCCTCGACGACGGGCTCGGTGACACCGGCGACGACGTGGGCGTTGGTGACGATGCGGTCATCAGCGACGACGAACCCGGTGCCGGCCTGCGAGACTCCGCACGCGAGCGCGTTACCCGTGATGCGCACGACGGACGCCGCCGCGGTGTTGAGTGAGTCGCTCCCGGTGTCGATGTCGGGAATGACCGGGGTTGTCCCGAGCGCACCGGAGATGATCGGTAGACCCTGATCGATGACGTAGGCGCGCACTTGGGCGAGATACGCCTCGACAGGGTCGGGCGTGAGGCCGTTGATGGTGCGCAGCACGACGGATCCCGCGATTGCCCGGGATAGTAGGGGAACTCCGAGTGAGGCGACGCTCGTCGCGACGACGGACGCGACGAGGGCGGCGACGATCCCCGTCACGACACCGCCGAGGAAGCGATCGAAACCGCTGAGCGGGCTCCGCTCGATTCCCCGGCGGATCGCGCGGCCGATGAGCGCACCCAGGGCGTGACCCGCGGCGAGCAGTCCAACCGCGACGAGGATCGTTGCGACCACGCGGAGGAACGGAAACGGTACCCAGGTAGAGACGAGCGGGGCCAGGAAGAAGGCGGCGATCGCGCCAGCTACCACACCGGCGATGACGAAGAGGCTGCGCGAGAGTCCATTGCGCAACCCGTACGCGACATATGCGATGAGGGTGAGGCCGAGCAGCACGTCGAGCACGAGCGCCTCGCTCACGGGATGGCCCCGGTGTCGAACTCCATTCCCCGAGAGTACCGGGCGGGGTGTGGGCAGACAGGGTTACTCGAACTGCTCCCATTCGCCGCATCCGTCGGTCGTGAAGCGCGCGGAGACGTCCGTGACGAAGACGTAGACGCCCTGGTCGGTGGCGAGCACCTCGCCGTTGGCGTCGAAGATCGTCCACGTGCATCCGTCGGGCTGGCTGGCCGGCTCACCGACAATCTGATATCCGCCGATGGGCATATCGGCGGGTACCGAGTAGTCGCCAGTGCCGGACAGGGTAACGAAAGTCCCAGAACCGGATTCGGTCGAATCAGGGCTGCTATCGCTATCGCTGCCGGTGTCGGTCGACGTGGTCGGGGCGCACCCCAGCAGGCTGAGTGCGAGCAGGGCAGTGGTGGCAGTCGCGGCGAGGGTGCGAGGTCTCATGGGGGGACTCTACGTGTGCTCACGCACGTCGGGGAGTAGGGATTCCACGTATCGTCTGGCCGGTTCGGCCGTCGACTCGGATGCCCGCCACGGGGCGCGTGCTGCCCGACCCCGTTCTGGGGGCTGCCGGGGGATGGAGCGGATTACTAGCCTGACGTCATCGCGATTCGGGGGGATTCGATGACTAATGTACTGACGCGTGACGCGCGGGAGCAGGGTGAACCGGAGGTTGGCGCCTCGGGCACGCTTCACGTGCGGGGCGCCGCTGACTCGTTCATGTTCGAGTGCTTGCGCATGCAGGCGGATGCTCGCCGTCAGTCGAGGATCGCGTGGCTCTTCGGCGCGAACCCGCTCACGCGCGGGGCGCGCCAGTGGTATCGGGAGGCGCTGCACGAGTCCCGCAACGCGCGCCGGCTCCGCGCGCTAGGCACCGACTTCACTCTGCTGCACGCCACTCCCGATACTGACTATGGTTCCGGCGTCGACACCCTCGTGATCGGGCCCACCGGGGTCTTCATCATCACGACGAAGAACCATTCCGGGTTCCGCGTGACCGTGCACAACGATGTGCTCTTGGTCAATACGCGTCGCACCCACCACATACGGGATGCCCGCTACGCCGCCTCGTGCGCGGCGAAGCTGATCAACCCGCACACAGACCCGAAGGCGAGCGAGTTCGTTCCGGTGATCCCCCTCATCGCGATTGTCGACCCACGCTCGCTCGCCTTCGTGGGTACCCGCCCACACAACCTTCTCGTCACCCGCTCGTCGCAACTCGCGCGCACGATAACGCGCCGCAAGCGGGTCATCGAGGAGGGCGCTCTCACGCGACTCGTCGCGGCGGCCGAGCGCAACGGTGACTGGTACGCGGACTCCCGCGTCGTCGACGACACCTTCCGCCACGAGGCCGCGTTCGCGCGGCTCGTCGAACGAGTGGATGCCGCGGCTCGCCGCCGCGCGCTGTGGGTGTTCGCCGGGGTGCTCGCACTCCTCGCCGTCGTCACGCTGGCGATCGTGCTGTCCCCGCCCGTCGTCTAAAGAACGCCAACTCCCATCCTCTGCTAAACTCCCAAGGTTGCCGTCTGACGGCCGCGGATAAAGAGAGCCCGGGCATTCCCGCCACGAGCGCCGCGCAACGAGGAGAAAGGGGATCACCTTATGGCTCTTGAAGCCAGTGTCAAGAAGGCGATCATCGAAGAGTACGCAACCCACCCGGGCGACACGGGTTCCCCCGAGGTTCAGGTCGCGATGCTGACGCACCGCATCAAGGACCTCACGGAGCACCTCAAGGAGCCCAAGCACGACCACCACTCGCGTCGTGGCCTGCTTCTGCTCGTCGGCCAGCGCCGA
>CAYZHZ010000034.1:0-21019 GCA_964477625.1 uncultured Salinibacterium sp.
GGTCGTCACGTCGGCCTGGAAGATCACGAGCAGCACGATCGCCGTGATCGACAGCGCGATGACTCCGTTCGAGAAGATGAGGCGGTCGCCGCGGGTCGCGAGCGACTTGGGTGCGTAATGATCCGTCGCGAGTACAGACCCGAGCAGGGGGAATCCGTTGAAGGCCGTGTTGGCGGCGAGCAACAGCACGGCCGCCGTCACCGCCTGGATGACGTAGAAGAAGACCGTGTTGTTGCCGAAGGTCGCCGAAGCCATCTGGGCGATGAGGCTGCGCTGGGGTGTGCCGTCGGCCGCGCACTCCACCATTGTCTTGAGCGCCTGCTCGGTGCAGTCGATGTAGTGCACGCCGCCAATGATCGCGATGGCGACGAGACCCGAGAACAGCAGGATCGCCGTCGCGCCCATGGCCATGAGCGTTCGCTGCGCGTTCTTGACCTTCGGGCGGCGAAACGCGGGAACGCCGTTCGAGATTGCTTCGACGCCGGTGAGCGCGGCGCATCCGCTCGCGAAAGCGCGTAAGAGCAGCAGGATGAAGGCGGCTCGCGTCAGATCTTCACCTTCGACGACGACCCCCGCACTCTCGGCCACGGGCGGGTCGCCGAGCAGCGTGCGCACCAGGCCGGTCACGATCATGACCGCGATGGATGCGATGAAGAGGTACGTCGGAATCGCGAATGCCTTACTCGACTCACGCACACCACGCAGATTGATCGCCGCGAGCAACACCACGAACCCGACGGCAATCTCCACCCGGAACGGATTGAGTTCGGGAATCGCCGAGATGATGTTGTCGACCCCAGACGCGACCGACACCGCGACCGTGAGCACGTAGTCGACCAGGAGGGCTGAGGCGACGACGAGGCCGGCCTTCTCGCCGAGGTTCTTCGACGCGACCTCGTAGTCGCCGCCGCCACTCGGGTAGGCCTTGATGAGTTGTCGGTACGACAGCACGACGACCAGGAGCAGGATGACGACGCACGCCGCGACCCAGGGTGCGAAGGAGAGGAACGCGAGCCCGCCCAGAAGCAGGATCATGAGCAGTTCCTGTGGCGCGTAGGCCACCGAGGAGAGGGGGTCGCTCGCGAAGATGGGGAGCGCGAGGTGCTTCGGGAGCAACTGGCCCTCGAGCTTCTCTGAGGGGAGTGGTTCACCGATCAGCCACCGTTTAGGTGACCGGGCTTCGTCTGTCACGAGGGGCGACTCTACTCCTCGCGCGCGGGCTGTCAATCCGGTGACGGCGCGGCGAATCCACGCGCCTAGACTTCCTTCATGACCCGCCCGAGCGCCACGCGACGCCGACGGTGGCCGTGGATCGTCGGCGCCATCACCCTCGCGATGCTGATTCCCATCGCTATCGTCGTGCTTCCGATCCTCACCCACCAGAATCAAGGCTCATCGGGTCAGGATCAGGCGGTCGAGGAGTGGCCTCTCGAGGTATCCGCCACCGGTGATGACGGCCGCGAGCGCTCGTTCATGGTGATCTCGCCAGAGGCCGGCGCCGAGGTGGACACGTCGGCGCTCACGATCGGTGAGCGTCTCATCGTCAGCGGAACCGGATACGACCCCTCGCGCGGCATCTACGTTGCGATCTGCGTCATCCCCGAGTCACCCGATCAGAAGCCCGGCCCGTGCATCGGTGGCGTGCCCGACCAGGAGCAGTCGGAGGTTGCCGAGGGGACCGTGCAGTACGCCGCGAGCAACTGGATCAACGATGACTGGGCCTGGAAGCTCTTCGGCGCCCGATCGTACGACGACCTCGAGTCGGGAACTTTCACGGCCTACCTCGAGGTCGGCGACCCCGTGGGCGAAGGATTCGACTGCCGGGTGCAGAAGTGCGGCATCTACACCCGCAACGACCACACCGCGGCCGCCGACCGCGTGCAGGACCTGTACGTACCGGTCGCGTTCGCTGGTTGAGTAGCGCATAGCGCGTATCGAAACCAGCCGCGCCAGGTTTCGATACGCGACCTCCGGCCGCTACTCAACCACCGAGGGAACCGAGTACTCGCGCGCGCACCTCGGCGAGGGACGAGCGCAGCAGCTCCACGGTCTCGTCCGTCAGTGGTGTGCGTGCCTGCGCCAGGCGGAGGTCGGCTCGCAGCCCGGCGCGGAATTCGGTGAGCAGGGCATCCGCCTGCGCGAGTTGCGTGCGACCATCGGCCTGCACCGGGGTGCTCACGCGGGCAGAGTTGCCGGTCGCGCGGGCATCGTCGCGGGCATCCCGTGCGGCGGCCGCGAGATCGGCTCGCAGCGTACGCATGGCATCGGTAACGGATGCCCGCACCTCGTCGGCGAGGCGACGCACGCTGTCGGTGACGTCGTTCTCGATGCCGTCGAGCTCGGACTCTCGCTCAGCGAGCTCGGTGCGTCCGGCATCCGTGATCTCGTACACCGTCTTTCGGCCGTCGGCCTGCTTGGTCACGAGCCCCTCTTCCTCGAGCTTCGCCAGGCGAGGGTAAATGGTTCCGGCGCTCGGAACGTAGGTGCCGCCGAAGCGGTCACCGAGGGCCTGGATGAGTTCGTACCCGTGCATCCCGCGTCCGGACTCCGCGAGCAGGCTCAACAGGTACAGCCGCAGGTGGCCGTGGGCGAAAACGGGCGGAGTCATGCGGACACCGCGTGTACGACCGAGACGTTGCCCGAGACGGTGTTGGCGCGAAACTCGAGCCACTTCTTGTCGAGATCGCCGAACTTGGCCTTGTACTGACCGCGCACGCCGCGGATGTCGGAGTTGTCGACCTGCAGTCGGCCGCTCACGGTACTGATGGTGTACTGGGCGGGAACCTCGGGGGCGAGGCGCACGGTGACGTCGCCACTCACGGTGTTCGCACGGATCTCGTCGGGTGTGCCGGTCGCGTCGACGAAGACGTTGCCCGAGACCGTGTCGGCGCCGAACTTCATGATCTCGCCCGATGCGGTGACGTCGCCCGAGATGGTGTGCGCGGTGATCTTGCCGTAATGGGCCCGCACCGCGATTTCGCCCGACACCGAGTTCAACTGCACGTCGCCGTAGAGGTTGTCGATCACGAGGTCGCCGCTGACGGTACTGATGTTGGCGTCTTCGGTGAGGCCGCTGATGAGGGCGCTCGCCGAGACGACGCCAAACTTGAGGGCGATGTCGCGCGGGATGGCGATCGTGATGTCGGCCTTGGCGTTGCCCGCCGACCAGCTCTTGAACACCTCGATGAAGTTGTCCCAGCGCAGCTGCGGGTGGTCTATCTCGAGGGTGTCGCCATCGAGCGTGACCTTGAGGTCGCGGCCCGAGACGGAGTGAACCTCTATGCGCGCGTGCGCCTCGTCGTGTCCGAGGATCGAGACCTGGCCCGCGATGAGTCCGACCTTGAGCCGGCGTACCTGGTCGATGTCGATGATCTTGGGCCCGTCGATGAGCCACTTCTCCTGAGCCATCCGCTCATCCCTTCGCCTGTGACGCGCTATATCGCATCTGTTGGCACTCAAGCTATATCGCGTCTTACGCAAAGTCAAGCTATATCGCGTCTTGACGCGGGATGATGCGGCTTGACCTTGACGCAACGTCAACCTCTACCGTGGTCGAGTAGCCCACGCGAAAGGAGAGAGAAAGTGGACTGGTCGATACAGGACATCGCACGGCTCGCGGGTACGACGTCCCGAACGTTGCGCCACTACGGCGACGTGGGACTCCTCGAGCCGAGCCGCATCGGGGACAACGGATACCGCTACTACGACGAGCTCGCGCTCGTGCGGCTGCAGCGCATCCTCATGCTTCGCGAGCTGGGGCTCGGGCTTTCAGCGATCAAGGAGGTGCTCGAGGGGCAACGCGACAACGCGCGGGCGCTCCTGACGCACCTCGACTGGCTGCGGCTCGAGAAAGACAGGCTCGATCGCCAAATCGGCGCGGTCGAGCGAACGATCAGAGACATGGAGGGAGGTGAACAACTGATGGCAGAGAACATGTTCGATGGCTTCGACCACACGCAGTATCGCGAGGAGGTCGAAGAGCGTTGGGGCGAGAAGTCGTACGCTGACAGCTCGCGCTGGTGGGAGTCGATGACGCCCGCCGACCAGGGGGAGTGGAAGGCTCGGGTCGCCGCACTGGCGGCGGACTGGCAGTCCGCGGCATCCGCCGGTCTCGACCCGGAGGGCGAGGAGGCCCAGGCGCTCGCGCAGCGTCAGGCCGAGTGGCTCGGCAGCATCCCCGGAACCCCGGGTGCCGAGAACAACCGCCCGACGAAGGAGTACTTCATCGGCCTCGGCGAGATGTATGTCGCAGACGAGCGCTTCGGCGCCAACTACGGCGGCATCGAGGGGGCGACCTTCGTGCGCGACGCGATGACCGCCTACGCGGAGCGCAACCTCTAGAAGGACGGTGGTTGAGTAGCGCGCAGCGCGTATCTAAACCCGGTTGGGTCAGGTTTCGATACGCGACCTCTGGCCGCTACTCAACCACCATGGCCGGCTGCCGTTCGATGGCAGCCGGCACCATGAGCCACGGAATGGTGCGGTGCACCATGGGCCCGATGAGGAGGGCGAACGCGAGCGTCCCAATTCCCACGTTGCCCCCGAGGATCCAGCCGATGACGAGCACGGTCGCCTCGATGCCGGTGCGCACGATCCAGATCTTCCACCCCCAGCGGTGGTGGATGCCCGTCATGAGGCCATCACGAGGTCCGGGTCCGAAGCGCGCCCCGATGTACAGGCCCGTCGCCACCGCGACCGTCAGCAGGCCGAGCGCGAACATGAGCACCTGCGGCAGCAGTTCGGTCGGTGATGGGAGCACCCACAGACCCACCTGGGCGCTGGGGCCGACGAGCAGAACGTTGAGCACAGTGCCCAGCCCCGGCCTCTGGCGGATGGGGATCCAGAGCAGAAGCACGAAGACACCGACGATGTTGGTCACGAGGCCGAACGGGATGCCCGTGTGGGCCGAAATCCCCTGGCTGAGTACGTCCCACGGCGGCACCCCGATCGCCGCCTTCACCATGAGCGCGATGCCGAAGCCGTAAAGAAATAGCCCGACGAGCAATTGCACGATGCGTCGCGACATGATGGCGGCTGGACTGCTCATGGTGATATCCAATTCGAGGATTGGACCTTGAACAAGAGGCCAATTCGCTAAAGTGGCCGCATGAGTTCCATCAGTGCACGCGCTTTGGCCACGCTTCTCGCGGGGTGGCGTGACGCCGGCATCGCGTACACGGCGCTCGCAGACCGCATCCGCCTGCTCATCCTCGACGGTCGCGTAGCCCCCGGTACACGTCTCGCCGCCGAGCGCGAACTGGCCGCCCAGCTCGGGGTCAGCCGCACCACCGTCACCGCCGCCTACGCCGAACTGCGCGAGGCCGGGTTCTTGCTGAGCATCCGAGGCTCCGGCAGCATCGCGCAGCTGCCAATGCGCGCACCCATGTTCACTGACCCGCAGCCCGCCGAGTACCTCGACTTCAGCAAGGCGACGATGCCCGCGATCCCCGAGGTCGCCCCCGCCGCACGCGCGGCCGCGGAACAGCTTCCCCGATTCCTCGGCGAGTCCGGGTTCGATCCCGTGGGTCTTCCCGTGCTGCGTGAGGCCCTCGCCGAGCAGTACACGCGGCGCGGGTTGCCGACCACCCCCGACCAGATCATGGTCACGGTCGGGGCACAGCACGCCATCGCGCTCATCGCCCGCACCATCCTCGGTCGCGGGGATCGTGCAGTCATCGAGAACCCCACCTACCCGCACGCCATCGACGCCCTCAAAGCCGCGGGCGCGCGCATCGTCCCCGTGAGCGTGACCGCCGATGAGGGGTGGGATGATGCGGCGCTCGAGCAGGCCATCCAGCGCACCAGCCCGTCGCTTGGCTACCTCATGCCCGACAACCACAACCCCACGGGCGCGTCGATGCCGGTCGAGCAGCGCGAGCGCGTGCTGCGGCTCGCCGCCGCGCACGGCACGACCCTCATCGCGGACGAGACGATGGGCGAGCTCTTCATCGATGCTCCGGCGGACTCCGTGCCGTTCGCGGCGCGCGGCCACGCCATCACGGTCGGGTCGGTCGGCAAGACGGTGTGGGGTGGTTTGAGGGTCGGCTGGATTCGGGCGGATCGGTCGGTCATCCAACGGCTCGTCCGTTCGCGCGCGAGCGGCGACCTGGGCACGCCACTGCTCGACCAGCTCATCGTCACGCACCTGCTGCACGACTACGACGCCATCCTCGCCACCCGTCGCGACTACCTGCGTGAGGGTCGCGACCGTCTCGTGGCCCTTCTGCGCGAGAAGTTGCCCGAGTGGCGGGTGCCGCACGTTCGTGGCGGTCTCACGCTGTGGGCGGGCCTCGGCACGCCTGTCAGCTCGCAGCTCGCCCTCGCGGCTCGTAACGAGGGGCTCATCATCGCGGCGGGTCCGCGGTTCGGTCTCGACGGGGCGTTCGAGCGGTTCATCCGCATCCCCTTCTCCTACACCCCCGACGACACCGTGAGGGGGGTGGATGCCCTCGCCAGGGCCTGGGCGTCGGTGGGCCGCCACCCCATCCCGACCACGAGCGACGAGCTTGCCTCCGTCGTGTGATCGCGGCCGCGTAGTCCACAGCTAATCCCCTCGGAGTACACGCCGAATTCCCGGCAGAGGGATAATTTCGTGTGCACCTTTTCTCTGTCTTCAGCCTGCGCAACCGCGCCCTCATCGCCCTCGTCACCATCGTCGTGGGCGTGTTCGGCGGTATCGCGCTCACTTCGCTCAAGCAGGAACTGATCCCGTCCCTCTCCCTCCCGCAGATCTTCGTCGTGACGAGCTACCCGGGGGCGAGCCCCGCTGTCGTCGACAAAGACGTGTCGACGCCCATCGAGGCGGCCATTCAGGGTGTCGCGGGGCTCGACTCGACGACGGCGACCTCGAGCGCCAACGTCTCGTCGATCACCGCGTCGTTCGACTACGGCACCAACATCGCGACCGCCGAACAGAAGGTGCAGCTCGCGATCAACCGCATCTCGGGTCAGCTACCCGACTCGGCGCAGACGCAGGTTCTCACCTTCAACTTCTCTGATCTCCCGGTGATCCAGATCGCCGTGTCGAGCGATCTGTCGCCCGACGAGCTCTCGGCGAAGCTCGAGACGGCAACCATTCCCGAGCTCAAAAAGCTGCAAGACGTCAGCGACGCGAGTCTGCTCGGCACGACCGCGCAACGCGTCGTGATCACGCCTGAGCCGACCGAGCTGGCGCTCAGGGGACTCTCGAATCAGAGCATCCGTGATGCTCTCGACTCGAACGGTGTGCTGCTACCGGCGGGTCAGATCACCGAGAACGACCAGACACTCACGGTGCAGGCGGGCACGCGCATCACGTCTTCCGACGAGATCGCGGCGCTGCCGCTCACGGGCGGCAATTCGCTCGATCTCGTGACGATCGCCGACGTTGCGACCGTCGAAATCGTGGATGATCCGGTCACCGGTATCTCCCGCGTCAACGGCGAGCCCGCGCTCACGATCGCCATCACCAAGACGCCCGCCGGCAACACCGTCGCCGTCTCGCGCGCTGTTGTCGAAGCGATCCCCGACCTCGAGGCGGCCCTCGGCAGCAACACGAAATTCACGATCGTCTTCGATCAGGCGCCCTTCATCGAGGAGTCCATCAACAGCCTCGCGACCGAGGGACTGCTCGGGCTCGTCTTCGCCGTGATCGTCATCCTCGTCTTCCTGCTCTCGATCAGGTCGACCCTCGTGACGGCTATCTCGATCCCGGCATCCGTGCTCATCACGTTCATCGGCATGCAGGTGGCGGGCTACACGCTCAACATCATCACGCTCGGCGCGCTCACCATAGCGATCGGTCGCGTCGTCGACGACTCGATCGTCGTCATCGAGAACATCAAGCGACACATCTCGCTCGGTGAGCCCAAGATGACGGCGATCCTCGCCGCCGTCAAGGAGGTCGCGGGTGCGATCACGGCCTCGACGGTGACCACCGTGGCGGTGTTCTTGCCGCTCGCCCTCGTCGGCGACATCACGGGTGAGCTGTTCCGGCCGTTCGCCCTCACGGTGACGATCGCCCTCGCGGCGTCGCTCTTCGTCTCGCTCACGATCGTGCCCGTGCTCGCCTACTGGTTCTTGGGGTCGAAGGCGGGCGTGCGGCAGACCCGCAAGCACGCGGTGCCACTCGAAGGCGAAGACCGTCCGGCCCTCCACATGGGCGGTGGGGCGGATGAGCTCGAGACGCCCACCCTGCTGCAGCGCATCTACCTCCCCGTCATCAACTGGACGTTGCGTTTCGGCGCCCTCACTCTCGTTCTCGCGATCGTTCTGCTCGGCGGGACCGTCGCCCTCGTCCCCTTCATGAAGACCAACTTCATCGGTGATAGCGGCCAGAACACCCTCACGGTTCAGCAGGTCATGCCGCTCGGCACGAGCCTCGACGCCAGGGATGATGCGGCCAAGAAGGTCGAAGACGTGCTGCTCGACATCCCCGGGGTCGACACCGTGCAGCTGTCGATCGGATCGAGTGGAAGCTCGCTGCGCGCCGCCTTCAGCGGCACCGGCGCGACGACGTTCTCGCTCACGACCGATCCCGATGAAGATCAGGTCGAACTGCAGGGCCGTGTGCGCGACGCCGTCGAGAACATTCCGGATGCCGGTGAGGTGACGCTCGCCGCGGCGCAGAGTGGCTTCTCCTCGTCGAACATCAACATCAACATCACCGCCACGAGCGAGGCCGACCTGCGCGACGCGACGGATGCCGTCACCAACGCCATGCGTGACCTCGATGTCGTCTCCCAGGTCACCAACAACCTGTCGAACGAGCAGCCCTTCATCTCCATCGCGGTCGACCGTGACAAGGCGGCCGAAGCCGGACTCAGCGAGATCGCCGTCGGCGGCATCGTCACGGCGGCAATGAACCCGAGCGCAGTCGGGTCGGTCGTCATCGACGAGAAGACCCTGTCGATCTACATCCTCAACGACTCCGCGCCGACGACGATCGAAGAGTTGCGCGACTTCTCCATCCCGACGGCGCGTGGACTCGTTCCGCTCACCGACCTGGCGACGGTCGAGCAGGCCGATGGACCGTCGAGCATCACGACGATCAAGGGTGTTCGGTCGGCGACGGTCGCGGTGACTCCGGGCAGCGATGACGTTGGTACGGCATCCGCTCTCGTCAGTCAGGCGCTCGCTGACGTCGATCTGCCGGCCGGCGCCTCGGCCGAGCTCGGCGGCGTCACGGCCCAGCAGACGGACGCGTTCCAACAGCTCGGGCTCGCACTGCTCGTGGCGATCCTCATCGTCTACGTCGTCATGGTGGCGACGTTCAAGAGCCTGAGGCAGCCGCTGCTTCTGCTGGTGTCGGTGCCGTTCGCCGCGACGGGTGCGATCGCGCTGCAGGTCATCTCGGGCATCCCCCTCGGTGTTGCTTCGCTCATCGGCGTGCTGATGCTCATCGGTATCGTGGTGACCAACGCCATCGTTCTCGTTGACCTCATCAATCAGTACCGAGAGCGCGGCATGAGGGTGCGGGACGCGATTGTGCATGGTGCGTCGCGCAGACTCCGCCCCATTCTCATGACCGCCCTCGCGACGATCTTCGCGCTTCTGCCGCTGGGAATCGGGCTAACCGGCCATGGTGGTTTCATCTCGCAGCCGCTCGCGATCGTCGTGATCGGCGGGCTCGTCTCGTCCACGCTGCTGACGCTCATCGTGCTACCGGTGCTCTACTACCTCGTCGAGGGCGCCAAGGAGCGTCGCGCAGACAAGCGCGAAGCGAAGGCCGCCAAGGCGGGTGGCGGCCTGCCGCCGCAGCCGCAGCCGGCGGCGGCAGCGCCCGCACCTGTGCCCGAACCTGCACCTGCACCCGTGCCCGAACCTGCCCCCGCACCCGTGCCCAAACCTGAGCCAGCCCCGGCACCCACGCTCCCGACGTGGCCCGTCGACCCACCCGCCGAGCCCGTGCAAGCGCCGCCGGTGAACCCCGCCCCGCCGGTTCAGGCGCCGCCGGTTCAGGCACCGCCGGTTCAGGCGCCGCCAACACCGCCCGTGCAGGCGCCGCCAACACCTCCGGCTAACCCCGCGCCGCCGTTCAGTCCGCCGCCGATCGTTCCGCCGCCTCCCGCCCCCGCCTAGGTCAGCGGGCGAGCTCGGCGGCGTTCTGGCCGAGCTTCGTGCGGAAGAACGCGATCACGCGTGCGCGCATGTCGTCGTCGAGCATCGCGATGGAGTGCAGCGACCCCTCCACGGTCACGAAGGTCGTGTCGACACCGCTGGCCCGCAGCGCCGTCACGAGTGCCTGTGACTGCGACAGGGGGATGAATTCCTCCGTCGAGTGCGCAACGAAAAAGGGGGGATCGCTCGGATCGATGAGCGTCACGGGGGAAGCCGCGGCTGCGCCGGAGCATCCGTCGAAGCTCGTGCACCCGACGTAGGCGAGCTGTACCTGCGCGAAGTCCTGGTTGTAGCTGTCGGTTGTGGGGATCGGCTCGCGCAGGTCGGCGGGACCGCTGAGGGACGCGACGGCGGCTACGCGAGCGTCCGCCGCTACCGAGCCGGCCCCGTAGAGACCGGCGAGCGCGGCGAGGTTGCCGCCGGCAGAACCACCGAACGCACCGATGCGATCGGGATCGATGTTGTACCGTCTCACCTGGGCGGGCGAGCGCAGCCACCGCACTGCATCCTGCACATCGTCGAGTTGGGCCGGAAAGACAGCGTCGGGCACGAGGCGGTAGTTGATGGACACCGCGACGAATCCCTCTGAGGCGAACCACTGGCAGACGCTGCGCCAGTTGATGTTCGCTTTGTCGCCGTGCATCCAGCTGCCCCCATGGATGGAGACGATCACCGGCCGAGGGGGAGACGACGGATCATCGATGTCGGCGTCACCGGGAAAGCATGCGTCGAGCAACTGAGGAGTGCCATCCCGGTCGACGTAGGGAATGTCCTCGATAACCGGTATCTCCGGGTAGGTGCGCACCTCGGGGTAGACCGGGTTGGCGGTGGGGGTCACGAACTCCGAGTCGTCGCCCGTCGGACCACACGCGGACAGCGCGACGACCACCACGACCACCAGGGTCGTTCCGAACAGTCGTGTACGGGCACGCATTGTGCCGTTAACCTAGATCAGAAAGCTCGAATGGAGTAATGTAGCTAGGTCGGCTCAAGACAGCGCGGGTGACCGCGCAGAGGGTTTGTAAGTCTTGCGGGCCGGTTTGCCAGCTAATCCTTGCTGGTGACAATCACACGAATGTATGTGACGGCCTCGGTCAAAGACTGCCCGGGTTCAGCGGTGCGAATCGCACGGCGCTTCATCACAGAGCGCTGCGCGTGTGCGTGCCCATCATTCTGAATAAGAACCCAGAAAGAATCATGCCCAACTACTCGAAGCCGTCTACGGGCGGCAAGAAGCCCTACAAGTCCGCGTCCAAGACCGGCGCCCCCAAGGGAGCTCAGCGCGAGGGTCACCGCGGTTACCGCGCGGACCAGGCTGCTGCCGCGCCCAAGAAGAAGCGCTGGACTCAGGATGATCGTGCCGCGCGCACGGGCGACCGCGCCGCCTCGACCGACCGCCGCCCCGACTGGACTCCGCGCGACAAGCCGGCTCGTGCCGAGCGCCCCGCGTACGGAGACCGTGCACCCCGCGCCTCCTACGGCGACCGCAGCGAGCGTCCGGCGTACGGTGACCGCGCTCCGCAGCGTTCCGAGCGTCCCGCGTACGGTGACCGCCCGCAGCGCTCTGAGCGTCCCGCGTACGGTGACCGTCAGGCGCGTACGGAGCGTCCCACCTACGGCGAGCGCAGCGAGCGTCCCTCATACGGTGACCGGCCCGAGCGCAGCGAGCGTCCCTCATACGGTGACCGGCCCGCGCGCACCGAGCGTCCCGCGTACGACCGTCCCGCCCGTGCGGAGCGTCCGGCGTACGACCGTGCCCAGCGCAGGGAGCGTCCGGCGTACGACCGTGCCCAGCGCACGGAGCGTCCCGCCTACGACCGTCCGCAGCGCTCGAGCGACGACCGCGCCCCGCGTCGTGACAGCGCCGACCGCGCTCCCCGCCGCCAGTACGAGGAGCGTGCACCGCGCCGCGAGAGCAACTACTACCCCGATCGTGACGCCAAGCCTGCCTTCCAGTCGCACGACGACGTCGTGCTCGAGCGCCTCGAGGCACAGGCGACGACTGCGGCCGACGTCGAGGGCGTGACCTTCGCAGACCTCGGGCTCGGCAACAACATCGTGCGCCAGCTCGCATCCATGGGTGCCGAGGCTCCGTTCGCCATCCAGGCTGCGACTATCCCCGACGTGCTGTCGGGCAAGGATGTCCTGGGTCGCGGTAAGACCGGATCCGGCAAGACCATCGCCTTCGGTGCGCCGCTCGTCGAGCGCCTCATGGAGAACAACGGTGGCAAGGATCGCCAGATGGGCCGCAAGCCTCGGGCGCTCATCCTCGCCCCCACTCGTGAACTGGCGCAGCAGATCGACCGCACGGTGCAGCCCATCGCGCGCAGCGTCGGCCTGTTCACGACAACGATCGTCGGTGGCGTTCCCCAGTACAAGCAGGTTTCGGCGCTGCAGCGCGGTGTCGACATCGTCATCGCGACGCCGGGTCGAGTCGAAGACCTCGTCGAGCAGGGTCGTCTCGATCTCAGCAACGTCTTCGTGACGGTTCTCGATGAGGCCGACCACATGTGCGAGCTCGGGTTCCTCGAGCCCGTGCAGCGCATCCTGCACGAGACGAAGGAGGGCGGCCAGAAGCTGCTGTTCTCCGCGACCCTCGACAAGGGTGTCGCGACGCTCGTCAACGAGTTCCTCGTCGACCCCGCCGTTCACGAGGTTGCCGGTGAAGACCAGGCGTCTTCGACGATCGACCACCGTGTGCTGCTCATCGAGCAGCGCGACAAGCGCGCCATCATCGAGCAGCTCGCCGCTGGCGAGGGCAAGACCCTGGTCTTCACGCGCACGCGCGCGTTCGCCGAGGAGATGAGCGACTACCTCGAGGACGCCGGTATCCCCGCCACGAGCCTGCACGGCGACCTCAACCAGTCCCGCCGCACGCGCAACCTGTCGCTGCTCACGAGCGGGCGGGTGAATGTGCTCGTCGCCACGGATGTCGCGGCTCGCGGCATCCACGTCGATGACATCTCGCTCGTGATTCAGGCCGACGCGCCCGAGGAGTACAAGACCTACCTGCACCGCTCCGGCCGCACCGGTCGCGCGGGCAAGGCGGGCACGGTCGTGACGCTCATCAACCGCAACCGCCGTCGCAAGATGGACGAACTGCTGGGTCGCGCCGAGATCGACGCGAAGTCGGAGTACGCCGCCCCCGGCGACGCGCTTCTCGACGAGCTCGCCGCCCTCTGAACGCTGGTTGAGTAGGCCGAAGGCCGGATCGAAACCGAAGGCGCCCATCCCCGCGGGGTGGGCGCCTTCGTCGTCGAAGCACAGTCTGGTCAAATAGACCAATTGGCTGAGACAATGGAATCATGTCCACGATCGTGAGCCTCTATGAGGCCAAGACCCACTTGTCTGAGCTGGGAGAGCGCGCGGCCGATGGGGAACAGATCGTCGTGACTAAACACGGCAAGCCGAGATTCATGCTCGTACCTGTGCCCGCCCCGGGCCTGCGCCCGCCCCCGGGATCGCTCGACTTGCGGCTGAGTGCGTCGCAACGCCGTGCACTCGAGGAGTTCGATTGGGCAGCAAGCGACGAAGACCTCGAGCGTGACTTCGGACTTCGCGAATGAGTCGGCTGCTCATCGATACGCACGTGGTGGTGTGGTGGGCGATCGCGAGCCCGCGTGTGAAGCCAGCCTGGGTGGAAGCGATCGTAGATCCGTCGAATACCGTCGTAGTGAGCGCAGCGACCGTGTGGGAAGTCGAGATCAAGAAGCGCGCAGGCAAGCTGCCTCTCCCTCACGACGTTGTGTCACTCGCTCGGGGGTTTGGTTTCGAGTTGCTCTCCATCTCGCCTGTGGATGCTCGTCGTGCGGGACAACTCGAGTGGGATCACAAGGATCCCTTCGACCGCATGCTGCTCGCCCAGAGTCTTGAGGGCGACATGACGATTGTCACTGGCGACGCCGCCTTCGACGGGGCGCCCGGCGTGAGCCTTCTCTAGGCGCCTACGTGTCGGGCGACATGTACCACTCGACAAACGAGGTGGCACGACCGTCGGGGGCGAAGTGGATGACCCAGAGGTTGGCGTAGTTCGTGCCGTTCGAGTACTTCGTCTGGCCCTGCACGAACCCGATGCCGTCGGCGTAGGTGAGCGGCGCTCCCTCGAACTCGTAGTCGCCGGGGGCGTCTGCGTGCTCGATCCAGCCCGCGACGATTGCGTCGTGTCCCCGCCAGGGGTCGGTGGAGAACGGTGAGCCGGCGTACGTCGCGTCTTCGGTGAAGAGCGCGCGGATATCATCCGGCTCGTTGGATGCCCATGCCGTGCGGTACTTCTCAAGCCATTCGCCCACGATGTCTGCCATGGCTCAGTTCTACTCGCGCGGGCCGACATCGCGCGACGGTCAGGACAGCGCGAGCATGGCCCCCGCGACAACCGCGAGCGCGAGGCCCACATACTGAAGCCACGCGATGCGCTCCTTAAGCACGATGGCGGCGAGGATGATGGTGCCCGCCGGGTACAGCGCCGTGAGCACGGCCATCACCGACAGGTCGCCGAGGCGAACTCCGAGAAGTAGCCCGATGTTGGCGATCGCGTCGACCACGCCGCACGCGAGCGCGAATCGCAGTCCCGCGCGCACGGCGCCGAGCGGGGCCGAGCGCTCCGAGCCGAGGGGTGCCAAGCGGTCGCGTCGGCGCGCGGCCAGCAGCAGCACGCCCACGACGCTGAACATGATGAGCGCGCTCATACCGCGGTTGAAGACGAGCGGAACGATGCCCGAGTCTTCGGGGGTGCGGTCGATGATGAGCAGGAACCCGCCGATCGCGATGCCCGAGGCAACGGCCATGAGCACGCCCTTGAGTGAGGGTCGCACGGCGTGCTTCTCGGGAACGAAGCCGACGAGCACGATGGCGACCGCGGCGAGACCGAGTGCGACGTAGCCGAGCGTGCCGAGGCGTTCGCCGCCGATCAGGCTCACCGTCACGGGCACGATCGCCGACACCACCGCCGTGAGCGGCGAGAGGATCGACATCGGACCGATCGCCAAGCACGCGTAGAGCAGACCGATCGCGATGGATCCGGAGATTCCCGAGAGCGCGCCGAGCACCACCGCCTCGGGCGACCACGCTCCGCCCAAAAGGGGCAGGGCGAGCAGCATGACGAGCAGTCCGATGAACCCGGAGATGCCGGTGGCGAGGGCGGCGTGCATCCGCTTCGCCGCGAGGCCGCCGAGAAAGTCGGCCGCACCGAACACGAGGGCACTGGTGAGGCCGATGACGACGGTGAGCATTCCCACAGTCTGACAGCGCCCGGCGGGTGTGGTCGGCGGCTCGACCTAGACTCGACGCCATGACCTCCGCTCCCGGCGCGCCCGCGCACCTCGCGGTGCTCGAGCGCACGTTCGGGTACTCGAGTTTTCGCGGGCAGCAGGAGCAGATCATCCAGACGCTCATCGACGGCGGGGATGCCCTCGTGCTCATGCCGACGGGTGGCGGCAAGTCGCTGTGCTACCAGATCCCCGCGCTCGTGCGCGCGGGCACGGGCGTCGTCATCTCACCGCTCATCGCGTTGATGCAAGACCAGGTGGATGCCCTGTCCGCCGTCGGCGTGCGTGCCGAGTTTCTCAACTCGACCCAGTCCCCCGACGAGCGCGCTCGCGTCGAGGCGGCCTACGTGTCAGGCGACCTCGACCTGCTCTATCTGGCGCCGGAGCGCCTGCGCGTCTCCTCGACCGCCGAGTTGCTCGACCGCGGTACGATCGCGCTCTTCGCGATCGACGAGGCGCACTGTGTGTCGCAGTGGGGGCACGACTTCAGGCCCGACTACCTGCAACTCTCGATGCTGCATGAGCGCTGGCCGACCGTGCCGCGCATCGCGCTCACGGCGACCGCTACCGAGGCCACACGCAAGGAGATCGCCCAGCGGCGCGACCTCACGGGCGCGCGACAGTTCGTGTCGAGCTTCGATCGGCCGAACATCCAGTACCGCATCGAGTCGAAGCAGCAGCCGTTGCAGCAGTTGTTGAGCCTCATCCGCACCGAGCACGACGGTGACGCTGGCATCGTCTATTGCCTCTCGCGGGCGTCGGTCGAGAAGGCGGCGGAATTTCTCGTAGAGAACGGCGTTCAGGCGCTGCCCTATCACGCGGGTCTCGACTCGCGAATCCGGGCGTCGAACCAGTCCCGCTTCCTGCGCGAAGACGGCATGGTCATGGTCGCGACAATCGCGTTCGGTATGGGCATCGACAAGCCCGACGTTCGCTTCGTTGCCCACCTCGACCTGCCCAAGAGCGTCGAGGGGTACTACCAAGAGACGGGTCGTGCGGGCCGCGATGGTCTGCCGTCGACGGCATGGCTGGCCTATGGCCTGCAGGATGTGGTGCAGCAGCGTCGCATGATCGACCAGTCCGAGGGCGACCTGGCTCACCGCCGCAACCTCACGGCGCATCTCGACGCGATGCTCGCCCTGTGCGAGACCATCTCGTGCCGCCGTGTGCAATTGCTGCGGTATTTCGGCCAGGAGTCGCAGGAGTGCGGCAACTGCGACACATGCCTTTCCCCGCCCGAGACGTGGGATGGAACCGTTCCCGCGCAGAAGCTGCTCTCGACGATCGTGCGGCTGCAGCGCGAACGCAACCAGCGCTACGGCGCGGGTCACCTCATCGACATCCTGCTCGGCAAGCAGACGCCGCGTGTCACGCAGTACGGGCACGACTCGCTCACGACGTGGGGCATCGGTGCCGATGTGTCTGAGTCGGAATGGCGGGGGGTGGTGCGGCAGCTGTTGGCGCAGGGTCTGCTCGCGGTGGAGGGTGAGTACGGCATCCTGGTGCTCACCGACGCGAGTGCGAGCGTGCTCGACGGGTCGCGTCAGGTGCCGCTGCGCCGTGAGGCGCCCAAGCGATCGAAGGCCGCGAAGCGCGCCGTGGCTGCCCAGCTTCCCGAGGACTCCCTGCCGCTTTTCGAGCGTCTGCGGGAGTGGCGTGCAGGCGAGGCACGTGACCAGGGCGTTCCCGCCTACATCGTCTTCGGTGACGCGACGCTCCGCGGCATCGCCATCACTCGGCCTGACTCCCTCGAGGAGCTCGCGTCGATCAGTGGCGTCGGCGAGAACAAGCTGGCGAAGTACGGGGATGCCCTGCTCGCGGTCGTCGCCGCGGCGTAACCCTCCTTCTGTCGCCGCACCTGTTCGGCCTCTCGCCGCGGCTGTACGGCATTTCGTACAACCGCGTCTCTTGTCCGAAATCGCTGTTGACAGTCATTCATTTCCCGCGCTTTACTTGTATGTAAACCGGCAATCACATATATGAATTGAGGAGTAGGACTTTGACAATCACGCAAGCACAGCTCGACCGTCGACACTTCCTGCAGTTCGCTGGAGTGGCCGGGCTCACCATCGCAGGTCTCCCCGCGCTCGCCTCGTGCGCTCCCGGAGCCACAACGGAGTGGACCCGAACCCTCGACTTCGTCGGCTGGGACTACCAGCCCGACACCATCAAGGAGTTCGTGAGCGGGTGGGGAACCGAGAACGACGTCACCGTCGACGTCACGATCATCCCGAGCCTCGGCTATTCTGCGGCGCTCCAATCGCGACTTCGCGGTGGCGCCAACGCAGACGTGTACTACAACTTCGCGTACGCCTCGCAAAAATTCGTCGAAGACGAATGGGCGCAGACGCTCTCCGACCTGCCGCAGGCCGACGAGGCGCTCGCGGACATGTTCGAGAATTCCCGCAGCCAGTACGTGGACACAGACGGAAATCTCATCAGCCTGCCCTACTTCTCCGCAGTCGACATGAACATCTACAACACCAAGATGCTCGCCGCCGCCGGGATTGCCGAGCCCCCCGCCACCCTGGAGGACTACTACACGCAGTCGAAGGCGCTCAAGGAGCAGGGCGTCGTCGACTCCCCGTTCTTGGGGTTCTGGGACAAGAACGTTCTCGAGCACTACCTCATCACCTACCTGCTGATGGCTGGCATCACGCCCTTCGATGAGGCTGGCGAGCCCGTGTTCGCCGACGACTCGAAGACCGAAGACGTCATGACCTGGTGGCAGACGATGTACCAGGAAGGACTCGTGCAGGAGTCGGCTTTCACCGACGACCCCGGCAAGCTCATCACCGCGATGGCAAATGGCCAGGGCGCCTTCTGGATCGTCGACCATTACGTCATGAAGAACGTCGTCGAGACCGCCGGCCCCTCGTCCCTCGACGTCTTGATGGTGCCGCCCGTGGGGGGCAACCTCAAGACGCTCCAGTTCGGCGAGGTCATCCAGATGGGTGGAAAGACGTCGGGCGAGGCGCGCGACGCCGCGTGGGACCTCATGAAGTTCTACGGCTGGAAAGACAAGGCTGGCGAGTTCAGCACCTTCCGCGCATGGGCGGTCGCCGCCAACCTGCTCGCTCCGTACCCGGGAGTCTTTGCAGACCCCGAGGTGCGCTCCGCGTTCGGCGACTACATGAACCTTCCGCTCATCGAGGAGGTCTTCCAGTCCAAGTCTGACAACGTGCCGGCACGCATCCTCCCCTGGTACCCGGCATTCGGAACCTCGGCCGCCGAGGTGCTGCAGAAGCTCATCCTCGGACAGATCGAGCCGAAGCAGGCCGTGACCGACCTTGCTGCCGCGGTTGCGACGGCCAAGCAGGGTGGCGGTTTGTGACATTGAGTCCCCGTGAGCGCGGTGCCCGCAGGTTCGGCATCGCGCTCACCGCTCCCTCAGTGCTCCTGGTGGCACTGCTCATCGCGGTCCCGGCGCTGCTCATGCTCGACCAGAGCATGCGCCGGGTTCCGTCGAGCGGTGCCAGCTGGGGGGAATACATCGGCTTCGCGAACTATCAGCTCATCCTGTCGAGCCCGGTGCTGTGGCACTCGGTGTTTACGACGATCGTGTTCGCGGTCGGATTCGTCGCCCTAACCACCGTGATCGGCATCGGTGCTGCCCTGCTACTCAACGAACAGTTCGTGGGTCGGTGGTTCGTGCGATCGATCCTCGTGATCCCCTGGGCGTGCCCGTGGCTCATCGCCGGCATCCTCTGGAAATGGTTCATCGACGGCGACATCGGAGGCCTCAACGCGCTGCTGATGCACCTCGGACTCATCGACAAGTACATCGACTTTCTCGCCAACCCGACGTGGGCGCTCGTCATGACGATCGTCGCTGCCGCGTGGCGCCAGGCGTCGCTCGTGACCCTGCTGCTGTTGGCGGGTTTGCAGACCATGCCCGCCGATCTTCACTCTGCAGCATCCGTGGATGGTGCAGGCGTGTTCCGTCGCTTCTGGCACATGACCCTGCCGTGGCTGCGTCCGGTGCTCGCGGTCGTGACCGTGCTGAACATCATCTACGGCCTCATGCAGTTCGACCTCATCTTCACCATGACTCAGGGGGGTCCGGCCGATGCGACCACGCTCATGAGCATCCTGATCTATCGCCAGATGTTCGTCTTCGGAAACCTGGGCGTCGGGTCCGCCATCTCGACGGTGCTCGCGTTGCTTGCGCTCGTGGGCGGCATCATCGCTGTCAAGCTCATCTACCGCGAAACGGAGGTGTGATGTGGCCATCGCATCTGTCGCTCCCCGCCGACGCCGCCGGATTCGTCGTGGGGTGGTCATCAAACGAACGGTCGTCTACCTCGCTGCGGTCGCGTTCACCCTGTGGATCGGCCTACCGCTCTGGTTCACACTCACGAGCAGCTTCACGACGCCCTCGGCGTTCGGCCAGATTCCCGCGCCGTTATGGCCAACCAGCCCGACCTTGGACAATTTCATCGCCGTGCTGGGGCTCGGCGAGAATCGCGGGACGAGTGCGACGAGCGAGGTGAGTCGTGTCGTGACGGGGATGTTCCACAGCTTTCTCGTCGCAGGGGCGCTCGTGATCATCGACCTGATCATCGCCGCCCTCAGCGCTTACGGTCTCTCGCGCTACCGGTACCGAGGTTCGCAGACCTTCTTCACGTTCGTGGTGCTATCACGGGTGGTGCCGGGCATCGCCCTCATCGGACCGTTCTTCGTGGCGTTCCGGGTGAGCGGCATCCTCGACACCCCGTTCTTCGTGCTGCTCATCAGCTACCAGGTGTTCACGCTCCCGCTCGCGATCATGCTGCTGAAGAACTACTTCGACCAGATCCCGCGCGAGGTCGAGGAGGCGGGGGCCATCGACGGTGCGGGGCGGCTGCGCATCCTCTGGAGCATCGTGACGCCGCTCGCCGTGCCGGGGCTCGTCGCGACAGCGGTTCTCGTCTTTCTGGAGTCGTGGAGCGAGTTGTTCTTCGCGATGACGATGACGAGCCAGTGGACGGTGCCCCCGATCCTCGCTGGGTTCCAGTCGCTGCAGAACTTCGCCTGGACCGAACTGGCCGCAGCCACGGTGCTCACCCTCATCCCGCCGGTTGCGGTCGCGATGATCTTCCAGCGGTTCGTCGTGGCCGCGCTCGCCTCGGGCACGGGTAAGTAGTGGCTCTCGCGGCGGTCGTCACCGGGGCCACGAGCGGGGTGGGTCGGGCGATCGCGCTCGACCTCCTGGCGCGTGGCGTGCGAACCGTGGTGGTCGGCCGTCGCGAGCACCTGCTCGGCACACTCGTCGACGAGCATCCGGATGCCGCTCTCCCGCTCGCCGCAGACGCCGCCGACCCGGCCACCGCGCGGGCCGCGCTCGAGCTGCTCGCCCCGCGGCCCGACCACGACCTACTCCTCGTCAACGCCGCCGGCGAGACGGGACCCATCGGACCGGTCGGATCAGTCGACCTCGACTGGTGGGCATCGTCGACCGCGACGAACCTGCTCGCCCCCGTCTACTTCACAGAGACGTTCGTGCCGGCGATGATGGCGGCCCGCTCGGGCCGCATCATCAATGTTTCCTCTGCGCAGGCCTTTCACCCGCCGACGGCGATCGTTGCGGCGTACGCGACACACAAGGTTGCCCTGAACTTCTACACCCGCTGCGTCGCTGAGCAACTCGAGGGCACTGAGGTCGCCGCGGTCGCGAT
>CAYZHZ010000035.1:0-20833 GCA_964477625.1 uncultured Salinibacterium sp.
TGAAGAACTCGTCGAGGTTGCTCGCGAAGATCGCGAGGAAGTTGGCGCGCTCGAGCAGCGGCACCGTGTCGTCTTCGGCGAGTTCGAGCACGCGCTGGTTGAACGCCAGCCAGCTCAGCTCGCGGTCGAGGAAACGGTCGGCAGGCAGCGTGCCGTCGTCGACGCTCGACGACTCGTCTAGGTCGTACTCGTCGAGCGAGTCAGTGGCGGCGCTGGCGTCTGCGAGGCCATTCGTGCTGTCCATCCGCCAATACTGCCACTAGGCGCGCGGCTCAATCACGGGGTCGTCGGGTGTTGACCTCCAGCGATACTGAATGTCCACCGAGTGTTCACGAAACCCGAGCGAATGGTACAGAGCGAGTGCGGGCAGGTTGTCACCCTCGACGTAGAGCGAGACCTCATGGATGCCCGCGCCATTCAGTCTCGCGAGCCCCGCTTCGACGAGCCGGCGCCCCATCCCGCGCCCCCGCCACTCGGGGGCGACCCCGACGACGTAGATCTCCCCGGAGCCACCGTCGACCTTGAGCCAGCAGTAACCGACGAGCTCGTCATCGGCCCGGGCGAGAAGCACGTCGCTCTCGTCGAACCACGACTCGCGCGTCAGCTCGTCGAGGTCAGCGCGCGTCACCTGGCCCTGCTCCGGATGCTCGGCGAACGCCCGCGCGTTGAGGGTGACCCAGGCGTCTCGCCAGTCCCCGGTGGTTGAGTAGGCCGCAGGACCCCCGGTGGTTGAGTAGGCCGCAGGCCGTATCGAAACCTCACCCCCGGTGGTTGAGTAGGCCGCAGGCCGTATCGAAACCTCACCGGTCGACCCCCGCAACTGCAGCAACCGCCGTACGGGCTCAAGCCCGAAGGTCGCCGCGAGCGCGCGTGCCGCGGTGTGATCCCCGTGCGACCACACCAGCAGATCCCCGGGTGCGGCGACGAGCAGGTCGTGCAGCAGTGCGCGACCGATGCCGTGCTGTCGCGCGGGCGGGTCGACCACGAACTCGGCTTCGGTGGGGGAGACGAGGGCCGCAGCATCCGTTCGCCTCACCAGCTCTCGCTCGCCCGACGCGAGGCCGAGAAGTGAGCCGTCGGAGAACGGGGGCACCCCGTCCATGTCGCGGGCGCGCGCGATGAGCTCGTCGAGCCACGCGCGGTCGGTGTCGCTCACGCGATCAGGCGACCGAGGAGGGCACGCGCTCGGTGTCGTCGTCGTGCACGTTGAAGCGGTAGCCGACGTTGCGCACGGTGCCGATGAGCGACTCCAGGTCTCCGAGCTTCGCGCGCAGACGTCGCACGTGCACGTCGACGGTGCGGGTGCCACCGAAGTAGTCGTAGCCCCACACCTCGCTCAGCAGTTGCTCGCGCGTGAACACCCGGCTGGGGTGCGTGGCAAGAAAGCGCAGTAGCTCGAATTCTTTAAAGGTGAGGTCGAGCGGCTGGCCGTGCACCTTCGCCGAGTAACTTGCCTCGTCGATGACGACGCCAGATGCCTGGATCTTGCTGCTCGAGCCCCCGAGCTGTTGACGTCCGAGCGCGAGACGTATGCGCGCGTCTGCTTCTGCTGGTCCCGCGGTGTGCAGGATGACGTCATCGACACCCCAGTCCGCGCTGACGGCCGTGAGCCCGCCCTCGGTGAGGATGAGGATGAGCGGAACGGTGATGCCCGTCGTCGTGAGGATCTTGCACAGCGACTTTGCGCTCGCGAGATCGTGGCGAGCGTCGACGAAGATGAGGTCGCACGTGGGCGCGGAGACGAGCGACGCCGGCGATGCGGGTATCTGCCGGGTGGTGTGGCTCAGGAGCCCCAGTGCGGGAAAGACCTCAGTGTCCACCGCAGAGGTCAGGATCAGCAACTGAGCCATAAGTCCTCCAAAGTGCGTCCGACCAGTGTACTAGCGGCTTAAGATCGCACTATGACGAGCTCTCAGCCGGACCCGAGCGTCGAGATGACGGCGGACGCCAACCCGTTCACCACATGGTCGGCCGGTCGACTCAACCTCACCGTAATCCCC
Source organism: uncultured Salinibacterium sp. (assembly GCA_964477625.1). GTDB lineage: Bacteria > Actinomycetota > Actinomycetes > Actinomycetales > Microbacteriaceae > Rhodoglobus. The sequence goes on from CAYZHZ010000035.1 coordinate 2,001, forward strand.
GTGTGGCTCCTGTCCGTGGTCGCGGCCGTTGTCATCGGCGTGGTCAGCTCGGGTGCCGCGCGTATCACGTGGGTGGGCGTTGCGCTCGCCGGCGCGGTGGTGCTCACCTTCGCGATCCAGCTCTTTCTGCAGCGAAAAGAAGGATTTGTCGTTCGAGCCATGGTCTCCATTGGCGTCTCGATAGTCATCCTCGCTGCGGCGACGGGTGTCTTCGCCCTCCTCGGGTAGGATCAGACCATGCTTCTCGCCCTCGAGCTCTTCTTCGTCGGGTTGCTGCTGCTCGCGACCCTCAGCATCGGCTTCGTCTCCGTGGTGGTTCTCTACAACCTCTTTCGCGGCCAGCGCTAAGCGACGCGCTGATCGGATCGGGGCATGATCGAGATCAACGCGGACGTTCCCGCGGAACTCGCTCCCCTTTCCTGGCTGCTCGGCGTCTGGGAGGGCACGGGCATCGTCAACTACAAGGTGGACGACGGCACGCGCGAGCTTGAGTTCGGTCAGCGAATCAGCTTCAGTCACGACGGCCTGCCGTACCTCAACTACACCTCCTACACCTGGATGCTCGACGACGCGTCGACCCCGCACATCACCGAGACCGGCTATTGGCGCCTGAGTCGCCCCGCGGCTGGCGGCGACCCCGGTCCGGGGATGCTTCCGGGAGTAGGGGACCGGCCGTTCACGACGGCGACCGCGGTCGAGACCCTGCGCAACGCGAACGACGGATTCGACATCGAGGTCTCCCTCGTGCATCCGAATGGCGTGAGCGAGCTCTACCTCGGCCAGGTCAAAGGTCCCCGCATCGACCTCGCGACGGACGCGGTCATGCGGTCCGCGAGCGCGAAGGAGTACGCCGCCGCGACCCGCATCTACGGCCTCGTCGACGCTCACCTGTTGTGGGCCTGGGACATCGCCGCGCTCGGTCAGGACCTGCGCACCCACGCTTCGGGACGGCTCGCTCGTGTCGAGTGACTTCGCCGAGCGCCCGGGAGCCGTGGGCGATCCGCCCCAGCACTATGGAAACCCCCTGCGCGAGCAGCGGGCTCTCGCCGCCGGGGAGGCGATCGTCGACCTGTCCGATCGCGCCGTCATCTCGGTGACGGGACCCGATCGGCTGTCCTGGCTCGACTCGCTCACCTCCCAATCACTCAAGGGCATGCGTGCGGGGGAGTCCGCCGAGACCCTCCTTCTCGACCCTGCCGGCCGACTCGAGCACGCCATGCGCGTCATCGACGATGGCGAGACGACCTGGCTTCTCGTGGATGGCGCGGAGGGTGAGCCTCTCGCCGCGTGGCTGACGCGCATGGTGTTCATGCTCCGAGTGGAAGTCGCGGTGTCATCGTTGCGCACGGTGGGCACGTTCGGTTCTCCGCAGCTTCCCGCGGCGGCCCCGAACGGGGTGCCTCTCGTGTGGCAGGATCCGTGGGCGAGTGTGACCCCGGGTGGGCATCAGTATGCGCGGGTAGCTGAGCACCCGGCATCCGCCTGGTCGTATCGTGAGGTTCTCGTCGAGCCGGATGCCGACCTCTCGTCGTTCCCGGCCGCCGGCTCCCTGGCACTCGAGGCGTTGCGGATCGCCGCGTGGCGGCCGCGGCTGGCGACCGAGGCAGACGATAAGTCGATCCCGCACGAGCTGGACTGGCTGCGCTCTGCCGTTCATCTGTCGAAGGGCTGCTACCGGGGCCAGGAGACCATCGCGAAGGTGCACAATCTCGGTCACCCGCCGCGCCGGCTCGTGATGCTGCACCTCGATGGTTCCGAGGGCGTCCTGCCCGTGGCCGACGACGAGGTGCTGCTCGGCGACAACGTCGTGGGTCGCGTGACCTCGTCTGCGCTCCACCACGAACTCGGACCCATCGCGCTCGCCGTCGTCAAGCGATCGACCGATACGGATGCCGCGCTCACAGTACACACCGACGACGTACTCATCGCCGCCGCACAGGAGGTCATCGTCCCTCCCGGCGCGGGCGCGGAGGCGAACGTGCCGCGGTTGCCGCGCCTCGGTGCCGTGACGCGGCCTACGGCGTAGCCGACGTGTCCGACTCCGCGCCGCTGCGCCGACTCGCGCGTCGTGTCGCGATGCGGGCGCACCTCACGGCGGGGTGGCGGCGCATGGTCGAGTCGCTGCCCGCGGCCATCCAGATCGTCATCGCCGCTGTGGGCGCCTACTCGATTGCCCACTTCGCTGTCGGCCACCCCGCCCCCCTCATCGCCGTGACCGTGACGATCACGACCCTCGGCATCAACCGTGACGCTCGCCCGCGCAAAGTGCTCGAGACCTCGATCGGCATCACCGTCGGAATCGCGGTGAGCGAGCTCATCGTCATCTCAGTCGGCCGGGGAGCGTGGCAGCTTTCGCTCGTGTTGCTCGCGACCCTTCTCGTTGCGCGTGCCATCTCGGCCAACCCCGCGTTCGCGATCGCCGCCGCCGTGCAGTCGAGCCTCGTCGTGCTACTGCCGGAACCCGAGGGCGGTGTGTTTACCCGCAGCCTCGATGGTCTCATCGCGGGCGCGATGGCTCTCGCAGTAACGGCCCTCTTTCCCCGCGACCCGCGCCGAGAGGCGGCGCGTGACGCGCACGTTCTGTTCTCGGTGTTCAGTGAAGCCCTGGCGGGCACGGTGGATGCCCTCCGCGGCGGCGACCACCAGGCCGCCGAACTCGCGCTCGAGCGGCTCCGCCGCACCCAGGTACTCGTCGACAACTGGACAGCCTCACTCGACACCGCGACCTCGATTGCCCATATCTCGCCGTGGATCCACCGACAACTGCCGGAACTCGAGATGCAGTCCCGCGTTCTCAAGGCAGCCGATCTCACCGCGCGACACCTCCGCACGGTGACCCGTCGCGTCGCGACCGTGACCGCCGACGGTAAACCGCGACCCGAGCTCGCCGACCTCATCGCCGAGCTCGCCAACGGCATCTCGTTGCTCGGGCAACAGGTCGACGATCGCGATCTCACGGGTGCGTCGCGGTCGGTGTTCGAAGACCTCGCGCGCCGGCTCGACCCCGACGCGATCATGACCGACCCCGAGCTGCGCGAGACACTCATCGTCGTGCTGCTGCGACCGCTCATCGTCGACCTGCTGGCGGCGTCGGGCATGTCGTCGGATGACGCGAAGTCGCTTCTGCCGCCGATCTAGGCGGAAGTTCTCACCACGAGAACCCGACCGGCGCGACCGCATCCCACCGCACCGTGAACTCGCCGAGCCGCCAGCGGGTGCGACCGCCGATCACGGGCCACCCGTTCTCGCGCATCGAGGCGCACACGGCCATCCACCGTTGCACGGGCGAGTACACCCCGAGTCCCGCGTGCACGGCCCACTGCCGATTTAGGTCGGTGAGGAAGGCGTGGATGCGTTCGCCGGGCACGTTGCGATGAATCAGTACCTTCGGCAGCCGCTCCGCCACGATCGACGGTGCCTCGAGCGACGGCAGGTGCAGAGCGACGGTGAACGAGACGGGGCCGGATGCCGCAACATCCACCCAGCTCGCTACCCGCCCCACCTCGTTGCAGGTGCCCTCGACGAGCACACCCCCGGGCTGGAGGCGCGAGACCATGAGGTGCCACGCGTCGAGCACCTCCGATTCGTCGTACTGCCGCAGCACGTTCAGCGCCCGAATCACCGTCGCGGGTGACCCGGGCACCTCGAAACCCCCGACCCGAAACGACACGCCAGGCCGACTGAATGGTGCGGCCACCGCCACGCGCGAGGGCTCGATCTCGATGCCGACGACCGAGACGTCGGGCCGCACGCGCGACAGCCGCTGGTGCAGCTCGAGCACGGTCGTTGCGGATGCCCCATAGCCGAGGTCGACGACGACCGGCTCGCTCGCCCGGCGCAGGGCAGGAAGGTGCGCGATCCACCGGTCGATTCGGCGCAGGCGGTTGACGCCCGTGGTGCCGCGCGTGAGACGTCCGATGGGCATGTGGATACGCTATTACCCATGACTCACACCCTCATCCTGCTGCGCCACGGCAACTCCGATTGGAACCAGAAGAACCTCTTCACGGGTTGGGTGGATGTGCGCCTGAGCGACCAGGGCGTCGCCGAGGCGACGCGTGCGGGCGTGCTTCTGGCCGAGTCAGGACTCAAGCCCGACATCCTCTACACGAGCGTTCTCACCCGCGCGATCCAGACCGCGAACCTCGCACTCGACGCCGCCGACCGCGCGTGGATCCCGGTCAAGCGCAGTTGGCGCCTCAACGAGCGCCACTACGGCGCGCTGCAGGGGCTCGACAAGGCAGAGACCTTGGAGAAGTACGGCCCCGAACTTTTCCAGACCTGGCGCCGCAGCTTCGACACCCCGCCGCCGCCCCTCGATGCGGATGCCGAGTACAGCCAGGTGCACGACGAGCGCTACGTGGGCATCGACGGCGAGGTGCCGCGCACCGAGAGCCTCAAGATCGTGATCGATCGGATGCTGCCCTACTGGCACTCCGACATCGTGCCCTCCCTCGCCGCGGGTCAGACCGTGCTCGTCACGGCCCACGGCAACTCGCTGCGTGCGCTCGTGAAGCACCTCGATGGCATCTCGGACGACGACATCGCGGAGCTCAACATCCCCACGGGCATCCCGCTCGTCTATGAGCTCGACGAGGACTTCATGCCGGTCGGCCCGGGCGTCTACCTCGACCCCGAGGCGGCCGCCGCCGGTGCTGCCGCGGTCGCGGCTCAGGGCAAGAAGTAGTGGCTCAGGGCAAGAAGTAGTTCGGGATCGGTCGATCCCTACAGTGTGGGCACGAGCTTGCGCACCTGCAGGGCGAACGCGAGGGTGAGGCGCGCCCGAGGATCGTGCAGGTCGGCGGGCAGCAGCTGCGTGATCCGGGCCATTCGGTGCTTCATGGTGTTGTAGTGGATGTACAGCCTGCGGGCAGCATCAGCGGCGTTCCCGGTGCCCAGAAACATCTCCAGGGTCGCGCACAGTTCTGAGCCGGTGGCTTCGTCTGCGGCGATGAGTGGACCGAGTTCGGCCGCCACGAGTTCGTCGAGAAGCTCATGTGGCACCGCGAGCATGACGCGTTCGAGGGTGAGCAGATCGTGGCGAACGGCGGGTCGCGCTGTGGCGAGCGCGATCCCCAGCGCGGCGCGTGCGGCCGTGTGCGAAGACGACAGCTCGGATGCCGCCCGCACGACACTGCCCGCCGCCACCGTCACTTCGCCTCCCGTGAGCTCGTGCAGCGCCTCCCTCCAGGCTTCCTGCTCCCGCCACGCCGTGGAATCCTGCGGTATCCCGTCGGCGGGCACGATCGCGACGACCTCCTGTCCGCGCGCCCACGCGACCGAGCCTCGACCGAGCGCGACGCTCGCGGCCCGAATGATCACGGGGTCGCTCAGTTCGCTCTCGAGCCGCGCGAGCACCACGACGTGCGCGGCGGTGAAGTCCCAGCCGAACAGCCGAGCTCGCTCGCGCGCGAGCGATTCGTCGATGGGTCGCCCCGCGACGAGTTCCTCCAGAAAGAGCACGCGCATCTGGCGGTCGAGCTCGAGACTCGCGACGGCCTGCGCGATGTGCATGCCTGCGGCGAAGCAGGCTTGGCGGATGAGGCGGCGCTGGCCGAGCGTCGGCTCGGCGTCACCCCCGACGACGATCCTCCCTCGTTCGGCACCTCCTACCGTGATGGGGAACGACCACGGCGCGGCATCCGCCTGGGGTCCCGCCGTTGCGCTGTCGCTGCCGCCCTCGCCGAAGAGCACGCCCTCGGTGTCGAGAATCCCGACGTGCCGGTCGAGTGCCCCCGCGAGGGTGCGGGCGATTTCGACGAGTCCACCGCCCGCGAGAGCGACTCCCGTGAGTCGCTCCCGGATGGCCTCGGCGCCCCCGGGCTCGGCGCCGTACTCGGTGAGCACGATCGCGAGCACCGCGCCGATGACCTCGTTGAAGGAGGTGTGCTCGGCGACCAGCATGACGGGAAAGCCGAGTTCGTCGGCGATCGCGAGCGCCTCGTCGGGGAGCTTCTCGAGGTAGCGCCCGGTTTTGACGGCAAGACCGGCGAGGCCGAGCCGCGCAAGGGTGCGCACGAGTGCGCCGAGGTCTTCGGGATGCTCACGGAGCGGGTAGGCCGTCGTCAGCAGCAGTTCGCCCTCTTTGACGAACGACTCGATGTCGGGCACTTCCATGACGTTGACACCCGTCACGGCGCGATCGAGCCCGTTCTCCCCGGCGACGACGAAGCTGCCGCGCAGCACCGGGAGGGTGAGCACTTCCCGCACGGTTATTGTCGCCATCTCGCCACTCCTGTCCCTTTCGGCCAATCGAACGACGGAACGTCGTCCTTTCAGGACCGAGCCCCGGAGGGTCTGGTGAGCCTACTATTCCTGAGTATGGCAATGGCTGCAACGATTCCTTCGCCTTCTCGGCTGAGAGTCGAGGCGGGTCATTCCGAGCAGTTATGGGACCGTGATCTGGAGATCGTCCATCTCGGACAATCCGCGGTTGTGCTCCGAGAATGCCGCTCCAGCTCGCTGGTAACGCTCACCGACGACCGAGCGGGGCTCGTGCCCGCGGGAGCGTGCGTCCCCCGCATGTGCGAGTTCGAGGCGCTACGGCAGGTGATCGCTGGTGCCCGGGGTCCGGTCACCTTGCGCGGATTCCGCGCCACCGAGCGAGTGGCCCTCGAGCTGAGCGTGCGCCGCATCGACGCAGCCCACGTGGGCATCGTGGCTCAGGGCATCCCGGTTCCGCTCTCGACTTTCGACGCCGGCCTTACCCGCACCCGGTCCCGCGCTCGAGATTTGGCGGTGGCCGCCCTGGGCGGAGACCTGCGCGTCGTCGCCGATCTCGTGGGCGCGGGACCGGGAACCACGCCCACCGGTGACGACATGATCGTCGGAGCGCTCGCCGCGCTACACCTCGCCGGCAAGCGCGCCGAGGCCGATCGCCTCGCCGCGGTCGTGCTCGCGACGCTCGACCGAACGACCGTCGCCTCGCGTCACTATCTCGGGGCGGCGGCCCACGGGCGGTTCGCCGAGCACCTGCACGAACTCGCCGACGACCTCGAGCGGGGCGCGAGTCCGCGCGATCTCTACAGTCGCGCGTCGGAGTGGGGAGCCACCTCCGGCCTCGACGTTCTCACGGGACTCACCGTGACCCTGCACGCGCACGGCGCATCCAGCCTGAAAGGGGCAGCATGACCGAGAACACCGTCCTGTCGTCGAGGGTGCTTCCGCACTTCTATCGAGACTCGGTGGCCCTCATGGCAATCGCGTCGACGACGGAGAAGCGCGACGGCGTCGTGCGCGTGGGCGCCGTCATGGCGACACCCTCGAACCTGGGCATCCTCGCCGACTCCGACATGTTGCCTGCCGACCTCACCGCCGCGCCCGACGACCTCGTGTTCGTCGTGCGCGGGGCAGACACCGAGACGGTGGATGCCGCACTCGACGCGGCCGTCGCCGGGCTGACCGCCGTTGACGCGGGGTCCGCCTCTGAGGAGGTGCGCCCCGGCACCATCGCGGAGGGCATCGCTGCTGCGGAGGCGGCTGAAGCACCCGCCAACCTCGTCGCGATCTCAGTCGCCGGAACGTTCGCCCCCATCGTCGCCGAGCAGTCCCTGCGCGACGGACTCCACGTGCTGTGCTTCTCAGACAACGTCTCCGTCGACGACGAGGTGCGACTCAAGCGACTTGCCGCAGACAAACGACTGCTCATGATGGGACCCGACTGCGGCACCGCGATCATCGACGGCGTGCCCCTCGGTTTCGCGAACATCGTCGCGAGCGGTTCGGTGGGCATCGTCGCGGCGAGCGGTACGGGAGCCCAAGAGGTCTCCCGTCTGCTTGACGAGGCTGGAGCGGGCGTCTCGCAACTCATCGGTGTCGGGGGACGGGATCTTTCTGCCGAGGTGGGTGGCATCATGGCGAACCTCGCCCTCGACTTTCTCGTCGACGACCCCGACACGACGGTCATCGCGGTCGTGTCGAAGCCACCGGCCCCTGAGATCGCGACGGCGCTGCTCGAGAGGCTCGCGTCGATCGCGAAGGCGGGCAAGCCCGTCGTGGCGTGCTTCCTCGGGCTCGACGACCGCGACGAGAACGGCGTGCTCGTGCGGGGAACCCTCGAGGGTGGTGCCCTCGCGGCGGCGGCGCTCGCCGGGCATCCCTTCGAGGTCGTGGATGCCGAGGCCACGGTGCACCCCGCGGGGCGCGTACTCGGCCTCTACACCGGGGGCACGCTTGCCTCCGAGTCGAAGATCATCCTCAAGCGCGCGCATGTCGAGGCCGAGGTCATCGACCTCGGCGACGACGAGTACACGGCCGGTAAACCGCATCCCATGATCGACCCGGAGGGTCGCGCCGAACGCATCGCCGCCGCCGGTTCGGATGCCACGGTCGGCACGCTGCTCATCGACCTCGTGCTCGGGCACGGCGCCAATGCCGACCCGGCAGCACCGGTCGCGGCAGCCGTGCGTGAGGCGAAGGCCGCCGCGACAGCGGCCGGTCGTGAGCTTCTCGTGATCGGCTCCGTGTGCGGCACGTCCGGCGACCCGCAGGGCATCGACCGCCAGCGCCGGGCGCTCGCCGACGCGGGCGTCGTGCTCGCCCAGACCAACGCGGCTGCCGCCCGGCTCGCGGCCGCCATCGACACAGGGAGTGCAGCGTGATCCTCACCGACGGTCCTCGCGTCATCAATGCGGGACTTCCGCTCATCGTCGAGGGCGTGCCCGCCGATCGGGTCACGCAGCTCGACTGGCGACCTCCGGCCTTCGGCGATGCGGATGTCGCCCGCTTCGCCGTCGCGCTCGACACCGAGCGCACCGCCGAGGCGAACGCCCGTGCGATCGCCCTGGTGCACGCGGTGAAGCCCCAGCTCACTCACGTACGACCGGCTCGCGAGGTCGTCCCCGGCATCGACGACGGACGCACCCTGCTGCACGCCGGTCCGCCCATCGAGTGGGAGCGCATGTGCGGACCCATGCGGGGGGCACTCATCGGTGCGACACTCTTCGAGGGCTGGGCATCCACCCCCGACGCGGCCAAGGCGATGCTCGATGCGGGCGAGGTCACTCTCGACTCATGCCACCACCACGGTGCCGTGGGGCCCATGGCCGGCGTGCTCGCACCCTCGATGCCCGTGTTCGTCGCGGAGGACCTCGACGACGGTCGTCGTGCATTCGCGTCGCTCAACGAGGGCCTCGGTAAGGTGCTGCGCTTCGGGGCGTTCGATCAGGAGGTCATCACGCGTCTGACCTGGATGCGTGACGTGCTCGGTCCCGTCGTCGACCGGGCTCTCACCCAGTTCGGACCCATCGATATCACGTCGCTCATCGGCCAGGCCCTCTCCATGGGCGACGAGGGCCACAACCGCAATGTCGCGGCCACGTCGCTCTTCGCCCGCCGACTCGCGCCGACCATTGCCGCTCTCGAGCCCAACTCGGAGGCGATTTCGGTACTCGCATTCCTCGCGGGCAACGACCACTTCGCCCTCAACATCTCGATGGCCTCCGCGAAGCTCGCGATGGATGCCGCGATCGGGGTCGAACATTCGACGATGGTCACGGCCATGGCGCGCAATGGAGTCGAGTTCGGTCTGCGCGTCGCGGCGACGGGGGACGAATGGTTCACGACTCCCGTCGGTCCCGCCGACGGCCTGTTCTTCCCGGGTTACGGTCCCGAGGACGCCAACCCCGACCTCGGCGACTCGGCCATCACCGAGACGCTCGGGCTCGGTGGGTTCGCGATGGCGTCGTCTCCGGCGATCACGCAGTTCGTCGGCGGAACCCCTAACGACGCCCTCGACTCCACGCGTTCGATGCGGCGCATCACGCTCGCGCCGCACCCCGCGTTCCCGCTGCCGCCGCTGAACTTCGCCGGCGCGCCGTCCGGTATCGATGTGCTCAAGGTGCTCGACACGGGAGTGCTCCCGCTCATCAACACGGGCATCGCGCACAAGGAGGCCGGGGTGGGTCAGATCGGCGCGGGCATCGTGACGGCGCCCTCCGAGGTCTTCCTCAAGGCGACCCGTGCGCTCGCGAACCTGGAGGCGACGGCATGACCTCGGCACCGGCATCCACCGTTCTCATCGCCATCGGCGGCAACGCTCTCGTGCTCGACGGCGAGCCCGGATCGGTCGAGAGGCAGCTCGCGCGCGCGGCCACCTTCGCGTCGTCGGTCGCCGACCTCGTCGCCGCCGGGTGGACCGTCGTCGTCACGCACGGCAACGGCCCGCAGGTCGGCTACATCCTGCGCCGCGGTGAGTTGGTAGCGCCAGATGCCCTCGTCGAGGGTCTGCCCGCCCTGCCGCTGTGGCTCGCGGTCGCCGACTCGCAGGGCGGCATCGGGCACATGCTCGCGGTCGCCATCGACTCCGCGCTCGCCGCCCGCAAGCTGGACACCCGCGCTGTCGCCGTGCTCACCCATGCCGAGGTCGACGCGAACGACCCCGCGTTCGAGAAACCCACGAAGCCCATCGGTGGGCAGCTCACCGCCGAGGTCGCCCGCCTGCGCGTGGCCGAGGAGGGGTGGGTCGTCACCGAGATGGGTGACGATAACTTCCGCCGCGTCGTGGCGAGCCCCATCCCGCGCACGATCATCGAGTCGAATCAGATCCGCACCCTCGTCGACAGCGGAACGGTCGTGATCGCGGCCGGTGGTGGGGGCATCCCCGTCGTGCGCGACGGCACCGGCTGGCACCCGGTGGATGCCGTGATCGACAAGGACCGGGCATCCGCCCTGCTCGCCGGTGAGATCGGCGTTGCGACGCTCGTGCTCGTCACGGGAGTCGATGAGGTCTACGTCGACTTCAACCAGCCCACACAACGCGCACTGCGAGAGGTGGGCATCGCCGAGATGACCGAGCACCTCGCAGCGGGACAGTTCCCCGCCGGGTCGATGGGCCCGAAGGTGCAGTCCGCCATCGATTTTGTCGGGACATCGGATGATGCGCGCGCCATCATCACGTCGATCTCCCGCCTCCCCGACGCCCTCGCCGGCACGGCCGGCACCGTCGTCAGCAACCACCACTAAGGAAGGTCCACGTGAGTACCCACACCACAACCGGAGCGGTGAGCGTTCCCGCCGAGCCCTACGAGTTCACCTTCGACCCGGCACGCGTCGCGTTGCTGTGCATCGACTTCCAGCGCGACTTCATGGAGAAGGGCGGGTTCGGCGAATCCCTCGGCAACGACGTGTCGACGCTGCGGGGATCAATCGAGCCGACGAAGGCCGTGCTCGAGATGTTCCGAGCGCACGACTGGATGGTCATCCACACTCGTGAGGGTCACCGCGAAGACCTGAGCGATCTCTTCCCCGCCAAGCGCGATCGCGGCAATCCGACCCTGCGGATCGGCGACGACGGTCCCATGGGTCGCCTGCTCACGCGCGGATCTGCGGGTCACGAGATCATCCCCGAACTCGCGCCCATCGAGGGCGAGGTCGTGCTCGACAAACCGGGCAAGGGTGCGTTCTACGGAACCGACCTCGAGACGATCCTGCGCGCCAGGGGAATCACCTCGCTCATCCTCACCGGGGTGACGACCGAGGTGTGCGTGCAGTCCACCGCGCGCGAGGCGAATGACCGTGGGTTCGAGTGCCTCATCCTGTCCGACTGCACGGGATCGTACTTTCCCGAGTTCTACGAGTCGGCGCTGAACATGTTCAAGGCCCAGGGCGGAATCGTCGGCTGGGTCGGCACCTCGACGGACCTCCTAGCGGCCGTCGACTGAGAAGAGGAGAGCAAGGAATGAGTACTGAAGCCCCCCAGTCCACCACTGCTGCACCGGTGCAGATCAAGTGGTGGGTCAAGGGCGACTGGAACGGACTGTTCGGGCTCGGCACCAACGTGCTGCTCAACGTCATCGTTCTCGCGGGACTCTGTCTCGCAGTCGTCAACCTGCCCGGCGACACCGTGTACGGGCGCATCCTGCCCGCCCTCGGTATCGCCCTCCCGCTCGGCAACATCTGGTACGCGTTCCTCGCGCGCCGCTTGGCCCGACGCGAGAACCGTACCGACGTCACGGCGCTGCCGTACGGGCCATCGGTGCCGCACATGTTCATCGTCGTGCTCGTCGTCATGCTGCCGGTCTACCTACAGTCGGGCGACCCCCTCAAGGCGTGGCGTGCGGGATTGGCGTGGGCGCTCATCGTCGGTGTCATCATCCTGCTCGGTGCCGTCTTCGGCCCGTGGATTCGCAAGTGGACGCCGCGGGCCGCCATGCTCGGTGCCCTCGCCGGTATCTCGATCACGTTCATCTCGATGAGCCCCGCGGCCCAGATGTGGGAGGCGCCGTGGATCGCTTTCGTGACCTTCGGCTTCATCCTCGTCGGGTGGCTCGGTTTCCGAAAGATGCCGTTCAACGCTCCCGTCGGCCTCGTCGCCGTCATCTCGGGTACGGCGATCGCCTGGATCGCGGTCGCGGCCGGCTGGTCGGGCATCCTCAACCCGAGTGCCGTCGCGGAGTCCATCTCGATGCTCGGGCTCTACCTGCCGTTCCCGAGCGGGGACGTGCTCGTGGGCATGCAAGACATCGCGCCGCTTCTGGCAACGGCCATCCCGCTCGGTATCTACAACTTCACCGAGGCCATGACCAACGTGGAGTCGGCCGCAGCCGCCGGGGATAAGTACTCGGCCCGTCAGGTGCTCGTCGCTGACGGTCTCGGCGCGGTCATCGGATCGTTCCTGGGTTCGCCGTTCCCGCCCGCCGTCTACATCGGTCACCCCGGCTGGAAGAAGGTCGGCGGTCGCATCGGCTACTCGCTCGTGACGGGAATCGTCGTCGCGATCGTGTGCTTCAGTGGCCTCGTCGGGCTCTTCCTCGGCATCTTCCCGATGCAAGCGCTCGTGCCGATCCTGCTCTACATCGGTCTCGTGATCGGTGCGCAGGCAACCAACGTGAGCGCGTTGCGGTACGCCCCCGCGATCATCATCGCGATGCTTCCGAGCCTCGCGCAGTGGGCTCACGGGCTTATCGACAACGCACTCGGGGCTGCGGGAACCAACGCGGCCGATGTCGGCTTCGACGCCCTCGCGGGCAACGGCGTCATCTACCAGGGCTTGCAGCTCTTTGGGTCGGGTGCCGTGCTCGCGGGCGTGCTGCTCGGGGCGATCACGGTGTTCGTCATCGACCGCAGACTGTTTGCCGCGGCGATCACCGCCGGTATCTGCGCTGTGCTGTCGTTCTTCGGGCTCATCAATGCGCTGTCGGTCGGCATCAACGCCTCGCCCGGCGTGACGATCGGCTACGTCTTCCTCGGCCTGCTCTTCCTCGGGTTCGCGATCGCGAACCGCAACGACAAAGAGGTCGTGTTGCAGGATGACCTGCTCTACGTCAACGGAACGCTCATGCGCGGCCTGGGTCTGCACCACAACCTGCAGGGAGCGGAGTTCCTCGAGGAGATCAAGACCGCGCCTAAGTACCGCATGCATGACATCGGCGGTGCGCACCCCGGCATGTACGAGGTCGAGAAGGATGGCGTCGCCGCCTCTGGCGAGCTCTACAGCCTGCCCATCGATGTGCTGCTCAAGGTCATCGAGGGGGAGCCGCCCGGGCTGTACCGCGGTGCGGTCGAGCTCGAGGACGGGCGCATTGTCCCGGGCATCCTCTTCAAGGAGGAGCTTGCTAAGAAGCACCCGGTGATCGAGGACGCCGACTGGCGTAAGCACACCGCGAAGTAGCACCACGAGCGGTGGATGCTGGCTGCCGGGCCGGCGTCCACCGCTCGCGTGTGAGCGGAGTTATCCACAGCCTTCTCTCGATCCCGCACGCACATCGCGCCGAGGGCGAACACTGTGCGGATGACGATTCCCTTCGACAGCGTTCGCGATGTTCCGCTCGAGACCGACGCCGACATAGTTCACCGTTTGCGTTTCGTGCTCGACGGGGCGATTCGGCGCCAGGTGTGGCTCATGTTCCTCGATGACGATGGCCACCAGCTGCCCGTGCTCTACCCGAGCTACCTGCCTCCTCGACCGCGACAGCGCGACGTTACCGCGCTCGGCCACTTCATCGCGGTGCTTCGCGACGAGGTCGATGCACACTCGGTGATCATCACGTACGAGCGGCGCGGTGGTGTGGCACTGAGCGTGCCGGATCGCGCGTGGTTGCGCTGCCTTCGGGATTCCGGCCTTGCCTCGGGTATGCCCTTCCGCGGACCCTACCTTCTGCACAGCGACGGCGTGCTGGCGCTTCCACCCGACGACTACGCCACGTGAACGATTAGTCTGCGCGCAAGAAACTCCGCACTGCGGAAGCGGCCTCTTCGGGCTTGTTGAGCCAGGGCGCGTGTCCTGCCGCCAGCTCGACCAGGCTCGCGCCGGGCACGGCGTCGATCCAGTCTTTCGCGTCGCTCGGGGATGCGAAGACGTCGGCATTTCCCCACACGAAGAGCACCGGGATGCTCAGGGCCGCGAGTTCCTCGACGGACACTCCGATTCCCGGCCGCACCGCGCCGCCTCCGACGATCGCCCGGAACAACCCCGGAACCGTGCGCTTGAACGCGGAACGCCGTGACGCGAACCACCCCACGTCGACGAGTTCTCGAGGCCAGTCATCCACGGTGCCCGCGCCGAGAGTCAGGGCACTGTTCTTTCCGTACTGCTCCCGCGAGACGGGGATGCGCAGGAGGAGCGAGCCGATCACCGGGATGGCTAGTGGCCCGAAGCCGCCCGCCGCCTTGAGTCCTCCGAACGCGGCTCCCGGAGCCCCGAGCAGAACGAGCCGACGCACACGGGACTGGCGCGCGAGGCAAAAGTAGAGCGCGAGCTGCCCGCCGAGGGAGTGGGCGACCACGTCGAACCGGTCGAGCGCGAACTCGGCGGCTACGGCATCCATGATCTCGATCGCGAGCGCCCGCAGGTCGGTGCGAGGCCCGAGTCGGGCTGGGCCAGAGAGGCCGTGTCCTGGCCAGTCGAGCGCAATGACGCGAGCCCCACCGAACGCGGGGATGAGGGGTATCGCAGCTGCCGTCACGGATGCTGCCCCGTGCAGCAACACGACGGGAGGCAGGGCAGGGTCGCCGGCGACCTCCACGACACGCAGACGGATGCCCGCCGCCTCGATGAACCGCTCCTGGGAGCTCAGCCCGTACTGGGAGTAGAGGCGCACCTCGGCGGCGCGCTGTTCATCGTCGATCGACATGCCGACAGGCTAGCGGGAGCAGGTTTCGATATGCGGCTGCGCCGCTACTCAACCACCCGTTCTAGGCCGAGGCCGGAGCCCAATCGCCGGTGGCGAGGTACTGCACCTTCTTCGCGATCGACACCGCGTGGTCCGCGAATCGCTCGTGGTAGCGCGAGGCCAGCGTCGCATCGACGGTGTCGACCGCCGCACCCTTCCAGGTCTCGCCCAGCACCTTGTCGAATACGGAGAGGTGCAGCGCGTCGATCTTGTCGTCGTCGTTGCGGATCTCCTCGGCAAGACGCACGTCTTCGTTGGTGAGGAGCTCGACGAGCTTCTTGGCGATCGCCACGTCGAGGGCGCCGAGCTCCGCGAATGTGCCGCGCAGGCTCTTCGGCACGACCTTGTCGGGGAAGCGGTAGCGCGCCAGCTGCGCGATGTGCTCCGCCATGTCGCCCATGCGCTCGAGAGACGACGAGATGCGCAGGGCAGAGACCACGATGCGCAGATCGCGCGCAACCGGCTGCTGGCGGGCGAGGATGTTGATCGCGAGCTCGTCGAGTTCGAGTGCGGCTGCGTCGATCTTGTCGTCGTCCGCGATGACGGTCTCGGCGAGTGAGATGTTCGACTCGTTGAAGGCGCGCGTCGCGTTCTCGATCGACGCGGCCACGAGGGTCGCGATCTCGACGAGGCGGTCCTGCACCTCTCGCAGTTCCTGCTGGAATACTTCGCGCACGCTTCACGGTCCCTTCGAAAGCGGGCATAGGTATCCCGCACGGTTCAGCCCACACTGCCCGCGGAAGGTTAACAGCGGGTGTTGCGTGCCTGAACATCGTTTGAAGCGCCGCGGGACGGGAGAAACTCCGTCGGGGTGCCTCTCACAGACCCAACTAATCTAGTCCCCATGGACTCCGCGTGGCTGGTGCCAGCCGCACTCGCGTTCGGCATCCTGCTCGGTGCCGGCGTTTTCGGCATCGTGCTCGTCGCGGCGCGTCGAGGCCAAACCGCCGTCGAAGTGACGAGCACCGCCGTGCCGGATGGTGTCGATCAGGTGATCGAGGCTCTCGAGTCGGCGGGTGTCGTCGTCGATCCATCGAACAATGTCGTCAAGGCGAGCCCCGGTGCGTTCTCTCTCGGACTCGTCTACAACGGTGTGCTTGTGCACCCTGAGCTCGTTGCGCTCGTAGACAAGGTGCGACGCAACGGGGAGCCCATCTCTCTGGAGATGGATCTCGCGCGCGGGCCGTTCGGAGACGCGCACATCTACCTCATGGTGCGTGTCGCCCGTCTGGGGGCGCGCTACATCCTGCTCCTTGCTGAGGACCACACCGAGTCCTACCGTCTCGATGAGGTGAGGCGTGACTTCGTCGCCAACATCAGCCACGAACTGAAGACGCCCATCGGCGCGGTGGGGTTGCTCGCCGAGGCGCTGGTGAGCGCGTCGGATGATGCGGAGCAGGTGAAGCGTTTCGCCAAGCGCCTCACCAAAGAGTCGGAGCGCCTGGCCCGCATCACCCAGGAGATCATCGAGCTCTCGCGGCTGCAGGCTGCGGATGCTCTGACCAAAGCCGACCTCATCGACATCGACCACGTCGTCGCGCTGGCCATCGACCAGAACCGGGTGGCGGCGGATGCCCGCAAGGTCGCCCTCGTGAGCGGAGGTGACGCCGGCGCCGAGGTCTATGGCGATGAGGCACTACTCGTCGTCGCTCTGCACAATCTCATCTCTAATGCCATCCAGTACTCGGGCAAGGGCACGCGCGTGGGGATCGGTGTCAGCAACACCGACGGCATCGTCGAGATCGCGGTCACCGACCAGGGGGTCGGCATCCCCGACGACGAGCAAGATCGCGTCTTCGAGCGCTTCTTCCGCACGGATCCGGCGCGCGCTCGCAACACGGGGGGCTCCGGTCTCGGCCTCTCCATCGTCAAACACGTCGCCGAGAACCACGGCGGTGACGTGCGGCTGTGGTCCCAGCAGGGCTACGGATCCACCTTCACCATGCGACTTCCCGCCGCGTCCCATGCGATCGCCGCCTCCCTCACGGCCGATTCCTGACCATCACCACCCACGAGTAGGACGACCCATGACCCGCATCTTGATCGTCGAGGACGAAAAGTCCCTGAGCGAGCCACTCGCCTACCTCTTGGGGCGAGAGGGGTATGAGACGGTGGTCGCCGCCGACGGACTCAAGGCGCTCGCCGAGTTCGATCGTCATGGGGCCGATCTCGTGCTGCTCGACCTCATGCTGCCGGGGCTCGCCGGTACGGAGGTGTGCCGTGAGCTGCGCGCGCGCTCCAGCGTGCCGATCATCATGCTCACCGCGAAGGACTCCGAGGTCGACATCGTCGTGGGGCTCGAGCTCGGCGCCGACGACTACGTGACGAAGCCCTATTCGACGCGGGAGCTGCTCGCGCGCATTCGCGCGGTTCTCCGCAGACGCGTGGAGACGGACAACGCGGCCGACGCGATCCTCGAGGCCGGATCGGTGCGGATGGATGTCGAGCGTCACACCGTAGCGGTCGACGGCGTGGACATCCCCATGCCGCTCAAGGAGTTCGAGCTCCTCGAGTTACTGCTCCGCAACTCGGGACGTGTCCTCACCCGTGGACAACTCATCGACCGGGTGTGGGGTGCCGACTACTTCGGGGACACCAAGACCCTCGACGTGCACATCAAGCGCATTCGCTCACGCATAGAGAAGACGCCCTCGGAGCCCACGATGCTCGTGACCGTGCGCGGACTCGGCTACCGCTTCGAAGCCTAAAAGGCGCTTGAGCAGGCCGAAGGCCGCCGGTGGTTGAGTAGCCCGCGCAGCGGCGTATCGCGGTGGTTGAGTAGCCGCGCAGCGGCGTATCGCGGTGGTTGAGTAGCCGCGCAGCGGCGTATCGAAACCTACGGAGCCGGCGTCTCTTCCGGCGCTGGCTCGACGAGCGGCGTCGGGGTAGGCGTGGGAGTCGGCGTCGGAACGTTGGGCCCGAGCCCGGCGTAGTCACCCACCGCCTCCAGCACGGGAACCATCATCTGGGTTCCCTCGTTGTCGCCGTACTGCACGTAGACGGGCAGCAACGCACCCGCGGGTACGCCCGAGTCGATGACGAGGATCTGGTCCTCACCCTCGTAGTTGCCAAACGAGACGGTCTTGCCGCCCTCGACGCGCTTGGTGACCGTGGTCTTCTGGCCGCCGGATTCGAACTGGAAGTTGACGTTCGCCGCGTCCGCGCCCCTATTGGCCATCGTGACGAGCAGGCTGATGGCGCCGTCCTCGCCGATGAGGCCGATGACATTGCGCACCTGTACGTTGCCCACGTTGGCGCCGACGCCGTCGCTCGGGTCGTACTGGATGAGCGTCGCCTGACGGGAAACGAAGGTGCAGCCGGCGGTTCCGACGATGAGTGCACCGGCGAGGATGACAGAGGCCGCGGCGCGGGCGAGAGGCGTGCGTGTGATCACGACGCTTAGCTTACCGAAGGCCGCGCGAGAGCGCCGAGTTAGGGCATCCTTACTTCGAATCCGCTGTGATAAACTAGGTGTCTTCGAAAGGACCCCTATTCATGTTGTTTGAGGTCGGCGAGACTGTCGTTTACCCCCACCACGGTGCCGCAACGATCACCGAGGTGAAGAAGCGAATCATCAAGGGCGAAGAGAAGCTCTACCTCAAGCTGAATGTGACTCAGGGTGACCTGACCATTGAGGTCCCTGCAGAGAACGTCGATCTCGTGGGTGTCCGCGACGTCATCGGCAAGGAAGGTCTCGACAAGGTCTTCGAGGTGCTGCGCGCT
>CAYZHZ010000036.1:0-19919 GCA_964477625.1 uncultured Salinibacterium sp.
CCTTCGCGAGGATCTCGGCGGCATCCTGGTCGACGAGGTAGTCGCCGCCCTTGACGGTGTCGAAGGTGTGCCACTCCCAGTTGTCTTCTTCGACGTTCGCGAGCGCGGCCGCCATGCCGCCCTGTGCGGCGCCCGTGTGGGAGCGCGTTGGGTAGAGCTTGCTGATGACGGCGGTGCGCGCGTGCGGCCCCGTCTCGATCGCGGCACGCATGCCGGCACCACCGGCTCCGACGATGACGATGTCGTGCTGGTGGTAGTGGATTCCGTCGACTACTGAGCCGTCCTTGGGTAGTTCCATGCTCACGGCACCGGGCAGAAGCTAGGCAGGAGGTCTGCAGGGGCGCCTGCGGGGCAGGGGTCGAAGGTGTAGATCACGAGTGTTCCCAAGATGAGCAGTACTGCGGTCGACGCGGCGATCGCGCTAAGCAGGATGTAACGGACGAGTCGATTGGTCGCGTAGTCGTTGGTGAGAGTGCGCATGCCGTTGGCGCCGTGGATGAGCGCGAGCCACAGCAGCAGCGTGTCCCACACGACCCAGAAGGGATCGGCGAGCTTGCCCGCCACGAACGCGAAGTCGATGGCCTTGACACCCTCTCCCGCGACGAGGTTCACGAAGAGGTGGCCGAAGATCAGCACAACGAGCACGACCCCAGACGCGCGCATGTAGATCCATCCCCACTTTTCCCAGTTGGGGCCGCGGCGGCGTCGTACCGGGGTGACGCTGCGGGGAGCCTCGATCGTGGTCACTCTCCACCTCCGAAGATGTGCATGAGCTGGCGCGGGATGAAGCCCGCGAGCAGAACGATCCAGACCGCGATGACGATCCAGAACAGCAGCTTCTGGTGGCGCGTTCCGACGCTCCAGAAATCGATGAGGATGATGCGCAAACCGTTGAGCGCATGCAATCCGATCGCTGCGACGAGCGCGATCTCACCGAGCCCCATGATGGGCGTCTTGTACGCGCTGATGACGGCGTTGTAGGCCTCAGGGCTCACGCGCACGAGCGCGGTGTCGAGAATGTGCACGAGCAGGAAGAAGTAGATCGCAACGCCGGTGATGCGGTGCAGCACCCACGACCACATTCCCTCGCGTCCGCGATACAGGGTTCCGGCGGGGCGCCGCGGCATTCGGATCTTGGGCATGGCGAGCGGCTCGTTCGCCAGGGTACCCGCCGACTTCTGTGGCACGAGTAATCCCTCCTAGCGGGATGTGCGGGCCGCACTCGGGCGACCGACGACTGTCCGGGTCGGACTTCTCCAGTGTATTCCGCCACGGCGGGCCATTCGTCCGCGGAGCTGCTCCACCTGTGGAAAGAATCTGGATTCTTGGCCACGCGATGCGCGCGGCCTCAGCCCAACGAGTCCGCCAACGCGTTGGAGTGGGTCGCGATCGCCGCGCGATAGTGCGCCAGCAGTTCCTGGCAAATCCCCCGCCAGCTGCGCCCCAGCACGCTTCGACGCCCCGCTTCGCCCATGCGCGCCCGCAGCGAGAGATCGAGCGCGAGTGCTTCTACGTACGCGCGGAGCTGTTCGTCGCCTCCGGCGTCGAACAGATAGCCGGTGACGCCGTGCTCCACGAGGTCGACGGGTCCGCCGGCGCGAGGAGCGACCACAGGCAACCCACTCGCGTGCGCCTCTTGCAGAGTCTGGCCGAAGGTCTCCTCTTCGCCGGTGTGCACGAAGACGTCGAGTGCGGCGTAGGCGGCGGCGAGGTCAGCACCCGACAGCGAGCCGAGGTGGGTCACGGGCATCCCGCGCAGCTCCCTCTTCACGCTTGCGCTCGAGGGGCCGTCGCCGACGATGGCGATGCGGATGCCCGGCAGGCCTCGAAGCACCCGCAGCCGCTCGACCTGTTTCTCGGGCGCGAGTCGTCCGACGTAGCCGATGATCGTCTCGCCGTTCGGGGCAATGCGCGAGCGCAGTCGCGTCGCGGCAGTAGTCCCGCGATTGCGGGGATGGTATGTCTCGAGATCCACGCCGCGTCCCCAGCGGGCGAGCCGCCGGATGCCCGCGCGCTCGAGATCGTCCATCGACGCGGACGACGGCACGAGCGTCACGGTCGCTCCCTCGTGAATCCAGCGCACCGCACGCCAGGCCACTCCCGTCATCGCACCGAGACGGTTGCGTCGCGCATAACCCGCCACGTCGGTTTGAAAGATCGCCACGCTCGGGATGCCCAGCCGGCTTCCCGCCGTGATGGCCTGCCCGCCCAGGAGGAACGGTGAGGCGGCATGGATGACGTCGGGCCGGAAGTCCGCGATGAGCCGCTGCACCTGGGGGCTTGGCAATCCCACTGGAAACTGGCGGTAGGCGACGGCCGGCACCTCGTGCACGCGGAACCCGGCGTACTCCGCGGGTGCCCCGGCCGCTGGCACGATGACGATGGCTTCGTGTCCGGTGTCCCTCAAGTGTTCGAGTACCTTTCGGACGCTCGTGGTGACCCCGTTGGTGCTGGGGAGGAAGCTCTCACTGACCAGTGCGATTCGCATCGGTATCCACGGTAGGAATCGCGCATGGAGTGGCCGTGACCCGCCCATGGCGACCGGGTGAATGGTGCCTTAAGACTCTGCTCGGTCGGCGATACCTATGCTTGACGCTATGAACCGACGCAGTGGTCCCCTCGAGCACTTCTACAGCGTCATTCCCGCCGGTGGCATCGGCTCTCGGCTCTGGCCGCTCTCCCGCGCGGAGGCACCCAAGTTCCTGCACGACCTCACGGGATCCGGTCAGACCCTTCTGCGGGACACCTGGGATCGGCTCGTGCCGCTCTCCGGCGTCGACCGCATCATGGTCGTCACGGGTCGGGCGCACCGCGCCGCGGTCGAGGCACAGTTGCCCGAACTGACCGACATCAATGTCGTACTCGAGAGCGAGCCGAAGGATTCGTCCGCCGCGATCGGACTCGCCGCCGCGATCCTGCATCATCGCGAACCGGACGTCGTCATCGGCTCGTTCGCCGCCGACCACGTCATCAAAGATTCTCGCGGCTTCCGGCGCGCCGTGACCGAGTCGGTGGCCGCAGCGCAAGCCGGCTACATCGCCACGATTGGCATCACTCCTACCGAGCCGGCGGTCGGCTTCGGCTACATCCACTGCGCGGGTCCCCTCGAGATCGAGGGCGCGCCGAGTGCGGTCGCCGCAAATTCCTTCGTCGAGAAGCCGAGCCTCGCAACCGCGGAGAAGTACGTCGCGAGCGGTGACTACCTGTGGAACGGCGGTATGTTCATTGCTCGAGCGGATGTACTGCTCGAGCAGCTCGGGGCCGCCGACCCTGCCCTTCTGGCCGGTCTCACCGAACTCGCCGAGGCCTGGGACACCCCCCGACGCGGTGCGGTCGTCGACAAGGTGTGGCCCGGACTGACGAAGATCGCGATCGACTACACGGTCGCCGAACCCGCGGCCGCCGCGGGCAAGCTCGTTGTCGTGCCCGGTGACTTCGACTGGGATGACGTCGGCGACTTCGCCTCGATCGCCAAGTTGCACTCGGGCGGACGCAAGTCCGATCTCGCCATCCTCGGCGAAAACGCGCGCGTGCTCGCCGACGCGTCGACGGGGGTCGTGGTGAGTGGCACCGGTCGCCTCATCTCCCTCATCGGTGTGACCGACATCGTCGTCGTCGACACTCCGGATGCCCTCCTCGTGACCACGACCGCGAACGCCCAGCGCGTCAAGGCCGTCGTCGATGCACTCAAGCTGTCCGGTCGCAACGACGTGCTGTAGCCCACCCGCTGTACTAGCGTCGGAGGCATGTCCTCACCCTTCGCAGTTCGTGCCGGTGCCGTTTTCGGCACCGTTGCTGTCCTCCTCCTCGCCGCCTGTGCTCCCGCTCCCGAGCGACCCGGCGAAAACGGTTCCGGCGAACAGTTCTGCGCTCGCATGGTCACCAACTCGGGCGGTCTCGACGATCGTTCCTTCAACGACGCGAGCTGGAAGGGCCTGCAGGACGCTGCCGACGAGTTCGGCATCGGCGTCGATGTGCTCGTCTCGACGTCGGAGACCGATCTCGAGCCGAACGTGCAGCAGGCTGTCGACACCGGCTGCGGCTTCATCCTCACTGTCGGCTATGAACTCGCGCCATCGACCGCCGACCAGGCCGCTAAGAACCCAGACGTGGATTTCGCCATCGTCGACGAGTTCGTGGATGCCCCGAACGTCAAGCCCATCGTCTTCGACACGGCCCAGGCGGCCTACCTCGCGGGCTACCTGGCCGCCGGTGTCTCGCAGACGGGCAAGGTTGCGACATTTGGCGGGGGCAACCAGCCTCCCGTCACCCTCTTCATGGATGGTTTCGTGGATGGGGTCGCGAAGTACAACGAGGTGCACGGCACGGCCGTCGCGGT
Organism: uncultured Salinibacterium sp.; assembly: GCA_964477625.1. Classification (GTDB taxonomy): domain Bacteria; phylum Actinomycetota; class Actinomycetes; order Actinomycetales; family Microbacteriaceae; genus Rhodoglobus. The sequence goes on from CAYZHZ010000036.1 coordinate 4,340, forward strand.
CCTCGGCTGGGACAAGGCCACCCAGGATGGTGTCTTCACGGGCGACTTCGAAGACATCAACAAGGGGCTCACGACCGCTCAGGCCTTCATCGACCAGGGGGCCGACGTCATCCTGCCGGTCGCGGGCCAGGTGGGGGAGGGCGCGGCTCGAGCGGCGCTCGACTCGGGTACGGCATCCATCATCTGGGTCGACTCGGATGGATACGAGACGCTGCCGGCCGAATTCCGATCCGTGGTACTGACCTCGGTGCTCAAGAACACGGGCTCCGCGGTCGTGGAGATCGTCAAGAGTTCCCTCGACGACACCTTCGACAACGCCCCTTACATCGGCACGCTCGACAACCAGGGAGTGGAGATCGCACCCTTCCACGACCTCGCTTCCCGAGTGAGCGCGGAACTCGCGCTCGAGCTCGATCAGCTCCGCGTGGACATCATCGCGGGCACGATCGAGGTGACGAGCCCGAGCACTCCCCAGTAGCGCTCCCGGCCCGAGTGTGTCGGGTCGATTTCGTGCTCGTCGCGGGTTTGTAACCATTCGGCGACGGCCCCGCTTTACCCCTTTTTCGCCTTGTAACACTGGGTAATGTTGTGACACAGCCCCGGCACCTTCTTGCCGGGCAGCATCTTGGAGGACACCTTGAGCATCATCACTCGCGGCCGCGTCATCAGCGGTCTCGCACTGGTCGGAACGGGAGCACTCGTTCTCGCCGGCTGCGCCGCAGCACCCGAGGAGACCGACGGCGGCAACGCTGGTAGCGACTTCCTTCCCTGCATGGTTTCCGACGCCGGTGGCTTCGACGACAAGTCGTTCAACCAGCTCGGCTTCGAGGGTCTCACCGAGGCTGCGGCCGAGCTGGGCGTCGAGCCCATCACGGTCGAGTCCGCTTCGGAGACCGACTACGCGCCGAACATCGACAGCCTCGTTTCGCAGGGCTGCAACCTCATCGTCACCGTCGGCTTCGCGCTCTCCGCTGCGACCCTGACCGCGGCCGAGGCCAACCCGGACGTCGAGTTCGCGCTCATCGACGACGCCGCTGACGGCGACTTCGACGGCACCCCCGACTTCGAGAACACGAAGCCGATCGTCTTCAACACGGCTCAGGCCGCGTTCCTCGTCGGCTACGCCGCCGCGAGCTACTCGAAGTCGGGCGTCGTCGCGACCTGGGGTGGAATGAACTTCCCGACCGTCACCATCTTCATGGACGGCTTCGCCCAGGGCGTGGCCTACTACAACGCCGAGAAGGGCACGGCTGTCAAGGTGCTCGGCTACGACCCGGCCAGCCCCGACACCGCTACCTTCACGGGTGGCTTCGAGGCCAACGACGTCGCCAAGTCGACCGCTCAGAACTTCATCGACCAGGGCGCAGACATCCTGCTCCCCGTCGGTGGACCGATCTACCAGAGCGCCGTTGCGGCCATCACCGACTCGGGCAAGGACATCGCCCTCCTCGGTGTCGACGCCGACCTCTTCGAGACCGACCCGTCGACGCAGGACATCATCCTCACGTCGATCCTGAAGGGCATCAAGTCGGCGACCGCAGCGGTCGTCTCGGCTGCTGCCGCGGGTGACTTCTCGAACGAGGCCTACGTCGGAACGCTCGAGAACGATGGTGTCGGCTACGCGCCGTTCCACAACTTCGAGTCGCTCGTGTCGCCCGACCTCTCGGGTGAGCTCGACACCATCAAGGCCGGAATCATCGACGGCAGCATTCCTGTCGCGTCGTACCTCGGCTAAGCACGTCTAGCAGGTAAGGGAGACCAGTTCGCTGGTCTCCCTTACTCGTTAACTGTGCTGTCCTACTCCAGAATTGGCCCGCACGTTAGATTGGTCCACATGAAGCTCGAACTTCGCGGAATCACGAAGAGATTCGGTGCCTTGGTCGCCAACGACCACATCGACCTCACCGTTGAACCCGGCGAGATCCACTGTCTCCTCGGAGAGAATGGCGCCGGCAAATCCACCCTCATGAATGTGCTCTACGGCCTCTACCAGGCCGACGAGGGCGAGATCCTGCTGGACGATGAGGTGCAGCATTTCTCCGGCCCCGGCGATGCAATGAACGCGGGAATCGGCATGGTGCACCAACACTTCATGCTCATACCTGTCTTCACCGTCGCAGAGAACGTCATGCTCGGTCACGAGCAGACGAAGTTCGGTGGGCGGCTCGACCTCGACGGCGCACGCGAGAAGGTGCGCGAGATCTCCGCCCGGTTCGGGTTCGACGTCGACCCCGATGCGCTCGTCGACGATCTGCCGGTCGGTGTGCAGCAGCGAGTCGAAATCATCAAGGCCCTGTCGCGGGATGCCCGGGTGCTCGTCTTCGACGAACCAACGGCCGTTCTCACCCCGCAAGAGACCGACGAGCTCATGGCGATCATGCGTCAACTGAGGGAGTCTGGCACATCCATCGTCTTCATCACCCACAAGCTGCGCGAGGTGCGTGAGGTGGCGGACCGGATCACGGTCATTCGCCTCGGCAAGGTCGTTGGACAGGCTGAGCCCACCGCGACGAACGAGGAGCTCGCCTCACTCATGGTCGGTCGCGCCGTCGACCTCATGATCGACAAGGGACCGGCGAAGCCCGGCAAGGCCGCGCTCGTTGTCGACGGCTTGTCGGTGATCGATCACCGCAACCAACTCGTCGTCAACAATGTCAGCTTCGAGGTGCACGAAGGCGAGATCCTCGCGATCGCCGGTGTGCAGGGCAACGGGCAGACCGAGCTCACTGAGGCCATCATCGGCCTACAGCCGAAGGTCACGGGCGGCATCTCCCTCGACGGCAAGTCGCTGCGGGTGTCGGTGCGCAAGACGCTCGATGCCGGCGTGGGCTTCGTGCCCGAAGACCGCAAGGAGGATGGACTCGTCGCCGAGTTCACGATCGCCGAGAACCTCATGCTCGACCGGTACCACACGCCCCCGTTCGTGAAGGCGGGAGCGCTGCAGCTCGGTTTTCTCGCCCAGTTTGCCGAGGAGAAGATCACCGAGTTCGACATCCGTGCTCAAGGAATCGGAACGCACGTCGGTCGGCTTTCGGGGGGAAACCAGCAGAAGGTCGTGCTCGCGCGCGAATTGAGCCGTGACCTGCGACTGCTCGTCGCGGCACAGCCCACTCGAGGTCTCGACGTCGGCTCGATCGAGTTCGTGCACACACGCATCGTGGCCGCTCGCGACGCGGGCGTACCCGTCATTGTCGTTTCTACCGAGCTCGACGAGGTCGTTGCGCTCGCAGACCGTATCGCGGTGATGTACCGCGGATCCATCGTCGGCATCGTGCCTGGGGACACCCCACGCGCAGTGCTCGGCCTCATGATGGCCGGGGAATCTCCGGCCGCGGCGGGAGCTGCAGCATGACCGACCCGAAGATCACCAACGACGTTCCGTCACCCACGGAGACCGTGCTCGAGGCGGGTCAGTTGCCCAACGAGGTCGAGCCACCGTCACGCGCCCACCAGGTGCTGCGCGACATCGTGGGCGGCAGCGCCATGATCTCGTTCCTTGCAGTCGTGCTCGCGCTCGTCGCTGGCGGCATCCTCATCGCCTTCACCGACAAAGACGTGCAGGCTGCGGCCGGATACTTCTTCTCCCGCCCCGCGGACACCTTCAGGGCGATCTGGGACGCCGTATCCGGGGCGTACGTCGCGCTGTTCCAGGGCTCGATCTACAACTTCCGGCGCCCGGGCTTCGCAGACGGTATCAAACCACTGACCGAGACCCTGACATTCGCGACTCCGCTCATCGCAGCTGGCCTCGGTGTCGCGGTCGCGTTCCGTGCGGGACTGTTCAACATCGGTGGGCGCGGCCAGATGCTCGTGGCGGCGGGGGCGGCGGGATACGTCGGCTTCGCGTGGCCGCTTCCGTTCGGCATCCACCTCATCGTTGCCGTGGCGATGGGTATGCTCGCGGGTGCGATCTGGGGCGGAATCGTCGGTCTGCTGAAGGCGCGCACGGGTGCTCACGAGGTCATCGTGACGATCATGCTCAACTACGTCGCGTACTACCTGATCGCGTTCCTCTTGCGCACCCCGGGTGCGCTGCAGGCACCCGGATCGACGAACCCCAAGTCGCCGGCGATGCTTCCCACCGCGGTCTTCCCGGAGCTCTTTGGGCCCAAATACAACCTGCACCTTGGCTTCCTCTTCGCCATCGCGGCGACCGTGTGGGTCTGGTACCTCATCAACCGCTCCAACCTGGGCTTCCAGTTCCGTGCGGTGGGCGAGAATCCCAACGCCGCGCGCGTCGCAGGCATGAACGTGAAAAACATCTACGTGTACGCGATGCTCATCTCCGGGGCGCTCGTCGGCCTCGCAGGGGTAGCTCAGGTGCTGGGAACCGTCACGACGGGCTTCACGCAGGGCATCGACGCGGGGATCGGGTTCGATGCCATCACGGTCGCACTGTTGGGCCGGTCGAAGCCCATCGGGGTCTTCTTCGCGGGCATCCTGTTCGGCGCGCTTAAAGCCGGCGGCTATTCGATGCAGGCAGCACAGGGAGTGCCCATCGACATCGTGCTCGTCGTACAGTCGCTCATCGTGCTCTTCATCGCGGCGCCGCCACTCGTGCGCGCCATCTTCCGACTCCCGGTGCCGGGCACGCGGGCCATTTCGAGAGCCTCCCGGCTCACCGGTAAGAAGGCGGTGGTGACCAAGTGACGACCGTAGAACCGGCAGTGATGCCCTCCTCTGCGCCCGTGGTGCTCGAGAAGGCGGTGGTGCGTAACTGGAAGCCGCCTATCGCGTTCGGCATCTTTGCGATCATCGCGCTCGTCATGCTCATCGTGTTCGGGCGTGCGGGTGTCACGACGTTCCGTCTGTCGACCGATCGAGACCTCATTCAGCTGCCGGCCATCTCCGCAAACGTCACGATCGTGAGCGTCGCGGTGACGGTGCTGTTGTTCCTCATTGCGATCGCATCGGCGTACCTTGCGTACAAAGCCCGTAAGACGCCGCTGTGGCTCACCGCGGTTTTCGCGTTCCTCTTCCTCGTGGGGTTCCTCACGTGGGCGGCCGCGAACGCGACGATCCCGATCCCTGGCCTGCTGGTGGGCACCGTCGGGCTGAGCGTGCCGCTCATCTTCGGTGCACTCGGCGGGGTGATATCCGAGCGCGTGGGTGTCGTCAACGTCGCGATCGAAGGTCAGCTGCTCGCGGGGGCCTTCGTATCGGCCGTCGTGGCCTCGGTCACTCAGCAGCCGCTGCTGGGACTGGTCTCGGCAATGGTCGCGGGTGTGCTCGTCTCGTTTGTGCTTGCCGCCTTCTCGATCAAGTACCTCGTCGATCAGGTCATCGTCGGCGTCGTGCTCAATGTGCTCGTCGTGGGTCTCACGAGCTTCCTGTTCTCGACGCTCCTGAGCCCGAACCGCGAGCTGCTCAACACGCCGCCGAGATTCGAGCGCATCAACATCCCGTTGCTGAGCGAGATCCCCATCCTGGGGCCGGTGCTGTTCCGGCAGACGATCATCGTCTACCTCATGTACATCGCCGTCGCCCTCGTGTGGTTCGCGCTGTTCAAGACACGCTGGGGTCTGCGGTTGCGCTCGGTGGGGGAGCATCCACAGGCCGCCGACACCGTCGGAATCAATGTCGCGCGCACCCGGTTCTGGAACGTCTCTCTCGCGGGCGCGATCGCCGGCCTGGGTGGGGCCTACTTCACGCTGGGTTCGGTGGGCGCGTTCAACAAGGAGATGACGGCGGGTGCGGGCTTCATTGCCCTTGCGGCCGTCATCTTCGGACGCTGGGATCCCATTCGGGCGACCCTCGCGGCTCTCCTCTTCGGGTTCGCATCGAACCTGCAGAGCGTGCTGTCGATCATCGGATCGCCCGTCCCCAGTGAGTTCATGCTCATGCTGCCCTACGTCGTGACGATCTTCGCCGTGGCCGGGCTCGTGGGTCAGGTTCGCGGCCCAGCCGCCTCAGGAAAGCCGTACATCAAATCATGAGTGAATTCATTCCGAAGACGGACGCCGACTGGGATGCCCTGCGCGGGGTCGCCAAGGAGGCGCTCACGCACTCCTACTCGCCCTACTCCAACTTCCCCGTTGGCGTCGCGGCCATCGTTGACGACGGCCGCGTCATCTCGGGCGCGAACATCGAGAACGCCTCGTACGGCCTCGGCTTGTGTGCCGAGTGCTCCCTCGTCTCCGCGCTGTACATGACCGGGGGCGGCAAGCTCGTCGCATTCACGTGCGTCGACGGCAAGGGGAATGCGCTCATGCCCTGCGGGCGTTGCCGCCAGCTGCTCTTCGAACACTCCGCACCAGGCATGCTGCTCGACACGGTGTCGGGCATCAAAACGATCGACGAGGTGATCCCCGACGCCTTCGGTCCGCGCACGCTGGAGGAGTACAGCGCATGACTGTCGAAGCCTTCGATGTCGTAGACCTCATCCGCACCAAGCGCGATAAGGGCGTCTTGACGACCGAGCAGATCAACTGGCTCGTCGACGCCTACACGCGCGGCTACGTTGCGGACGAGCAGATGTCAGCGATGACGATGGCGATCTTCCTGAATGGGATGGAACGCGAGGAGATCCGCGACCTGACGCTCGCGATGATCGCCTCGGGCGAGACTCTCTCGTTCGAGGGTCTCGGCAAGCCGACGACCGACAAGCACTCGACGGGTGGCGTCGGCGACAAGATCACGTTGCCGCTCGCTCCGCTCGTCGCGTCGTTCGGTGTCGCGGTTCCCCAGCTTTCGGGACGCGGGCTCGGGCACACGGGCGGCACGCTCGACAAGCTTGAGTCGATTCCGGGCTGGCGCGCGTCCCTGACCAACGATGAGTTTTACGCCCAGCTCGATAGCGTCGGTGCCGTCATCTGCGCCGCGGGATCCGGACTCGCCCCCGCCGACCGTCGCCTCTACTCGCTGAGAGACATCACGGGCACGGTCGAGTCGATTCCGCTCATCGCCTCGTCGATCATGTCGAAGAAGATTGCCGAGGGCACTGCGGCCCTCGTGCTCGACGTCAAGTTCGGTTCGGGTGCGTTCATGCAAGATCCCGCGCGCAGCCGCGAGCTTGCGGAGACGATGGTTCGCATCGGCAAGGATGCCGGCGTCAAGACCGTCGCGCTGCTGACGAACATGAATGTGCCGCTCGGCCTCGCGATCGGCAACGCCAATGAGGTGCGCGAGTCCGTTGAGGTGCTCAGCGGTGGGGGGCCGGCGGATGTCGTCGAGCTCACTCTGGCCCTCGCCCGCGAGATGCTCGCCCTTGCGGGGCAGCCCGACGCCGACGTCGAGGGTCACCTCGCGCGCGGTCAGGCCATGGACACGTGGCGTGCGATGATCTCGGCGCAGGGCGGGGATCCGGATGCCGCGTTGCCGGTCGCTCGCGAGACGCAGAGGGTCGTGGCAGAGCGCGACGGCGTGCTCGTCGCCCAGCATGCCCTTCCCTTCGGTATCGCGGCCTGGCGCTTGGGCGCGGGACGCGCGCGCAAGGAAGACCCGGTCGTGCACGCGGCGGGAATCGATCTCGCCGTCAAGCCGGGTGACGCGGTGAAGAAGGGCGACGTGCTCTTCACGATGCATACGGACGAATCGGCCCGCTTCGAGCGCGCGCTCGAGGCACTCGAGGGTGCCTACGTCATCGGCGACGAGGGCAGCGCTCTCGACACCGGTGGACCGCTCATCGCCGGTCGCGTCGACTAGTTCGGTCTAGACGGGGTCGCCGATTCTCTCGAGCGCGTCGACCACGAGCGCCCAGAACTTCGCGTGGTCGAGGTTGCGGGCAACCTGTGTCGTGCAGTCGTCGGGAGCCGGTGCCCGGAAATCTGCCACGGTCATCCCGAGCGTGAGCGTGCCCGTGAGTTCCACGTCGAGGGGCACCCGCACGACGTCCATGACGCTCGGATCAATCACGAACGCGACGGCGCACGGGTCGTGCACCGGCGGATGATCGAACCCCTGCTCGTCCTTGTATGCGTGGCCGAAGAATTCGAGTAGTTCCCCCACGAACTTGGCGGGCTTGGTGCCGATCGCCGCGATCGACGCTGCGACCTCCGGGGTCGCCAGGGCCTCGTGTGTGAGATCCAGGCCGACCATGGTGAGCGGCCATTTCTCATTGAAGACGATGTGTGCCGACTCGGGGTCGATGACGATATTGAACTCGCTCGTCGCGCTCCAGTTGCCGACGTTGACGCCGCCGCCCATGAGCACGACTTGCTTCACACGCTCCGCAATGCGTGGTTCCTTACGCACGGCCATCGCGATGTTGGTGAGGGCGCCGGTCGGCACGAGCGTGATCTCACCGCGTTCGGCCTCCATGACCGTGTCGATGATGAAGTCGACGGCATGCCGAGAATCGAGTTCGATGACCGGCTCAGGCAGTTCGGGGCCGTCAAGCCCCGACTCGCCATGGATCCCTTCGGCGACTTCCACCTCGCGCACGAGGGGTCGATGGGCGCCGCGCGCAAACGGCACGCCAGTGATGCCAGCGACGCGTGCGATCGAGAGGGCATTGCGGGTCACCTTGTCGATGGTCTGGTTGCCCGCGACGGTCGTCACCCCCACGAGCTCGATGTCGGGGTTGCCCCAGGCAAGCAGAAGCGCGACGGCGTCGTCGTGCCCGGGGTCGCAGTCGAGGATGATCTTGGTCGCCATGGACGCGAGCATATATGAAAGTTAGCTTCATATGTGTAGAGTGCGCGTATGAGCAACGAACTCGCCTCTCGGGGCGCCGCACGCGTCGAATGGATTCGATCGAGGATGCCCCTGCTCGCCGCCACGCGCGACGAGTTCTTCCGCAGCCGCCCGCTCGCGGGGCGTCGCGTCGGGATGTCGCTTCACCTCGAGCCGAAGACCGCCGTGCTGCTCGAAACGCTGGCCGCCGGGGGTGCGGAGATCGTCGCGACCGGCAACCACGGGTCCACCCAGGACGACATCGTCGCGTTTTTGCGTGACGGCGGCATGACCGTCTTTGGAGCGCGAGACGACGACTGGGATCAACACCACGTGAACGTGCAGTCGGTGATCGACGCGCGTCCGGACATCCTGCTCGACAATGGCGCCGACCTCGTCGCCGGCATCGTCGACCAGGGACTCGAAGGCACCGTGATGGGCGGTACAGAGGAGACCACGTCGGGCGGGTTCCGTCTGCGCGACGAACTCGCCGACCGGGTCCCGTTCCCCGTCATCGTCATCAACGACAGCCCCCTCAAGGCCATCGGCGAGAACCGACACGCGGTCGGTCAATCGGTCGTCGAGAGTTTCATGCGCATCACGAACCTCATGGTGCCGGGTCGTCGCTTCGTGGTCGCGGGCTATGGATGGTGCGGTCGCGGTGTTGCGCAATACCTCCGCGCACTCGGGGGCAAAGTCGCGGTAGTCGAGATCGACGAGATCAAGGCCTTCGAGGCCGCAATGGACGGGTTCCGCGTCGGGACCGTGCTGGACCTCGCGGAGTGGGGTGAGGTGTTCATCACGGCGACCGGGCATCCGGGCATCCTCACCGCCCCCTTCTTCGAGCGGGTTGCGGACGGCGCAGTACTTGCCAATTGCGGGCACTTCCCGTGGGAGATCGACGTGGAGGCTCTGCGCGAGGTCTCGACCGGCGCCACAGTGCTCGACGACGCGATCGAGCGTCTCGAGCTGCCCGGAGGCCGCCATGTAGTACTCATCGCGGACGGACGCATGATGAACCTCGCGGGTCGTGAACCCAAGGGGAACTCGCTCGAGTCGATGGACCTCGGGTTTCTGTTGCAGTCACTCTCCCTCGAGCGGATCGCCACGGCGACCGCCACCCTGACGCCCGGTGCGCAACCCGTCCCCGACGACATCAACCGTACGATCGCGCGGCGCATGCTCGCCGCCATGGGGGCTCACATCTAGTGGAGCACTACAGCGCCCCCGCGCTCGAGAAAGGTCTCGACATCCTCGAGCTGTTGAGCGAGCAGGCGGGCGGGCTGAGTCAGTCGGAGATCGCGGAGGCGACCGGACGCAGCGTCGGCCAGATCTTCCGGGTACTCGCGACGTTGGAACGGCGCGGATACGTGACGCGCGACCCGCAATCGGGCCTGTACGCGTTCTCGATGCGCACTTTCGACCTTGCTCACCGCCATCCGCCCTTGCGCGGTCTCATCGCGATCGCGACCCCGGCGATGCGTGATCTCGCCGACTGCGTGCGGCAGTCCTGCAACCTCAGTGTGCTCGATGCCGGGGCCGTGCGCGTGATCGCGCAGGTCGAGTCGCCCGCCGATTTCGGCTTCCGTGTGCGTGTCGGTGCCGTCTTCGGCGTCGCCGAGACAGCCACGGGCGCCGTGCTCAGCTCCGACGATGATCGACCGGTGGTGCGCCCAGACGCATTGCAGGAGGGCATCACCGACGTCGTCGTGCCGATTCGCGACGGTGCGCGCACTATCGCGGCCCTCACGGTGCCTTACGTCGCGACGACGTTCAGTTCGGTGGATGCGGCGGTCGTCCGCGATGCCGCGATCGACACGGCCGGGTACATCTCGGCGAGACTGCAAGGCGACTCCCAGTAAGAAGCCCGATAGATTTACTCCCATGAACGCCGCTGTTGAGAACTACCTCATGCCCGGGGGAGGAGCATCCATTACGGACCTCCCCAAGGTGTCGTTGCACGATCACCTCGACGGCGGTCTTCGCCCGCAGACCATCATCGAGCTCGCCGACGCGATCGACCTCGATCTGCCCGCGACGGATGCTGCGGAGCTCGGCACCTGGTTCGCCGAGAAGTCCGACTCCGGCTCCCTCGTCGAATACCTCAAGACGTTCGACATCACGACGGGCGTCATGCAGACACACGAGGGGCTCGCCCGGGTCGCGCGCGAATTCGTGCAAGACCTCCACGCCGACGGGGTCATCTACGGCGAGATCCGGTGGGCACCCGAGCAGCACCTCCAGCGCGGGCTCACCCTCGACCAGACCGTCGAAGCAGTGCAGGAGGGTCTCGATGCGGGTGTCGAGGATGTCCGTCACGCGGGCGGCTCGATTCGCGTCGGGCAGCTCGTGAGCGCCATGCGCCACGCCGATCGCGGCCTCGAGATCGCCGAGCTGGCGGTGCGGCACCGCGACCGCGGCGTCGTGGGCTTCGACATCGCCGGAGCTGAAGCAGGGTTTCCTGCCGGCAACCTGCGCGACGCGTTCGACTACCTTGCCAAACACTTCCTCCCCGCCACCGTGCACGCGGGTGAAGCCGACGGCCTCGACTCGATCCGCGGCGCACTCTTCGACGGACGCGCGCTGCGCCTCGGGCACGGAGTGCGCCTCGCCGAGGATGTCACGACCGCGCGAGAGGACGACGAGAACACCTACGTGACCCTCGGACCGGTCGCCCAGTGGGTGAAGGATCGTGAGATCGCTCTCGAACTGTCGCCGTCCTCCAACCTGCAGACGGGAGCGATCGAGCAGTGGGGTGACGAGCTCATCGACCATCCATTCGACCTGCTCTACCAGCTTGGCTTCCGCGTGACCGTCAACACTGACAACCGCCTCATGAGCGCGACGACGCTCAGCCGCGAGCTGTCGTTGCTCGCCGAGACGTTCGACTATGACCTCACCGACCTGGCGGTGTTCCAGCTCAACGCGGCTGCCTCGAGCTTCTTGCCGCTCGAAGACCGGGAGGACCTCGTCGATCGCATCACCGCGGGGTTCGATAACGCGTGAGCCTTCCGCCTCTTCCCGGGAGCGCGATCGTCCTCGATGCGGTCGCGTCGGACTGGCGCGCCGCCGTGATGCTCGCTGCCGACGCCCTCGCGGCATCCGGCGCCGCGAAGCCGGAATACGGGCGCGAGATGATCCGCATGATCGAGGAGCACGGACCCTACGTCGTCATCGCGCCGGGGCTCGCGCTCGCGCACGCCCGGCCCGGTCCCGAGGTACTCGGCGACGGTCTGTCGATCGTGACGCTGCGCGAACCGGTGCTGTTCGGGCATCCATACAACGACCCCGTGCGGGTCGTGCTCGGGCTCGCCATCAAAACCGCCGACGAGCACCTCGCTGCTGTCGCCGCCGTGGCGAACGTCTTCAATGATTCGACAGCCATCTCCGACCTCGCGGCAGCGACATCGACCGCAGAGGTTCAGCGCATTATGGGGCTCGGCGCGGGTCGAACGTCGTGAAGATCGTGACCATTTGTGGCGCGGGCATCGGTAGCTCGGGCATCCTGAAGGTCAATGCCGAACGGGTGCTCGCGAAGCTCGATCTCGAAGCCGAGGTGGTTGCCGCCGACCTCGCGTCGGTGCACCAGGCCTCCGCCGATGCCCAGATCATCCTGACCTCGGCGGAGTTCGTCGAGGCAATCGGCAGAACCTTTGCTGACGTCATCGTTGTCGAGAACTACTTCGACACCGACGAACTGACCACGAAGTTGCGCGCCGCCCTCGAGTGATCTCGTGCCCCTACTAGTGGGGTGCGCCTCAGGCCGGGCCGCGTCGCTACGGTTGCTCTAGCCGATAGGGATGGGCACTCTGGGGGGAGTTGACGTCAATGGGTGTGAAAAGTGCTGTGCGTACCGTCGCCACCGGGGCCGCAACCATCATGGTCGCCGCCGGTCTCGCGGTGGTGACGCCTGCCACCGCCAACGCCGCGCCAGCGACCTACACCGTCGATTGTCAGACCGTTCCGTCAGCTCGCAGAGCTTCTACGTCGTTCCGGGAGAGACAGTCACCCTGACGCTCGTCGGATTCAACGAATCCTTCGACAATGCGACGAGCACGACCACGCCAATGAACCCGGCGGGGGAGACGGTCGTCATGGCCGCCGGAGACGCGCTGAGCTTCGAAGACACCACGATGGCCTGCACGGGCGCGTTCTACGCCGAGATCTTCGAGGCCGCACCCGAGACCGTTCCCTCGGGTTCACTGCTGTTCACTCAGAGCATCAGCATCTCGACGACGCCCGGCGAGATCACGGTCACCGACAACTCCGGCGGCAACGGCGATCACTACTTTGGAGGTGACCCGGCGTGCGCCGTCTCGGTCTACACCCACGGCATCCACGTCTACCAAACACTCGACATCACTGTTCTCACGGCGGGGACGTACACCTTTCGCGGCATGTACTCCACTCCGGCCGGGTGGTACGTCGGGCTGGACCCGTTCCACCCGATCGGGGACCCGTTCCTGGCGGTCTACTCCGCTTTCGATCCGGCCAACCCCGACACGGGCATCCTGGGGTGTAACGACGACGCCAACGATGTGGGAGCGTCGAACGACGCGGAGTATCAACTCGACGGCACCATCATCGAGGGGCACCAGCCGTACTTCACGGCATCTTTCACACCCGGCAACTACACGCTCGTGCTGCTGACCTACGAAGATCTCAGCGCGAGCGACATGGCTGCGGGATCCTCGCCCTACTGGGTCGAAAACTTCGCTCCCGGCCCGATGTCGACCACATTCGAGCTCTGGGGCCCAGCCGGTGGACTCGCACTCGCCGCTGCACCGACAACCGCAGCGGCACCAACTCTCCCGCCGACGGGCTACGACGCCGATCTCGGGGTATCGGGAGTGGTGCTGCTCTTCGCCGGTGTCATCTTGGTGGCGCTCTCGCGTCGCCGTCCGGTCAGACGCCGCTCTTCCGTCGTCGGCTAGACCAGTAGCGCGCGGATGCCCGCCTCTAGTTGAACGGCGCGTGCGGTCGCTGCCGCCCGACGCTCCAGCCCAGTGCCCTCGGACGATGACGCGTCGATGTAGGCCTTGAGCTTGGGCTCGGTGCCGCTCGGGCGCACGATGACGCGTGATCCGTCTTCCAGGTGGATGCGCAGAATGTCGCTCGCCGCGAACTGCTCGAACCCGTCGATGAAGTCGTCGATTGAGGCGACCTTCACCCCGCCGATCGAGGCGGGCGGCGTCGTGCGCAGCGCAGACATCATGCGCCCGATGTCGCTGAGGTTATCGACGCGAATAGACACCTGTGCCGAGGCGTACGCGCCGAAGCGTTCCGCGAAGTCGGTCAGGTGATCCTCGATGGTGCGCCCCTCGGCCTTCAGTTCGGCGACGAGCGACAGGAAGTCGACCGCGGCAGAGATGCCGTCCTTGTCGCGGATCTTGTCGGGGTCGACGAGGTAGCCGAGCGCCTCCTCGAAACCGAACACGAGACCGCCCACGCGCGAGATCCACTTGAACCCCGTGAGCGTGTCTTCGTAGTCGAGGTGATACTCGCGCGCGATGACACGCAGGGCGGGAGAAGAGACGATCGAGGCAGCCAGGGTGCCCCGAGCATCCGACCTCATCGCCGCTCGCCAGCCGAGCAAGCAGCCCACCTCGTTGCCGCTCAAGGCCCGCCATTCGCCCGTCGCGGCCGGGATGGCGACCGCGAGCCGGTCGGCGTCCGGGTCGTTGACAATCGCGACGTCGGCGTTGCGGTCTGCCGCGAGCGCGAGGGTGAGGTCCATCGCGCCCGGTTCCTCCGGGTTGGGGAACGCGACCGTGGGGAAAGCGGCGTCGGGCTCGATCTGCTCGGTCACGACCGCGGGTTCGCCGAACCCGGCAGCCACGAATACTGCACGAGCCGTTTCCCAGCCGACGCCGTGCATCGCCGAATAGACGAAGGAGAGGTCGGATGATGCGACACCCAGTTCGGCCGTGCGAGCAACGTACTCGTTCACGACCTCCTCATCCGCGATCACGAAGTCGGTGGAGCGTGCGAGGTTCGCTATCGAGACCTTCGACACCCGGTCGATCGCCTGCGCGATCTCCCCGTCGGCCGGCGGCACGATCTGCGAGCCGTGGTCGAGCTTGCCGAGGTAGACCTTGTAGCCGTTGTCGGTGCCGGGGTTGTGGCTTGCCGTGACCATGACTCCGGCGCTCGTGTCGAGGTGGCGCACGGCGAACGCGAGCACAGGGGTCGGCAGGTGCCGGGGCAGCAGTGTGGTCTCGATGCCCGCACCCGCCATGATCACGGCGGTGTCGCGTGCGAACACTTCGGAGTTGGTGCGGCCGTCGTAGCCGATAACGATGCTCGGGTGCGATTCCCGGGCGAGCAGGTAGGCCGCGAGACCCCCGGCGGCCTGTGAGACGAGAACCCGGTTCATGTGGTTCGGGCCAGCTCCGAGCGGTCCCCGCAGGCCCGCGGTGCCGAACTGCAGGCGCGAGGCGAACCGGGACGTGAGCTCACCGAGCGCCTCGGCGTCACCGGCGGTGGCGGCGTCGATGAGCGTGGTCAGTTCGGCGCGAGTGGTCTCATCCGGGTCCTGATCGCGCCAGTCTCGGGCCAGCTCGACGGGCGTGCGCGCGTCCTCGAACGTGGGCAGCTTGTCGCTCACAGCTCGGTCACAATTCGTGCGAGGAGTGCGCTGATCTTGGCCTCGGCCTCCTTGCCGGCCTCGATGACCTCCTGATGGCTCAACGGCGTCTTCTGGATGCCCGCAGCCAGGTTGGTGATGAGCGACATTCCCAGGATCTCCATGCCAGCCTGCCGCGCGGCGATCGCCTCGAGCGCCGTGGACATCCCTACGATGTGACCGCCGATGATCTTCGCCATCTGCACTTCGGCCGGTGTCTCGTAGTTGGGCCCGCGGAACTGGCAGTAGACGCCCTCGTCGAGCGAGGGGTCGATGCCCTTCGCGATGCCGCGCAGGCGCGACGAGTAGAGGTCGGTGAGGTCGACAAAGGTCGCGCCCTCG
>CAYZHZ010000037.1:0-19910 GCA_964477625.1 uncultured Salinibacterium sp.
TTTTCGTTGACTTGCGCTTCGCTTACGAGCGGCGGGCCTTCTTGGGCTTCTCTGCCGTGACCGCGCGTTCGGGAGCTCCGTAGGAGGCGGTCACCAGAATCGGGATGTGGTCGGAGGATCCCCGGGGCATCGTCTCGACACCCTCGATGGTGAATCCCTGTGACGTCACAAAGTCGAAGTGACCTCGGAAGAACTTGTACGCGGTGTAGGTACGCCGGTCGCTCAGAGTGAGGTCGTAGCCGCGCCGCTGAATCTTTTCGGTGAGGCTGTCCTTGAACAGCGGGTAGTTGTAGTCCCCGACCATGAGGATGGGTACACCCGAGCCGAGCGTCTGCAACATCTCGTGGGCCGCTTTGATCTGATCGCGTCGCAGCGAGTTGAGCGCCGTGAGGGGCGCAGCATGGAATGACGCGAGGACGAGCTCGTGATTGGCGTCTCGATCAACCAGACGCGATCCGACCAGGCGCTCGGGCGTGGGCGAGAAGATGAAGTCGTGGAGTGACTTCTTGAGTTCGAACGATTGGCTCGCGATGTGCTCGTAGCGGTCGCGTCGGTAGTACACGGCGAGACCGAGGCGGTTGCGCTTCGTGGAGTCAGCGAGGTGCAAATCGCCGATCTCCGCAGGCAGTTCCGACGCGAAGCACTCTTGCAGGCAGAGCGCATCGAGATCGGGTGTCTTGGCCAGTTGCTCCAGTTCGCCGACCGCGCGATTCTTGCGGAGGTTGTAGCTGATAACGCGTATCACGGGTGATCCGACCTTCCCAAACGAAGACTCCAGCCTATTCGTCATGAATGGAGTTCGCTGCCGACTGCCGCAACGTTGGGTGCGTGTCGGCGCGCGACACCGTACATGGTGTCTGCCAGGTGTGGACATCGCAGTCGGTAGAACTACGTGTCGTCCCCCAAGTGGGGGTAACGTGGAAAGACCACCGCACCGAGGAGGTCACGATGAGCGACACCACCCCGCACCGGGTTTACACCGAGCAGAACGGTCCCGAAGTGGCTGAGCGACACCAGCCGAAGCATCGGCTCGAAGGCGTTCCGGTCGACGCCGTGCGCGATGTCGATGGCGAGATCGCGGGGGCTTTCGGTTCCAGCAACCCAGACACCTCGCTGGCGGGCTGAGCTGCCCGCGCTCGACGGGCTCGCCAAGTCTCAAGTCGAGCCGTTCCTCATCTCGCAGTCTGGACTCCCGGGCCCGCGCGCCAACCTCGCGCTCGCTGATGAAGTTGCTGGCATAGGATCCACCGACGATTTTCGACACTGGGCTGCGGCCGACAACGAGTTCGTCGCACTGTGCGGCGCTATTGGCCTCGGGGAATCGCTCGCGCGTGGGGAGGATACGACGGTCGAGTTGCGCGAGCTCGCGCTCGACGAGCGGTGGCGAGTTCGCGAAGGGGTCGCTCGGGGACTGCAGCGTGTGGGGGACGCAGACCTCGCCCGTCTCGCCTCGCTCACCGCTCGATGGGCAACCGACCGCGAACAGCTCGTGCAGCGCGCGGCGCTCGCCGCGATCTGTGAGCCCCGCTTCATGAGGGATCCCGCGGCTGCCCGCGCGGCAGTCACGGCGTGCCGAGTAGTCACGCGGAGCTTTCTTGCTCGTTCCGACCGCGATCGGGTGCTTCGGCAGGCGCTCGGGTACTGCTGGAGCGTTGCCATCGCGGGTGCTCCCACCGAGGGACTCGACGCGTTCCGCCCCTTCCGGGAGAGCACCGATGTCGACGCCCAGTGGATCGTGCGGGAGAACCTACAGAAGGCTCGACTCACTCGCGTGTTGTGACCTGCGCCGGGTCATCCGCCGCTAGTGAGCGGTCGACGATTCCATACTCATGACGAGGATGACGCGGTCGGCGCTATCCTTCGGGGCAACCTGATCGGGGTTACCGTACCGGCGCCCGAGGTGCACGTAGTAGGTACCGGAAGGGTCGGGGATCACCTCGATGAGCTTTCCCCGAACCTCGAGGTAGACGAAGGGATTGGCCGGATCTACTACCGCGAGGCTCATCGACGGGTTGTGCATGAGGTTGCGGTACTTCGCGCGCGTTGTCGTATGGGTGAATCGCACAGTGTCGCCCTCGCGATCGAACCACATCGGATTGACCTGCACGGTGTCGTCGGGCCGGATGGTGCCGAGGAATCCGTAGTGGGGTTGCTCGAGGAGGTGGGACAGGTGAGGGGGGATGATGTCTGCCATACCCAGGGTCAACGCTGAGGGAGCGGGATTGTTCCTAGACGAACCGCACGCGGTCGGTCAGGCGGGTGCGCACGTCGAAGAGCTCATTGCCGCCGATGGGCGTGGCGCCCGGCAGGCCACCGCGTAGCAGCATTCCGAGCGCGGACTGTTGCACGGCGAAGGCAGGCATGCCGCGCACCGTTCCGAGGGCGACGAGTGACTCGTCGAGATGGCCGTCCGGGAGCACGACCGCGAGTCCCGTGAAGCGAACACCGAGCTGACGCGCGAGCTGTCTGGCCATACCGGCGAGGTAGTGCACGGGGCGCTCCCCTGCCACACCTTCTCCGATCAGCTCGCTCTTGCGGGTCTTGACGGGAGATCCGAAGTCTTCCGAGAGCACGGCGAAGAGTCCCGTCGGTCCGAGAACGATGTGGTCGAGCTTGCGGTCGGGGTCGCTCGTCGCGACGTCGTGCCAGATGGTGAAGGCTATGCCGAGCTCGGAGAGGGTGCGCGCCGTCGACTCCTCGGCGAGGGCATCCGCAAGTGTGTGACGGATCTCGCGCGGAGCGCTACGCACCAGGGCAGGATCGTAAGGATCGGCGATCTCGGCGCCGCGACCCACCCACTCGCGCAGCATCCCGAGGTATCGCTCACGTCGCCACCCACCCGGATGCCCGTACGCGCGTGCCTTCGGACGCGAATCGCGCCGCGGACGTGCCGCCTGTGCCGTGAAGGTGACGTTCGTCTGAGCCGATCCGCGTCCGGCGTCGTACGCGGCTCGCAACTCGGGAGTCCCGATCACCTCCCACGCGAGTTGCACCGCGGTGAAACGCTTCGGATCGCCTCCCGTGTCGGGATGGGTCTCGCGCAGGGCGAGCCGGAAGGCTTTGCGCAGCTCTGAGTCGGACACCGTCGGCGAGACGCCGAGCACCTCATAGGGGCTTGCCGACATCGGGCTCTCGGGCATCGGTTCAGAATACCTGCCGATAGAGTCGAGCCCATGACGATCGTCCCCACGCCGATCGAGAATTCCGCCCTCTCGAACTCGCGACGGCCGACCAGCGGTCTCGCGGTCGCAGCTGTTGTGCTCGCCTTTGTGCTGCCCCTTGCGGGAGTCGCGCTCGGCTTTGTCGCGCGCTCGCGAATCCGGCGTACCGGCGAGGCAGGGTCGGCGCTTGCCGCGACGGCGATCACGGTCGGTGTCATCCTGGTTGCCTTCGCCATGGGCGTAATCGGGTTCGCTGCCTATCGCCTCGCGACCACGGGTAGATTGATGACGTGACAACTGAACTCACCGACATCCCGCTCACGACTATCGATGGAAAGCCCACCTCGCTCGCCGAATACGAGGGCAAGGTGCTCATGATCGTCAACGTCGCCTCTCGATGTGGCCTCTCGCCGCAGTACGAGAAACTCGAGCAGTTGCAGAAGGAGTACGGCGAGCGTGGGTTCACCGTGCTCGGTTTTCCCAGCAACCAGTTTTTGCAGGAGCTCAGCACGGAAGACGCGATCAAGGAGTACTGCTCCATGACGTGGGGCGTGACGTTCCCGATGTTCGAGAAGGTCAAGCTCAACGGCAAGAACGCGCACCCGCTCTACAAGAAGCTCACCGAGACTCCTGACGCCGACGGCAAGGCGGGCAAGGTCAAGTGGAACTTCGAGAAGTTCGTCGTCTCTCCTTCAGGTGCAGTGCACCGCTTCCGCCCCACCGTGGAGCCGGATGATGCGGCGATCGTGTCCCTCATCGAGGAGTCACTTCCCGCCTAGCGGCCTCCGCCTCCTCCGCCTCCCCCGCCACCGCCGGAGAATCCGCCGCCGAATGAGCCCCCGCTGAAGGATCCGAAGCTACTTCCTGACCAGCTGCTCCCCGTCGAAACAGAGGGGGGTGGCATCAGGGCGGTCGAGAAGCCCCTCATCGTGCTCGAGAAAACCGTGGGGCTAAAGCCGTCGGTTCCGACGAACCAGTCCGGCTGCGTGTGCTCGGCGTTGACGCGTACCGCGAGTTCGCGCATCCACTGGTCTTCCACGCCCCACAGCACCGCCCACGGCAGCAGCTTCTCGTAGAGCTTGATCATCTCCTGGTTGTTGCCGACGTCGATGCGTTCCGCGCCCTGCGGGCTCTGGAGCGCACGCAGCCGATCCTCTTCGGCGATGGTGAGGTACATGCGCATTCCGAGGAGGAACTCGCGGGCATCCGCTCCTTTTCGGGTGAGCTGGTTGGGCGCAACGGCCATCGCGATACACGCGAGCAGGATGCCCGAGCCGACGACCATGACGGTGATGAGCACGCCGCTCACGTTGGCGTACGTTGACAGTGAATTGATCAGCACCAAGCCCGCCACGACCGCGAGGACGATCTGGGTCAGGATCGCGGCGATGGCGAGCGCCCGAGCCTTCGGGCGCTGCTCGAAGCCAGCCGGCTCGAGTGAGTTCTTGGCTTGGCTCGAGAGATCTGTCAGAGCGCGCATAAGCGATTGCTGGGAGTTGCCGAACTCGCGCACCGCTCCCGGCTCGCGATCGCTGCCGAACACGAGAGCGAGGAGCGCCTTGTCTTCGGGGTTGGTGCGTTCCTCCCCGAGATATTGCAGCGTGTACGGCTCGCCACCGACCTCCACCGGATAGGCGAGTATGCGGAGGTTCTTGCGCACCGCGAGACGCACGAGCGCCGCAGGAATTGCAGACGACGGTCGGGATACGAGGTGCGCCGACTGCAGGATCGTGATGTCTGTCGGCTCGCTGTACTGCGCAATGATGATGCCCGTGCCCTTGACGCCACCGGCTCGCCGCCGCGCAACGATCGCGAGTACGAGGCCGCCTAGGCTCGCGAGCCCGACTCCGCCCGCGATCAAGTGCTCGGAGATCGGCACGTCCTGAGGTCCCCGCGGTCCTGTCGCTTCGGGGATCACAAAGGTACCGGGGGTGAATCCCACGGCAACCGTCATGGTCTCGCGCGGTGACAGCTCGCTCACCGAAGCCGAAAAAGGACCATCCGGCCCGCCCGAGATGTCGCACTGCGTCGTCGAGTTCTGCGCTCCGACGTAGCATGCTTGGTTGCCCGAGAGCTCGGGCGTAAGTGCCGGTGCGATCGTCACGGTCGCGGTGACTCGATCGAAGGGCTGGTCCCAGCCCGTGCCGTTGACATCCCAGTAGAACTCGTCGGAGTTCGTGTCTGCGAAGTTCCGCACCACATTGTTCTGCGTGTACGTGATGACGTACGTGTTCACGCCGCGCACGAAGTCGTCGGTGCCGAGGGCGAGCACCAGGAACTCGCCATCTCGCTCGATCTCGTAATAGACCGCCGCGCCCGTCTGATCCACGACAGACTGCACCGAGGTCTCGAGATCGACGCCGTCGTAGTCGTCGGGGATGGCTCGCACAATCCCCCGGTTCTGATCGAAGTCGGGGAACCGCGCGACGATCGTCTCGACCACGACAAGATGTGACGACCCGTCGTCGGCACGACTGATCGTGTACTCGGCGTCGAAGGAGTCGAAGGTGAAATCGCTCGTGTCGGCGCCTGCCGGGGTCGCGATTGCGAGCGCGGCCACGAGAGCCAAGAGTCCGGTCACGAGTATTCGTCGCATCCCATCGAGCCTAACTCGCGAGTTGTCAACCGGTTTGCACCGGATCGGAGGGCCGCCTAGCGTGACCTTCATGGATAAGCAGTTCGCGCACGAGACTGACGCCTCGCGATACACCCTCGTGATCGACGGGCAACTCGTCGCGGTTGCCGACTACCGAATCAACGGCAATTCGATCTCGTTCAACCACACCTACACTCAGCCCGCGCAGCGCGGAAAAGGGTACGCAGCCGAGGTCGTGTCCTTCGCCATGAACGACGTCGAGAAGAACTCCGACCGCAAGGTCGTTCCCATGTGCTGGTATGTCGCCGAGTGGTTCGACGCCCACCCCGACCGCGCGGGGCTGCTTACGCGCTAGTCGGCGGGCGGATCCGACTCTCTCTCAGCGCCAGCCCACCGCGGGTGCGACATCGCGAACGATGGAGCCCAGGAGGCGCGCGTTGTACTCGACACCGAGCTGGTTCGGTACCGTAACCAGCACGGTGTCCGCCGCCTGTACGGCACGGTCCTGGGCTAGAGCCTGAGCGATGACATCGGGCTCGCCGACATAGCTCTTTCCGAATCGAGCGAGTCCGCCGTCGAGGTACCCGACCTGGTCTTCACTATTGCGCTCCGACCCGAAGTAGCGACGATCCACGTCGGTCGTAATGGGCAGGATGCTACGGCTCACCGACACTCGCGGTTCCCGATCGTGTCCCGCTGCGGCGTAGGCCTCGCGGTAGAGGGCGATCTGTTCGGCCTGCAACTCGTCGAACGGGACGCCGGTGTCTTCGGTCAGGAGCGTCGAACTCATCAGGTTCATGCCCTGCTCCCCCGTCCACTGCGCGGTCGCCCGCGTGCCCGAACCCCACCAGATGCGCTCCGCGAGGCCAGGGGAATGCGGCTCGACCCCGAGGATGCCGGGACCCTGAGCGGCGCGAACCACTCCAGCTCCGGCGATTGCCGCACGGAAGATCTGCGTCTTGGTGCGGGCATCGTCGGCGTCAGTGGATCCCTCCGCAGGCACATAGCCGAACGCCTCGGAGCCACGGAGCGCGGTCTCAGGCGACCCGCGGCTCAGGCCGAGCTGGAGACGCCCGCCGGAGATGAGATCGGCGGCCGCGGCATCCTCCGCCATGTACAGCGGGTTCTCGTAGCGCATGTCGATGACGGCGGTGCCGAGCTCGATCGTCGATGTGCGGGCACCCATGGCCGCGAGCAGCGGGAAGGGGCTCGCGAGCTGGCGAGCGAAGTGATGCACACGCACGTAGGCGCCGTCTACGCCCAGTTCCTCGGCGGCCTCAGCCAGCTCGATGGACTGCACGAGAGCATCCCGCGCGGTGCGCGTGACCGACCCCGGCACCTCTTGGTAATGCCCGAACGAGAGAAACCCGATCTTCTTCACGACGTGTGCAGCGTTCACCGGCGGCCAGGAATTCCCGCATACGCTGGAACGGTGCGACTGCTTCTCATCCGTCATGGCCAGACCCCCGACAATGTGGCGGGTCTGCTCGGCACGGAGATTCCCGGACCCGGGCTCACGGCACTGGGCACCCGCCAGGCGGCCCTCGTGCCGGATGCTCTCGCCGACGAACCCATACAAGCGGTGTACGCGAGCGAACTTATCCGTACGCAGCTCACGGCGGCGCCGCTTGCGGAGCGACTCGGCCTCGACGTGAACGTACTTTCCGGCATCCACGAGATCGCGGCCGCCGACCTCGAAGCTCGCAGCGACCGCGATGCGATTCGCACCTACCTGCTCACCGTGTTCGACTGGGGGCTCGCCAACCTCGACTCCCGCATGCCGGGAGGCGACGACGGCCACGCATTCTTCACCCGATTCGATGACAGCGTCGCCACCATGGCAGCGGGCGGACACGATGTCGTCGCGGCCTTCAGCCACGGTGCCGCGATTCGCGTCTGGGTCGCGGGGCGAGCACTCAACGTGCCCCCGAGCTTCGCGGGCGATCACGAACTCGACAACACGGGCATCGTTGAACTCAGTGGAAGTCCTGAGGAGGGCTGGACTCTCGTGTCGTGGCAGGGCACCCCGGTCGGTGGTCGGGCGCTCAGCGACGACACCGCCGAGGACCCCACGGGCGAGACGCTCGAGGAGGCGCTCGAGTGAACGAGTTTCCCCTCGTCAACCGCGCGTCGCTGGAGGTGCTCCGCGCAGAGGCATCCGAGGAGTTGCGCACGGTCGTGCATGAGCGCCTCCTCGCGGGAGAGGACCCCTGGGCCTTCATGGAGGAGTTGCCGACGGTCGACGAGCTCGTCGTCTACCTCCTGCGCGCCGACGCGATCGCGGCCGACGACGGTGTGATCCCTACGGCAGCGCGTGACTATCGGGTGCTGCGACAGATCGCGCTCGTGCATCCGCAGCTGACAAGCACGGTGTGGCGCCTCATCGGCACGATTGCCGCCTAGCTACTCCCCCTGGAACCACGGCGGGTAGACCGCGACCTTCGTAGAGAAGCCGCTGTGTGAGAGTGCGGCGCGCACCGCGTCGCGTGCGGGTTCGTTGGCGACACCGACGAGCTGGATCGCCGTGAAATCCACTGTCGAAGGAGCGAGCACCTCGGCGGCGGCCCGACCGGAATCGTCGCCGTGCAGTCGGGTGAGCATGCGAGAGGAGTCCTCGCCCATCGCGAACCGCGTGTACGTGCTGGCCGCATCGCCGTCAGCCACGACGACGCCCTCGCCGAGCGCACCCACGGTCGTGACTAGAAACACGAAATCGGTGGATGATGCGCGACGGGCCGCATCGGACCAACGGGTTTCCGCCGCCCCGCGTCGCAACTCGCTCCAGACGTCCGCGTCTGGCGCGAGGAGGAACGCGACATGATCGGCAACGGTCGATCCTGGGGCTACCTCGGCGGTCGCTCGTAGTTCGCGCGCCAGTTCGGAGCTCAGGTCGACCTCGGGGCGGGCATCCGCCCGTAGTTCGCCAGCGGCGATGATTGCGGGCAGGTTGCGCACATGCGTGAGGTGGTAGACCCGCATGTCGCGCGTGTTGAGCGTCTTGTGGGCCGACGCACCTGCTCCGCGACGGGGAGCGCTCGCGGTTCGTGTGGATGCGACCGCGCGTGGTTTGACGATGGGAGTCTTCGGGAAGCAGCTATCACACAGCGTGCCTTCGAAGCCGTGGATGCACTCAGCCATACCCCTAGGCTAAACGACCCCCGACAAGGGTTATTCACGCGGTGCGAGACCGCCGATACGGTAGTGCCATGACTGACACATCCTCCGCTTCTGAATCACTCACCGATCCGCTGGGAGACACCATCGCCGACCTCGCCAAGGGGATCTGGTGGTGGGTTCTCATCCGCGGCATCCTGGCGATCGTTTTCGGCATCATCGCGCTCGTGGCACCGGCTGTCGCCCTCGAGGCCATCGCGCTCGTCTTCGGTGTGTACGCGCTCATCGACGGGGTCATGGCCGTCGTGCATGCCGTGCGCATCCGCAACACTGACAAGAAGTGGGGCTGGCTGCTGCTGCAGGGCATCATTTCTGCACTCGCTGGCCTCGCGGCCATCATCCTTCCCGGGTTTGTCGGCGTCTTCGGGGGGTTGTTCGTGCTCTGGACGATCGTCATCTGGAACATCATGAGCGGTGCTGCGGGAATTGCTTCCGCCGCCGGTGCGCCCTCGGGCCGTGCGAAGAACACCGGGATCATCGCCGGTGTCCTCACGCTCGTCTTCGGCATCATCCTCGGTGTGCTCGTGCTCCTGACACCCGGGGCGACGATCCTCGGACTGGTGTGGGCCGTCGGAATCTACGCGATCATCTTCGGCGTGACCCTCATCGTCACGGCCATCCAGGTGCGCACTGCCGTCGGCAAGGTGACGACGAAGGCCCCTCAGGCCGTCTAGCGCCCCGAGCCGCCCGAGTTCGCGCGCTGTTGCGCTCGGGCGGCTCGCTCGCTCTTGACCCGAGCGTTTTCTTCCTGCACCTCGGCGTGAGTCGCACGTTCGGCCACGAGCCACTCTGGCTTCTGCTCGAGGAGCGCCTTGATCTCCGCGGTCGTCATGACCTCAGCGGCGCCGGCGCGACGCAGACCCGATGTCGACACCCCGAGCTTGTGAGCGACGATGTCTCGCGGGTGTGGACCATTGCGGCGAAGCTCTTCGAGCCATGCCGGAGGTGTGCTCATGAGCTCCGCGAGTTCGGCACGCGATATCGTGCCCGACTGGAATTCCTCGGGAGTTGCTGGCAGGTAGATGCCGAGCTTCTTGGCTGCGGTCGCGGGCTTCAGGCTCTGGTCTGACACGCACCAAGGCTAACCTGAAGCGGTGAACCCCACCTTCGTCGTCGCCTACGTCGTCGGGGTGACACCGGGCAAGTGGGCGCGCGTGTGGGGGGAACGGATGCCGCGGCATCCGCTCTCGCTCGTGCAGTTCTCCCCCACCGACGCCCTCCTCGCACTCGCCAACGGCACCGCGGACGTCGCCTTCGTGCGGTTGCCGGTCGACGATGACTCCCTCAGCGCGATCCCGCTGTACGAGGAGAACGCGGTCGTCGTCGCCCCCAAGGATCACGTGATCGAGGCGGTCGATTCCCTTGTGCTCGCCGACCTGGAGGGTGAGACGGTGCTCGACGGGGACTGGGCGGAAGCGGTCGAGCTCGTCGCCGCGAACGTCGGGGTGACGGTCATGCCGCACTCGGTCGCGCGCGCGCTCAGTCGTCGTGACGTCGTCGCACGGCACCTCACGGATGCGCCGACGACTCGGGTGGCCCTTGCCTGGCCCGCGTCGCGCACGACCGCTGAGATCGAGGAGTTCATCGGCATTGTCCGCGGCCGCACCGCGAACAGTTCGCGCGGACGAGGCGGCGGATCAGGCCGCTGACCCTGCAGCGATTCGGCGCTCTCGCATCGCGAGGAAGAGCGGGAACGTGAAGGCGAACGCCGTGAGGCCCGAGAGCACGATGTAGAGCCACGCGTTCCTCATCCCGAGGCGGCGTGCCTCGACGACGATGAGGATGCAGCCGGCGATTGCGACGACGAGCAGGTCGATTGTCAGGGATGACACGGCGGGGCCGCTGCCTACCCAGTCGCCGATGAAATCGCGCATCTGCACGATGGAGAGCGCGTTAAAGGTCCAGGTGCCGATGAGTCCCGCGATCGCGATCACGAGCCACGTGACGGCGAGGGGCGTCCAATTCTTGATCATGGGTTCATTGTGGCTGCGACACGCCGCACAATGTCGGTCGCAATTGACACAATCGAACATATGTTCGACCATGAACAGGTGTCCGACGTTCTGACCTTGCCCGCTCCGGCGACCTCCGAGGATCGCGGTGCCCAGGATCGCGTCGCAGAGCTGCAACAGCGCATCCGCCAGATGCAGGCGACGAAGCTCGACACACGGTCGATCCCCACCCACCCGGCGATCGCCCCGCTCCTCCCAGGTGGCGGGCTCAAGCAGGGCGCCGTCTACTCGGTCGAGCGTTCGGTCATGCTGCTCATGGCTCTCCTCGCTGCACCGTCGGCGGCCGGCAGCTGGTGCGCGGTCGTCGGCGTCCCCGAATTCGGCATCGAGGCGGCATCGCGTTTCGGCATCGACCTCGAGCGTCTCGTCCTCGTCCCCCACCCTGGTGACCAGTGGCTCGCCGTCACGGCCGCGATCGCCGACGTCGTGGGGGTCGTCGTCACGCGACCGCCGAAGCGCGCGACCGACTCGAACATCTCACGCTTGTCTGCTCGTCTGCGCCAGCGTGGTGCGACGCTTCTCGTGCTGGGAGCGTGGCCACAAAGCGAAGCGATGTTGAGCCTCACGCACAGCCAGTGGCACGGCATCGGGCAGGGTCACGGGCATCTCACGTCGCGAGAGGTCACCATCACCGTCTCGAGTCGCGTGGCCTCGCGACCGCGCAGCGCGCGTCTGTGGCTTCCCGACGGTCACGAACGAATCACCAGGTCCGGGCCGGCGGAACGGGAGGTCGTTCCCTACAGGGAGGCGACAGGATGAGCGGTGCGGCCGGGGCACAGATCCCTCGGGTCGTTGTGCTCTGGAGTCCAGACTGGCCAGTCACGGCGGCGATCGCCGACGCGCGCCTACCCGCGGATGCCCGGGTCGCCGTCATCGATAAGGGTGCGGTGTTCGCCTCATCCGCCAGCGCTCGCGCCGAAGGCGTGATTCGTGGCCTCAGGGTGCGTGAGGCGCAGGCGCGCTGTCCCGATCTCGTTGTCATCAACTACGACCCCGCCGTCGACAATCGCGAGTTCGAGCCCATCATCGCGGGACTCGAACAGCTCGTGTCGGGTGTTCAGATGTTGCGGCCCGGCATGTGCGCCGTCCGAGCCCGAGGGGCCGCGCGATTCTACGGAAGCGAGAAGGCTGCGGCCCTCGTGCTCACGGCACGCATGGCCGAGCTCGGTGCTCGCGGGTCACGCGCCGGGGTCGCCGATGGCATTTTCACCGCCGAACAAGCGGCTCGCCTCGCGACGACCGTGTCGATCATCCGCGAGGGCGATTCGGCTGAATTTCTCGCCCCGCTCGATGTGGGGCTGTTGGATGATGCGGCTCTCGTGACACTGCTACGCCGCCTCGGCATCCGCACCCTTGGCGCATTCGCGGCGCTTCCCGCAGACGACGTCCGCATCCGCTTCGGAGAGTTCGGAGCGCGCGTGCACTCACTCGCCTCGGGTCGTGACAGCTGGCCCGTGTCGGCGCGGGTTCCGCCTGACGACCTCGAGACGATCGTCTCGTTCGAACCGGCCCTCGACCGGGTCGATCAGGTGGCATTCGGAGTGCGCGCCGCCGCCGAGGACTTCATCGTTGCGCTCACAGGAGCGAAGCTCGTGTGCACAGCAATCCGCGTCGAGCTCGACTCTGACACCGGCGAGCAGTCGGAGCGAGTGTGGCTCCACCCTCGCTCGTTCTCCCCCGCCGACGTCGTCGACCGGGTGCGCTGGCAGTTGCAGGGCAGCGGAGTCATCGACGCGGGGCTGAGTTCAGGTGTCACGCGAGTGCGCATCTCGCCGGAGGCCGTCGATGCGATCGGTAATCACGAATCCGGGCTTTTCGGGGGCGGCACGGACGAGCGGGTACATCACGGACTCGCGCGCGTGCAGAGCATGCTCGGCCACGGCGGCGTGCTGATGCCTTCGGTCTGCGGCGGGCGCACCTTGGCCGATCGGCAGAACCTCGTGGCGTGGGGCGACCGAGCTGTCGGTGTACGACCGGTGGCACAGCCGTGGCCGGGCACTCTGCCTCACCCGCTCCCCGCCACGGTCTTTGGCACCCGCCACGCGGTGCACGTGCTCTCGGCTTCCGGAGAGTCTGTGCTCATCGACGAGCGTGGCACGATCTCGGCCGCACCAGCCCAGTTCTCGGCGAACGGCAGTCAGGTACGGGAGATCGTTGCGTGGGCTGGTCCCTGGCCGCTCGATGAGCGGTGGTGGTCTTCCGCTGCACAGCGAGCCCACCGTTTTCAGGCCGTCGACTCGTCGGGGTGCGCGTGGCTTCTCGTGCTCGACGACTCGGGCTGGTGGGCCGAGGCGAGGTACGACTGATGGGCTGGAACAATCCCCCGATTCCCTGGTCGGAGTTCGAACGGCGGCTCACCGACTCCAGCCGCCCCGGCACGTCTCCTCCGCCGGGTGCCGATGGCGGTGATAGTCCGGCGTGGTCCCACAAGCGCAAGGCGTACCACGCGCCACCGGATGCCCACGCACGGGCATCCGAACCGATCGTGCCCTACGCCGAACTGCACGCCCACTCAAGTTTCAGTTTCCTCGATGGTGCGAGTATGCCGGAGACGCTCGCGGAAGAGGCGGCTCGACTGGGGCTGCACGCGCTCGCACTCACCGACCACGACGGCTTCTACGGAATCGTTCGGATGGCCGAAGCGGCAGCGGAGATCGGCCAGACAGCAACGGTCTTCGGTGCCGAACTCTCGCTCGATCTCACGATGCCGCAGAACGGCGTCGCCGATCCCGAGGGCACTCATCTGCTGGTGCTCGCGCGAAAAGAGGAGGGCTATCATCGGCTCGCGTCGGCGATCACGTCTGCGCAGCTGCGCGGCGCCGAGAAAGGGCGCCCCGACTACGACCTCGAGGAGCTCGCCGAGCTCGCGGGCGGTCACTGGCTCATTCTCACGGGGTGTCGCAAGGGCGCGGTGCGACAGGCGATCGAGTTCGGCGATCCTGGTCGGGAGATTGATCGGCTTGTCGATCTCTTCGGGCATGACAACGTCGTGGTCGAGCTCTTCCACCACGGCTACCCGCTTGACGACGCCCACAATGACCTACTCGCCGCACTCGCTGCCCAGCGGGGTCTGCCCGTCGTCGCCACGGGCAACGTTCACTACGCGACCCCACAGCAGCATCCGCTGCACACGGCACTCTCGGCGGTTCGCGCTCGGCGCAGTCTCGATGAGATGGATGGGTGGCTCCCGCCCGCCGGCTCGGCTCACTTGAGGTCAGGAGCAGAGATGGCGGCGCTTTTTGCACGCTTTCCGGGGGCGATCGAGAATACTGTGCGCTTCGCTGATGACCTGAGTTTTGAGTTGAGATCGGCCAAACCAGACCTGCCCGACCAGGAGGTACCCGAGGGACATACGCCTATGAGCTGGTTGCGTGAACTCGTCTGGAATGGGGCGCCCGAGCGCAAGGTGGAGTTGACTCCGCAGAATCGTGCGCGCATCCAACGCGAGCTCGATGTCATCGAGCAGAAGCACTTCGCGGGTTACTTCCTCATCGTGTACGACATCGTGCGTGAGGCGCGCAGCCGCGGCATCCTGTGTCAGGGACGCGGCTCGGCCGCGAACTCCGTGGTCTGCTATCTGCTCAAGATCACCGCGGTGAATCCGATTGCCTACAGACTTCCGTTCGAGCGTTTCATCTCCGCCATGCGCGAGGAGGAGCCCGACATCGACGTCGACTTCGACTCGGATCGGCGCGAGGAGGTCATCCAGTACGTCTTCGAGAAGTACGGGCGGCGCAATGCGGCTCAGGTCGCCAACGTCATTCAGTATCGCCCGAAGTTCGCGGTGCGAGACATGGCTAAGGCTCTCGGTCACAGTCCGGGGCAGCAGGATGCCTGGTCGAAACAGGTGGAACGGTGGGGCGCCGTGATCTCGAGCGACGATCACGATATCCCGCAGAATGTCGTCGAACTTGCCCAGCAGGTCATGAAGTTTCCGAGGCACCTCGGGATCCACTCCGGGGGCATGGTGCTGACCAAGCGTCCCGTGGGCGAGGTGGTGCCCATCGAGCACGCGCGCATGAAAGACCGCACGGTCGTGCAGTGGGATAAAGACGATTGCGCGTGGATGGGTCTCGTGAAGTTCGATCTGCTGGGGCTGGGGATGCTCTCCGCACTTCAGTACACCTTCGATCTCGTGCGTGAGACCACAGGAGAGAGCTGGGAACTCGCGACGATTCCTGCCGAGGAGCAGGGCGTCTACGACCAGTTATGTCGTGCGGACGCCGTCGGAGTTTTCCAGGTAGAGAGCCGTGCGCAGATGGGTCTGCTTCCCCGTCTGCAACCCCGCGAGTTTTATCACCTCGTTGTGGAGATCGCGCTCGTGCGCCCCGGGCCCATCCAGGGTGGCGCCGTGCACCCGTACGTGCGACGCAAGCTCGGACAGGAGCCCATCAGCTACCTGCACGAGAAACTCGTGGACCCTCTCGAGCGAACGATGGGCGTGCCGATCTTCCAGGAACAGCTCATGCAGGTCGCGGTCGCGGTGGGCGGATGCACGCCCGACGACGCAGACCATTTGCGCAGGGCCATGGGATCCAAGCGGGGTGTGGAGAAGATCGAGAAGCTGCGCGAGAAGCTCTACGCGGGTATGGCATCCAACGGCATCGTCGGTGAGAACGCCGACCGCATCTACACGAGCATCGAGGCCTTCGCGGGTTTCGGTTTTGCCGAGAGTCACGCGCTGAGTTTCGGACTGCTGGTCTATGCGAGCGCCTGGATGCGGCTCCATTACCCCGCCGCCTTCCTCGCTGCTCTGCTTCGCGCGCAGCCGATGGGTTTCTACTCACCGCAAACGCTCGTGGCGGATGCTCGGCGCCACGGTGTCGAGGTGCTCAGGCCCGACATCCTCAAGTCTGGGGTGACCGCCGTTCTCGAACGCGCGGCACATGGACCCACCGGCAACGACGCCTGCCTCGCCCACGAGCAACCTCCCGTGGGACCGTTCGACCGCAGCGCACCCTTCGACACCGACGACCATCGCCGGGATGGAGAGTTCGCCGTGCGGCTCGGGCTCGACGAGGTCTCGGGGATCGGTACCGCCCTCGCCCGGCGCATCGTCGACGAGCGGGATCGAGCCGGCGACTTCCGGGACATGAACGATCTCGTGCGACGCGTGGGTCTCACGACGGCGCAACTCGAGGTGCTCGCTGCCGCCGGCGCCTTCGACTGCTTCGGTCTCTCCCGTCGCGAGGCGATGTGGAACGCGGGCAACGCCGCACAAGATCGGGCGGAGTTCCTCGCTGGCACGACAGTCACGGTTCACCCCCCACTCTTCGCGATGCCGTCGGCCGTCGATGAGCTCATGTCTGACCTGTGGGCGACGGGCATCTCGACGGACAGCCATCCGGTTCACCACCTGCGCGACTTTCTCGCCGACCGCGGCGTCGTCACCGCGGAGCGACTCGCGACTACCGAGCCAGGGCGACGCATCGAGATTGGCGGCGTCGTCACCCACCGTCAGAGACCCGCGACGGCGAGCGGAATCACGTTCATCAACATCGAGGATGAGACGGGGCTCGTGAACGTCATCTGCAGCGTAGGGGTCTGGAATCGCTACCGTCGCATAGTGCGAGAGTCCCCCGCCCTCATCGTGCGAGGCATCCTGGAGCGTTCTGCGGAGGGAGTGACGAACCTTCTCGCCGACCGATTCGAGCCGCTCTCGATGGCTCCACGCACGAAATCGAGGGATTTCCGGTGATGAACGAAGAGATAACGCTTCATCACCATCACGCACCAGTTTGCAAATTGTTGGCTACCGGAGGTGTCTCCTGCTATACCCTTGCTCACATCGTCGGTGTTTCCTCGTGGAGCAACGATGTGGCCTCGACTGTCGGGGCCAGTAGAACGCTCCTGGAGGAGTTTTAAATGGCAACAGGTACCGTCAAGTGGTTCAACGCGGAAAAGGGCTTTGGTTTCATCGCCCCTGAGGACGGAAGTCCCGACGTGTTCGCCCACTACTCGGCCATCGCAACGAGCGGCTACAAGTCGCTTGACGAGAACCAGAAGGTCGAGTTCGACATCACCCAGGGACCGAAGGGTCCTCAGGCGGAGAACATCCGTCCCCTCTGATCTTGCACCCACCCGCACCGCCGCGACATTGCTCCGCAATGCAGCGGAAACGGCGGTCGTGGAGATAGTTCAGTAAACAGAACGCCCCGGTCCGATACCGGGGCGTTCTCTTGTTAAGCCGCGAGGCGATAGCTCCGGCAGCACTCTTAACTCCGCAGAGCGCGGCGCAAGTAATCGATCCGCGCCTGCAACTGCGTCACGCTCGCCTGGGCGACCGCCGGGCCACCGCATACCCGACGCAGTTCCGCGTGAATGTGCCCGTGCGGCTCGCCGGAGAGCTTCGCGCGCATGCCGACGAGCGAATTCAGGAGGGTGCGCTGCTCGCGTAGCGTGCGGTACAGGGGCGGAGCATCCGCCTTCTTGGTCGCGGGGCGTCGTGACTGGCGGGCCTGCCGCTGGCGCAGCAGCTCGCGAACCTGATCGGGCTCCAGAATGCCCGGCAGACCAATGAAGTCGAGTTCTTCGTCGCTGCCAACCTCCGCCGCGAAGCCGAATTCGTCACCGTCGTACAGGACTCGATCGAAATTCGCGTCCGACTCGATGGCCTCCCACGTAAATTCGTCCGCGAGTTCATCGCTCGTTTCCTGTTCGCGGTTCTCCCGTTCGAGCAGATCATCGTCGAGCAAGTGATCATCGTCGCGCTCCCGGTCGAGAGCGTGGTCTCTCTCGAGCTCGAGCTGGGTCGCGAGCGAGAGCAGGGGCGGCACGCTGGGCAGGAAGATGGATGCCGTCTCGCCACGCCTTCTCGCGCGCACGAAGCGCCCTACCGCCTGGGCGAAATACAGCGGAGTCGAGGCCGAGGTTGCGTAGACGCCGACCGCGAGTCGCGGAACGTCGACACCTTCGGACACCATTCGCACCGCGATCATCCACCGCGCCGAACCCGCCGCGAAGGACTCTATCCGGCCCGAGGATTCCTTCTCGTCGGAGAGCACTACCGTGGGTTTCTCCCCCGTGATCTGCTCGAGAAGCACCGCGTAAGCACGGGCCGCCTGCTGATCCGTCGCAATAACGAGACCGCCGGCGTCGGGGATCGAGTGCCGCACCTCGGTGAGGCGGGTGTTGGCGGCGCGCAGCACCGCGGGCATCCAGTCGCCTTTCGGATCGAGGGCCGTGCGCCATGCCTGCGCCGTGACGTCTTGCGTGTCTCCCTCTCCGAGTCGCGCCTCCATCTCGTCGCCCATGCGCGTGCGCCAGCGCATCTTGCCTGCGTACGCCATGAACATGACGGGTCGCACGACGTGGTCGGCGAGAGCGCGGCCGTACCCGTACGAGTAATCGGTGACCGACGTACGGATGCCCTTCTCGTCGGGCGCGTAGGTGACGAAGGGAATCGGGGCGGTGTCGCTGCGGAAGGGGGTACCGGTGAGCGACAGTCTGCGCGTCGCTGGCTCGAAGGCCTCGCGGATCGCATCACCCCAGCTCAGGGCGTCGCCGCCGTGATGCACCTCGTCGAGTATCACGAGCGTGCGCGCCGACTCGGTGATCTCGCGATGGAGGGACGCACGAACCGCAACCTGTGCGTAGGTAACGGCGAGGCCGTGGAAGCGACGCCCACCGTACCCGTCGCCATTCGAGTAAGCAGGATTCAGACGCAGACCCACCCGGTGCGCGGCATCGGCCCACTGCCGCTTGAGGTGCTCAGTGGGCGCGACGACGGTGACGCGATCGACGACGCGACGGGCAATCAGTTCGACCGCGAGCCGGAGGGCGAATGTGGTCTTGCCCGCGCCCGGCGTTGCTGCCGCGAGAAAGTCACGCGGATTGCGATCGAAGTAGTTGTCGAGCGCCTCGGCCTGCCACGCCCGGAGCTTGTCGGCTGTACCCCTCACGGCCCGCTCGGGGTACGCGGGTGAGAGATGTTCCGCTGCAAACGTGCCCACTGTCGGGCCGGGCAGGGGTGTACTCACTTGACGAGATGTTACCCGGTACCCATGACAGACCCACGCTCAGCTGTCTCGCGCTGTTCAGTCCCGCTGTCCGAGCCGGGGACGTTCGCGATGGTCGTGACCGACAAGACGAGCGGGTTTGACCGCCCCGCGGCCGAAACGTTGGCTCGCTGCATCCATGACCTCCTCGGCCTCGCGCCAACCGTCGGTCTCATCCCACAGGCCGCGCTGCACGGCGCCCGAGTCGAGCAGTTGTTCGGCGCGCACCCCGATGAGGCGGATGGCTGCATCATCCATTCGCAGCGCCTGATGGATGGACCGCACCTCTTCGTAGATGCGGCGCGCCAGATCGGTCGGCTCCGCGATCGTGCGTGAGCGCGTGATGGTCGTGAAGTCGCCGAAGCGCAGTTTGAGCACAACGGTGCGCGTCATCACGCCGGCGCGTCGCAGACGTACGGCGACCATGTCGGAGAGGCGCAGGAGTTCGCGGTGCAGCACGACGGGATCAGTGACGTCGGTCTCGAAGGTCATTTCGTGGCCGATGCTCTTCTCCTCGGCACCCGCGTGAACGACTCGGGGGTCAATGCCCCAGGACAGGTCGTGAAGTCGAGTCGCACCTGCCTCGCCCACGAGGCGGACGAGCACGTCCCGTGGCGCGTGGGCGATATCACCGATGGTGTGGAACCCGCGGCCACGGAGCACCTCCTCGGTCTTGCCGCCTACGCCCCACAGGCGCGAGACAGGTAGCGGATGCAGCAAGGCGAGGGTGTTGTCGCGCGGCACGACGAGCAAGCCATCCGGCTTCGCGAGACCGCTCGCGAGCTTTGCGACGAACTTGGTGGCCGCCGCACCCACCGAGCACACGAGTCCCGTCTCGGCTCTCACGCGCGACCGTATGAGCTGAGCGACCTGCAGAGGACTGCCAAAGACCGTGCGCGCTCCCGCGACATCGAGGAACGCCTCGTCGATGCCGAGCCGCTCGACGCGCGGCGTGACCTCGTCGAAAATG
>CAYZHZ010000038.1:0-19812 GCA_964477625.1 uncultured Salinibacterium sp.
GTGCAGCACGTTGAATCCGCGGAGGCGCCAGTAGCGCGCGACAATGTCACCGAAGGCGAAGGCCTCGGCATGTCCCATGTGCAACTCCCCCGAGGGGTAGGGGAACATGTCGAGGATGTACTTGCGCGGTCGGGTGTCCGCAGGATCATCCGTCGCGAAGGGTTTGAGCTCGTCCCACACCGACTTCCACTTCGCCTCGATGGCGGCGATGTCATAGTCCGGGGCCTCGTCGCGCGGGTCGACGGATTCGTGCTCGGTCAAGGGATTCCACTTCGTTCGAAAAACGGCGAAGTACCAGGGTATCTAACCCGCACGGACCCCGAGCACGCTCAGCAGCGCCGCAGCCTTGAGCTGCGCCTCGGCAAGCTCCTCCTCGGGCACGGACAGTGCCGTAATCCCACCGCCAGCACCGACGCTCGCCCCCCGAGGATCGATGACAATCGAGCGGATGACCATCGCGAGGTCGACCGCACCATCGAGTCCCACGTAACCAAACGCTCCCGAATAGATTCCCCGCGCGCGTCGCTCGAGCGACTCCAGCACGACGGTCGCTGCGTACTTCGGAGCACCCGTCATCGATCCCGCCGGGAAGCACGCCTCGATCGCGTCGATGGATCCGAGCCCTTCGGCGAGCTCCCCCCGAACGGTGCTCACCAACTGATGCACCTGCGCATAACTCTCAACCGCGAGCAGGCTCGTGACCTCGACCGAGCCGACCC
Organism: uncultured Salinibacterium sp.; assembly: GCA_964477625.1. GTDB lineage: Bacteria > Actinomycetota > Actinomycetes > Actinomycetales > Microbacteriaceae > Rhodoglobus. Next base: position 720 of record CAYZHZ010000038.1, read on the forward strand.
GAGCGATCCGACCTATGTCGTTGCGCATCAGATCGACGATCATGATGTTCTCGGCGCGCTCCTTGTCGCTGGCCTGAAGATCTTCCCGCAATCGCCCGTCATCGATGTCAGTCACGCCGCGCGGGCGCGTTCCTTTTATCGGCTTTGACTGCACGACACCCTCGGGCGAAACAGTCAGGAATTGCTCGGGCGTGGCACTTAACAGGGCGACCTCCCCCACAACGAGCAACGCGCCATGGTGAGTTGGGCTCGATGCCCGTAGTGCGAGATAGGTCTCAAACGGGTCGGGCGACACGGTGACACTCGCCTCGGTAGTGAGGCACAGCTGATATGCCTCTCCGTCTCGGATGACCTCCTGGCAGGCCTCGACCATGCGGATGTACTCGGAGTCTGCGTACGCCCACGTCGCCGCAGTCGGATGAGGGCGAGCCGGTGGACTGGTGCGTGGGCCTCCCGCGGCCCACAGGGCCTCATCCACCTCTCCACGGAACTTCTTGACCTCGTCGAGTGCCAGCAGGGTCACCTCGCGCGATGCGTGATCGAACGCGAGGCACCGGTCCACGAACATCCACGCGGCGTCGGGGTATCGGGAGCGATGTGCGACGGGCACGCCCATCGTCTCTGCCCGCAGCTCGTAGCCCAGCCAGCCGACCCAACCCAGGCGGAAGCCGGGCGGTGCAGCGTCGGTATCGGCATCCATCGACTGGTCTCGCAACCAGTCGAGAACTCGACCCTGGAAGTGCGTCGTCACCGATGTTGCCACGCCGAGGTAGCTCACACCCGTCAGCGCGTTCGGACCGCTGTCGAGCCAAAAAGCAGCGTCAGCACCCCCACACAGAGCCACCCAGGCCTCGACGGGATCGACCCACCGACCGAGGGGAGCCGTCTGCACGCGGGGACGCATAACCTAAGCCTATGAGTGTGCAGTCGATCTATCGCTGGCACGAGGGAGCGCTGGAGCCCCTCGAGTACTGCGACATGACACTGACTGCGATCGAGGCCGCCGACTCTTGGCTCGTGAGCGACGGGCTCACGCTCGGCCTCGACCTGCACCGCACCCGGTTCATGACGTCGATCCCTCGGGGGCGCTACCTCGAACTAGACGTCGCAGCCTTCTGGGAGGCCGCGATCGCACTGATCCCTCGAGAGGGTGCCTGGTTCCCGCGGGTTGAGCTGCATTCACGACTCGGTGGGCCGCGACTCCTCTTCCGACTACGCAGCGCCCCCGATCGCGCCCGGTCGGCGGTGCTCGCGACGGCGGCTCGCGACACGCGTACCGTGCCGGGAGTCAAGGGTCCCGACCTCGATCGAATGCTGTCTCTCCGTACGAGCGTGCAGAAGCTCGGGGCGACGGAAGCCGTCATCCTCACAGCCGACGGCTATGTCATCGAGGGCGCCTATAGCGGCCTGCTGTGGTGGCGGGGAAACATACTGTGCTCGCCCCCGGCATCGTTCGAGCGCGTCGACAGCGTCACAGCGCGCAGTGTGGTCACCCTCGCGTCAGCTCTCGGACACGATACCCACGAAGAGGCGGTGACCCCCGCGGAGCTCGACGGCACCGAACTGTGGGTGCTGAGCGCGTTGCACGGCATCCGCATCGCCACCGCATGGATCGATGGACCCGCGCTCGCAGAGCAGCCCGGGCGGCTGTCGGCGTGGCGCGCGCGACTCGACTCGCTGCGCAGGCCGATATGAATATCTGGATGATGCTCGCCGAGGTTGCGAATCCGATTGACGGGTTCGCGACCTGGTTGAACGGCGCCTTGAGCTGGATTCTCGATGTCGTGCAGTCGGTGCATCCGGTACTGCGTACCCTGCTCGCCGGGGTCGGGATCATGCTCGAGACCTCGATCCTCATCGGACTCGTGATCCCCGGCGACACTGTCGTCATCGTCGCCAGTACGGCTGTGGCGAGCCCGGTGGAATACGCAGCGCTCGTGGTCGCCGTCATCGTGGGCGCCCTCGTGGGTGAAAGTGTCGGTTTCGCGCTAGGACGTTTCTTCGGCCCGAAGATTCGCGCCTCACGCCTCGGTCAGCGGATTGGGGAGCGTAATTGGGTGCGCGCGGAGAATTGGCTGGATCGACGCGGCGGAATCGCGGTGTTCATCTCGCGCTTCTTGCCCGTGCTGCACTCGGTGATCCCGCTCACCGTAGGAATGAGCACCATGAGCTACCGCAAGTTCATGGCGTGGACGATTCCGGCGAGCGTGATCTGGACCCTCGCCTATGTCTCGGTGGGTACCTTCGCCGCGGGCAGTTTCCGCGACCTGCTCGATCAACTCCACTACGCGGGCTACATCTTCGTCGGCGCGATAGCGGTTTTCCTCATCGCCACTCTCGTCGTCAAGAAGCTGCTCGAGCGAGCTGAAGCCCGGCACATGGACAAGCCCGGCGACGGGGACGCCAACACACCCGGCTGACCACGGCCGCGTTAGCGGACGATCGAGCGCAGCCAAACTCGACTGCGCTCGATCACCGTGATGTTAGATCAGGCCGTTCTCCGTGAGCCACTGAGTGGCGATGTCCGCGGAGGACAACTGGTCGACCGTCGACTGCACGTTGAGCGCGACGAGACCCTCCGGCGTGAGCTTGGCGCTCACGGCGTTGATGACATCGGCAATGTCATCGGCGACTTCGACGTTCACGAGCGGAACGACGTTCGAGGCGAGGAACAGCCCCTCGGGGTCGTCAAGCGTCACGAGGTTGTCGGTCTGGATACGGGGGTCTGCGCTGTACACGTTCGCGATGTTGATCGTGCCGGCAAGAAGGTCCTCGACGGTCGTGTCACCCGTCGCCGAGAATCCGACCGTGACGCCGTACTTCTCACTCAGGCCCTGAGGACCGTACGGACGCTCCTCCAGCTCGGCGTTGCCACCGAGGGTGAGAGGCGTCGTTACCGCCGCGAGATCCGCGAGGCTCGACAGGTTGTTTGCCGCGGCGAAGTCAGCCGTGACGTTGTAGGAGTCCTGGTCAGTCGCGGATGCCTGGTCAAGAACCGTGAGGTTCTCGGGTAGGGAGTCCTTGAGTTCGGCGTAGACGTCGTCCGACGTTGTCGCCGTGGTGTCTGGGACATAGAACTGGAGGAGGTTTCCCGTGTACTCGGGGAAGAGATCCACCTCGCCGCTCTCCAGCGACGGAAGGTACGCGTCGCGCTGGCCGATCTGGAACTTACGCTCCACCTCGAATCCAGCGTTCTCGAGTGCCTGAGAATAGATCTCCGCAATGATCTCGTTCGAGTAGTAGGCCTGCGATCCCACGACGATCGCGGTGCCCGACCCCTCGTCTGTACCCGGCTCCAGCGGGTCACCTGATGCGCACCCTGACAGGGCCAATGCCACCCCGACCACGGCTGCTCCGAGAGCGAGCCGGCCCTTGTTCCTTGCTGTGAACATATCTATCCTTTTCCTTCTTCGATGGGTGTTTCCATCACCGCACGACGCCGGAATGACGACGTGCGGACATCTGCGACTCGACCCGCGGTGACCCCCCGCGGCACCGCGACGTGCTGCAGGAGGGCGAACAGCCCGTCGAGCACGAGCGCGAGCACGACGATGACCAGGGCAGCCCCCAGCATCTGGTCGAACTGGCGAAGCGCGAGACCCTTGATGATGTAAAGCCCCAGTCCGCCGAGACCGATGTAGGCGGCGAGCGTGACGGTAGCCACGACCTGGAGAGCCGCCGCTCGAAGCCCGCCGATGAGCAGGGGAAGGCCGAGCGGGATCTCGACGCGGGTGAGAATCTGCCACTCCGTCATCCCCACCGCCCGAGCGGCATCGATGACGCGGCGATCGATCTGTTCGAGACCGGAATAGGCGCCAGCGAGGATAGACGGGATGGCCAGGAGCACGAAGGCGATGAAGGCCGCGAGGGGCTTCTGAGTTACGCCGATCACGAGCACGAGCAGCAAGATGAGGCCAAAGGAGGGCAGGGCGCGCGCGGCGCCCGAAATTCCGACAGCGATCTCGCGGCCGCGTCCCGTGTGGCCAATGAGATAGCCCACTGGGACGGCGATGATTGCCGCAATGATGACGGCGACAAAGGTGTAGAACAAGTGCTCGCCGATGCGGATCTGCAGTGCGTTTGCACCCTCGAACCGGTCCGGCGACGCGATCCAATTGATGGCGTCAATGAGGAGGTTCACGCGGGACCTCCCGACATCGTCGCCACTGGCACGCGCTGGGTGCGCGAACGCGTGCGACGCGGAGCCCAAGGCATGAGCATGCGCCCGATGAACACGAGGAGGGCATCCACGATGAGGGCGATGACGACGACCATGATGACCCCCGTGAGGATCTCGGGGATGATGCGACGCTGGAACCCATCGGTGAAGAGGTAACCGAGACTCCGTACCCCGATCAGGATTCCGACCGTCACGAGGCTGATGGTGCTTACGGCGGCGACGCGGAGGCCCGCGAGAACCACGGGTCCGGCGAGCGGGAACTCGACCGCCCAGAAGCGGCGCCAGCTACCGAAGCCGACGGCGGTCGCCGACTGCCTGATTGCGGGATCGACAGAGGTGAGGGCATCCGAGATCGACCTCGCCATGATCGCAACGACGTAGATCGTCAGGGCAATGGAGAGGTTGAGCGAGCTCAGAAAACTTATGCCGAGCAGTGGCGGCAGGATCACGAAGAGCGCGAGCGAGGGGATCGTGTACAGAAGGCCCGCGACGGTGAGCAGCAGCCCGCGGGTGAGCTTGAAGCGGTAGGCGACGAACCCGAGCGGGATCGAGATGACGAAACCGATGAGGATCGGAGGCACGGCGAGCGCGAGATGCTGGAGGGTCAATTGACCAATGAGCCCGAGGTTACCGAGGACCCAGTTCACGACTCGTCGCCCGCGAGCACACCAGCGGCCCGTCCCTCGCTGTCGACGAGGATGGTGCCCGCGCTGGTCTTCTTGATAGTGAGCGCACGCTTACCGTGTCGGATGCCGATGAAATCTGCCACGAACTCGCTCGCCGGGTCGGACATGATCTCTGTCGGGCTACCGACCTGCGCGATCTTGGCCCCCTTCTCGAGAATGACCACCTGGTCGCCGAGGAGGAATGCCTCGTCGATGTCGTGGGTCACAAAGACGACTGTCTTGTCGAGGTCACGCTGCAGACGGATGGTCTCCTGTTGGAGCTCCGCACGAACAATGGGGTCGACAGCGCCGAACGGCTCGTCCATGAGCAGGATGTTGGGGTCGGCGGCGAGCCCGCGGGCAACACCGACGCGCTGCTGCTGACCGCCCGAGAGTTCACTGGGGTAGCGCCCCGCAAGATTGCGATTGAGACCGACGGTGTCGAGCAATTCGAGAGCGCGCGCACGAGCCTCTTTGCGGGCAACTCCGTTGAGTACGGGCACCGTCGCGACATTGTCGATGACCTTGAAGTGCGGCAGCAGCCCGGAGTTTTGCATCACGTAACCGATGCTGCGACGCAGCTGCACGGGATTTCGATGCAGGATGCTCTCCCCGTCGATCTCGATCTCACCGGTGCTCGGCTCCACCATCCGGTTGATCATGCGGAGAAGGGTTGTCTTGCCGCTGCCCGAGGAACCCACGAGAACCGTCGTCTTGCGGGACGGGATAACGAGGCTAAAGCCCTCGACCGCGAGCGTACCGTCAGGGAATCGCTTCGATACCGAGCGGAATTCGATCATGCCGTGCGGTCCCGTCTTTTGGGGTCTCCGCGACCGACTGCGCGCCGGTCGCTCCGATTTCAACACTATTCGGAGCCTCCGGCATTTCCGGGGGGCTTGATTTATTGACTGACAGGCCCGAGATGGTCGACGAGCATTGCGAACACGATGTCGCGTCCCGCGACCAGGAACCTCTCGTCACCCTGCGGGTCTCGCGCGAAGGCGCGTGCTGCGAGTGCATCGGATACCTCGATGGCGGTTTCGAAGCGGAACCGCAGTTCTGGTGAGTCGGGGATTCCGAAGCGTGCGATGAGTCCGTCGAGCAGGTGGTCGGAGACGATCGCGTTGAAAGGGCGATCGTTGGGAGCCGGTCGCAGGTCGATGACATCGCCCACTCGCAAACCGCGGAATCCGGGCTCATTGCGGAACGCCTCGACGAACACGCCAAAAGCGCTGGAGAGTGCTGTGAGCCAGTCCGGGTGGGACTCGTCCAACAGTTCGTCGGTGACCTTTCCCAGAACTCGATCGAGGTTGCGCGCGCCGAGCGCCTGCAGCAAGACGATTCGATCGGGGAAATAGCGGTAGACCGTTCCGATGGACGCACCGGCGCGCTCAGCGACCATCGCGGTAGTCAGCCGCTCGAACCCGATCTCATCCGCGATGGCGGCGGCGGCATCAAGTAGCGCCGTCAACCGAGCGGTACTGCGGGCTTGGACGGGCGCGTTGCGTAGCGGTACGCGCGAGTCGACCGGCTTCTCGATTGTGTCGTTCATGGCCATCGGGGCTCCTTCGTTGGCCCGATTCTACGCTTCTGAAACTGTGGGGAAATCTCTCTTGTCCACAGAGGGGTCGGTGGTTGCTGAGAAGATCGGACTATGTGTGGAAGATTCGTCGTGGCCGGCGCGGCAACCGACCTCGTTGCTCTGTTCGATGTCGATCTGCCTGCCGCGAATCTGCCCGGCCCCTCATGGAATATCGCCCCGACTGACCCGATTTCGATCATCCTCGACACCATTCCTCGAGAGGATGACGCGGATGAGCCCGTGCGCCGCATGGAGGCCGCTCGCTGGGGTCTCGTGCACGGGTGGGCTAAGGATGTGAAAGTCGGCGTCACGGCGTTCAATGCGCGTATCGAGTCCGCGACCGAGAAGGCGTACTTCGCGAACGCCGTGAAGAAGCGGCGAGCTATCGTTCCCGCGACCGGCTACTACGAGTGGCGCACGGTAGACGGAGTCAAGACGCCACACTTCATCTACCTCCCCGACGGCGAACTCTTCGTTTTCGCGGGACTGTATGAGTGGTGGCGCAACCCTGCAGAGTCTGAGGACTCATCCGACAAATGGTTGCTCTCGGCATCGGTGCTCACTCGCGATTCGGCACACGACCTCGCGAGCATCCACGACCGCATGCCTGTCTTCCTGGCACCCGAGCTCATCGACGAGTGGCTCGACCCGCACAACGAAGGCGACACTGAGCTGCTCGACGAAGTCTCTGCGGGTGGCGTCGAGCAGGCGCGACGAGTCGAGTTTCACGAGGTCGGTCGCGCGGTGGGGAATGTACGCAACAACTCACCGGAGCTCATGCTGCCCTCCGCGTAGGGTGGTGGAATGGCCCGCACCACCACACCCTCCAGCGCGGCCGAACCGATCCTGCACCGGGCGGCCCGCATCGAGGATGCCTTCCACCGGTGGCGCGAGCGATCGGGGCGGCGCCGCGGACTCATCACGACAATCGTGCCGTATGCCGGCTACGGCGCCCCGGGATGGATACGTGTGCTGTGTCGGGTCGTACTCGCGCGCGACGGCGGCGCGCGGCCGCGCGCGGAGAAGGTACGCGGGTGGCGGAGCTTCTTCAGCATCCCGGTGACCGACCGGGACGTCATCGTGACCGCCAACGGCGTCGACTTCACGGTCGAGGCCACCCGAGGCGGAATAGTGGATGCGACAATCCCGGTCGACTTCGAGCCCGGCTGGCAAACGATCACGCTGCGCACAGCCGATACCGACCCCGTGACGGCGCCGATCTTCATCGTCGATCCGCGTACGCAATTCGGAATCGTCTCCGACGTGGACGACACCGTCATGGTCACAGCTCTTCCCCGCCCCTTCCTCGCTGCCTGGAACACCTTCGTGCTCGATGAGCACGCCCGCACCCCCGTCGCTGGCATGGCGGTGCTCTATGAGCGCCTCACCCGGTCGCACCCGCGTTCTCCCGTCATCTACCTCTCGACGGGCGCGTGGAACGTCGCCCCAACTCTGACGCGATTCATGAGCCGCAACCTCTACCCGAAGGGACCGCTCCTGCTCACCGACTGGGGACCCACTCACGACCGATGGTTTCGCAGTGGCAGGGAGCATAAAGCGACGAGTCTCGAGCGTCTCGCACGGGAGTTCCCCACCATGAGATGGCTGCTGATCGGGGATGACGGTCAGCACGACGAGTCGATTTACGGGGATTTTGCGGCTGCGCACCCCCAGAACGTTGCGGCCGTCGCTATACGCCAGCTGTCCACGGGAGAGGCTGTACTCGCGGGTGGCCGAAGCAAGGCCGCAGCGCGCGAGGAAGGCTCGGAGGTGCGCTGGTTCTACGCACCCGATGGCGCGGGTCTGGCCGAGCAACTCGCGGCCGCCGGCCTGCTGTCGAAGGAGAAGTAGTGCCCCTCCCGATCGAAGACTACGCGTTCATCGGCGACTGCCACACCGCAGCGCTTGTCGGACGCAATGGCAGCATCGACTGGCTGTGCCTCCCCCGGTTCGACTCCCCGTCGACGTTCGGGGCCCTGCTCGGCGACGAAGACCACGGGCGCTGGATGCTGACCCCCACGCATCCGCAGGCGACGTGCACGCGCGAGTATGAGGAAGACACGTTCATCCTCGTGACGACGTGGACGACGCCGACGGGGCAGGTACGCGTGACGGACGCCATGCCGCACGGGGATCGGCGCGCTGACGTCATCCGTCGCGTCGAAGGTGTCCGTGGAAGCGTGCAGATGCACGTCGACCTGCGCGTGCGATTCGGCTACGCGGATGCCCTCCCCTGGATTCGACAGAAACCCGAGAAGGGCGATCACGCGCTCACTGCCATCGCTGGGCCCGACGCGGTCGTCTTCCGCGGTCCCGCACTCGTCGCGCGTGATCACACCCACACGGCTGACTTCACCGTCGAAGCGGGCGATGTGGTTGACCTGACGATGACCTGGTTCCCCGCCCATCGCTCGACCCCAGCCGCACCTCGGGTCACAGAGCACCTCGATCGCACGCGCCAGTGGTGGCGGGAGTGGGCCGCCGCGGCAAACGATGTTCCCGTCTATACCGCGCACGTGCGGCGCTCACTCCTAGTATTGAGGGCTCTCACTCACGAGGACACGGGCGGCATCGTCGCGGCCGCGACGACAAGTCTCCCCGAGGCATTTGGCGGACAGCGCAACTGGGACTACCGCTATGTGTGGCTGCGCGACGCGTCGCTCACTCTGCACGTGCTTCTCGATCACGGGTTGCACTCGGCGGCGAACGCGTGGCGCAACTGGCTGCTGCGAGCCATCGCGGGTGATCCCGCCGATGTGCAGATCATGTACGGCCTCTCGGGGGAACGGCGGCTCGAGGAGTGGGAAGTTCCGAGCCTGCCCGGCTACGACGGCGCAGCTCCCGTGCGCGTCGGCAACGGCGCGTACACCCAGTTTCAGGGTGATGTCTTCGGCGAGGTCATGATCGCGCTGCAGGCGGCGCGCGATGTCAAAGCTCCCCACGAGACCGATTTCTCGTGGCCGGTGCAGCGCGCCCTCATGAGTTACGTCGAAGAGCATTGGCAACGCGAAGACAACGGCATCTGGGAGATCCGCGGGCCCAAGCGTCACTTCACCCACTCGCGAGTCATGCTGTGGGCCGCCGTGGATTGCGCCATCCGCGCCGTGCGCGAGCACGGGCTCGATGGGCCTGTCGAACAGTGGGAACACCTTCGGGACGAGATCCGCGACGAGATCGAGTCACGAGGCTTCGATGCCGAGCGCAATACCTACACGCAGTACTACGGCGGTGCGGGGGTGGACGCGTCGCTCCTGCAACTCGCGCAGGTGGGCTACCTCGCCCCCGACGATCCCCGCATGCTCGGCACGGTCGCCGCCATCGAGGAGGAACTTCTGCAGGACGGGCTGCTGCTGCGCTACCGCACAGAGAGCGGAGTCGACGGCCTGCCGGCGGGCGAGCATCCGTTCCTCGCCTGTTCGTTCTGGCTCGTCGAGCAGTATGCGCGCTCGGGGCGCCTCGCCGACGCACAGACACTTATGGATCGGCTGCTGTCGTTCTCGAATGACGTGGGACTTCTGAGCGAGGAGTACGACGTGCAGGGTGCCCGCCACGCGGGCAACACACCACAAGCGCTCTCCCATCTCACGCTCGTGCGCGCCGCCGACGCCATCGCGCGCGCTCTCGACCTTCCCCGAAACGGGGGCGCGGAGTCACGTTGACGCGATATTGCCACGCTGCTAGTTTGTGATTGCTGGCTTGTTTGTCCTCCATATGGAGGACACGATAAGCGGGCCTCATACCCGACGAGGCCGGTTCTCACCCGAAGGGAACGCAGCAGATTGCAGCGAAGACGCTGAGGCCCTCGCTGATGATTCGCTTACCCGATCGCCAGCATCGACACGGGTCGTCGGCGGCTCCCGCAATACTGGGACCATGGTCACCGCCGGTCGCCGAGAACTGACAGCCCTCAGGTTGTCCGCCCAGGCGATCGGCGGTGAATCCCTGCTCGACTCCCCCGGCGCCGTCGTACATCACCTGCTGGCGTTGCAAGCCCAGGACTACCCCGGTGCCCTGTGGTCGATAGCCCTCCGCTGCGGTGCAACTCTCACCGACGTCGAGCGTGCGATCGCCGACAAACAGATCGTGCGGTCGTGGCCCATGCGCGGCACGCTTCACTTCGTGCCTGCGGAAGACCTGGCATGGATGCTGCGCATCTCGGCGTCCCGGCAGGCGACGTGGTCCGCCAGCCGTCGCTCCGCCCTCGGCATCACCGACCACGACCTCGACCGCGCCCGGGAGATCGCCACTCAGCTCGCGAGCGGTGGGCTCGTGCGTCGGGACACCCTGCTCGCAGGATTCGAGGCGGGAGGAATCAGCACGCAAGCTCAGCGCGGCTACCACCTGATCTGGAATCTGGCGCACGACGCGCTACTGGTCCATGGCCCCGTCGACGGCACCCAGCCGACGTTCGCCCTGCTCGATGAATGGGTTCCCTCGCCCCGACGGCTGGAGGGCGATGAAGCCCTCGGGGAGTTTGCGGCGCGCTACTTCGGGGGCCACGGGCCCGCGACGGAGAGGGATTTCGCCTGGTGGGCATCCCTCACCCTCCGCGATGCCCGCACGGGTATCGCAATCGCGGCGCCCGAGAAACGCGAGATCAACGGGGTCGTCTACTTCAGTTCACCTAATGTCCTCCCCGCCCGCAACGCGGTGCACGCGCTTCCGGGGTTCGACGAGTTCATGCTCGGCTACCAGGACCGCTCTGCTGCGCTCCCCGCGCGATTCGCCAACCGCATCGTGCCTGGCAACAATGGTGTCTTTCTCCCGACAATCGTCACGAACGGCCAGGTGGTCGGAACGTGGCGGCGCACGAGTCGCGCGAAGTCCACCGTGATCGATGTCACCGCATTCGAGCATCTCTCCGCGAGCGCGCGCGGCGGCGTCGAACGCGCGATGCAGCGGTACGCCCGTTTCCTGAACACCGAGGTCGTCGTGCGTGGGTGAGTACGCGCCTTACGCGGTGACAACGGATGCTCGCGACTGGGGACTCGTCGAGACCCGCCTCAACACCGACATCGGCACGACAATCGTGCGCCACGCCGCTCACCGCGAATCGCCGCGCGCCACCGTTTTCCTCCACGGCGCCGCCGGCTCGTGGACAACCTGGACCCCCGTGCTCGCCGCAGCGCGAGCGCGCGGCGTCACGATCCCAGACCCCGTGCTTCTCGACCTGGCCGGATGGGGTGACGGCACGGCCCGCCCCGACGCAACACCGACCATCGAGTCGGTGTGCAACACGGTCATCGCCGCACTCGACGAGCTCGGCTACTCCGGGGCCGACGTGGTCGGTCACTCGATGGGCGGCTTCATCGCGATGAACGTGGCGGCGGCGCACGGCTCGCGCGTGCGCTCGATCGGCCTCATTTCGACTACGGCCTGGTCGGTGGTCGAGAGCGTGCATCATCCGCTCGGCCGACATGCGCCCCTGCCCGGCTTTGTGGGTCTCCGGTACGTCATGCGTGTTCTCGCAGCGCTCGGACCCGCCGGAGGGCGCGTGGTGAGAGTGCTCGGGATGCTGGGACTGCTGCGGCTCGCGGTGGCTCCGCTCTTTCGTCACCCCTGGCGCCTTCCGACATCGGTGATCGGGGCTCTCGAGCATGAGGTGCGTCCGCGCTCCTTCGTGAGAGCGCTCGCCCTCGTGCGGGGGTTCGACGCGCACGCCGCCTGGGGTGGTATCAGCTGCCCGGTGTGGGCTGTGAACGGCGACCGGGACGTGCTGGCCCATCGCGACGACCTGACGCGACTCGAGAGCCTCCTCCCGCAGGCGCGAACCACGACGATCGCCGACTGCGGACACTTCGCCACCGTCGAGCACCCCGACCAGATCGTTGACCGCCTCGTGGGCTAGGCGGGGCGTGTTTCAGGCCGGTGCGAGAGAACGTGGTTCGCAATCCCCGTGCGCGAGGTCACATGCAAGCGCGCGAAAATCGCGACGATGTGCTTCTCGACCGTCTTCTCGCTGATCGAAAGCCGTGACGAGATCGTGCGGTTGGAGTACCCCGCTGCGACGAGAATGGCGACCTGCTCTTGCCGAGCCGTGAGTTCGGTGAGTGTGCCCACGCCCGGCGAGCGGCCGAGGCTGGCGGGGAGTGCTGCTCGTGAACCCACACCCAGCGCTGCGAGCGCCCGAGACAGGTAGCCCTGCACGGTGCGTTCCGAGAGAAACAGAGCGTGACCGATGGCCCGGTTCGAGAATCCCTCGGCGGCGAGCAGCGCTACCTGTTGCTCTCGTTCGGATAGCGACGACCAAGCGTCGTCGTGGGATGGCAGGTGTCGACCGAGACGGGAGAGCTCGCGCGCGCTCCAGTTGCGTACCGCAACCGCACCGAGGTTCTGTGCCTCGAGCGCGACAGTCCGTAGCTCAGAGACGGCCCGATCGGTGGACCCCGCGGCCGCGTGCGCGCTCGCGAGCAGAACGGCGGATCGTGCGGCATCCAGTCGCCCACCCGCGACGAGCGCCCTTGCTGCGGCAACCGCTGCGTGCTCGGCAGCCGTGTCGGCGCGCCCAATCGCCGCGTCCAGTCGCGAGAGGGTGCGGGCAACCGCCGCGACCGCCATGTCGTTGCCGCCGAGAGGCATCGCGCGTCTTCCCCAGGAGCGCGCCGCGGTGAGGTCCCCTCGCTCGATGGCGTCGGCAGTGAGAAGCTCGTACCCGTACGCACGATCGACAACCTGCAGGCGCGATAGGGACGGGCTGCCCCCCGCCCACAGGATCATGGTCGCGGCCCGGCCGACATTCTCGACGGCCGACAGCGCGTAGGCGCACAGCACGTGAGCACCGACGGTGTACATGGTGGCCCGGTCCCCCTCGGCCTCGACGAGGGCGGTGAGGCGCTCCGTCTCGGCCCGCTCCTCGCTCTGCGCGGCGAGGTAGGCGAGCGTCGCGTTCGCGAGCGAGCGGGTCGGCACTCCCCTCGCGAGATCGGCGGCCACCGTGGCTGCCGCGTGAGCGGGGTCGAGCATGCCCTGGAAGGCATACGACCGCGCGAGCGCGATGAGTCCCACGACTCCCGTCTGGCCAGGCACGGAGCGTGTTCGGTACGACTCGCCGAATTCCTGCGCCGCTCGCAGCTGGCCGGCGGCCATCGCCGCCTCGATCGCAAGGTAGCCCGCAATCGTCGCATCGTCGCCCTCCAGGCCGAGGATGCGATCCCGGAGCGCGATCACCCGCGCGACGGACTCCGCGGGATCGAGGCCGGTAACGGCGAGCGTCGCGTAACAGTGGACGAACGCGGCAGCGGTGGCGGGGACTGCGGCGAGATCGGCGTCGCCGCGAACGAGCTCGAGAGCGGCATCCACGGTTTCGACGGCGTCGATGAACCTGCCCTCGACGAGGTGGACGAAACTCGCGACCGCGAGAAGGCGGGCACGCTCCGCCCGGTCTGGATTGGCTTCACGCGCCCGATCCAGACTGAATCGAGCCGCCGTCCCCTCGCCCGCGAGCAGCAATTCGAGTGCGCGGGCGGCATGGGACATGGGGTGATGCTAGTCCGCGTGGTTGGCGCGCAACCAGGTGAGCGATCCGAAATCTTCGGGGCTCAGCCCGTAACGCTCGGTGTCACGCGCGATCATCGCGCGAAGTTCCTGCACTTCGGCACCCTCGCGCAGGATGATGTCGATACCCGCGGGAGTCACGAGCGACTGCGAAAAATGGATCGCGACAACGTTGCCGTCCTCGCTCGAACCCGACACAGTCCAGTGACTCTTCGCAACCTTCAGCAAACCCTTGCCGCGCCAAACGAACTCGCCGTGACGCCATGTGTCTTGGCCGACGATGCTCTTGCGCTCGCCCTCGGCGGTCGAATACTCCACCTCGTCTGAGAGCACGAGAGGGGAATCGCTGATGAGTCCGTAGGTGAAGTTCGGCTCGAGCCGCTCCCCCGTCAACCACATCGGAAAGTTGGTCGCGGCGATCGTCCACCTGCCAGGGAGGAGCTGCGCCAGTGACGCCTCGTCGAGAGTCTGATTCACCGTTCCAACCTAATAGCTCTCACCCGGCTCAGTGCGCAGCCAGAGTCACCGTTACCATGACGGGATGATGCGTTATCTCGCCCTTTCCACGCATCCGCTTCCCGCCCTCGCGGTCTCCGCTATCACTGTCATTCTCGGATTTGGCGTCGGGCTCGAACCGTGGCGCCTCGTGCTGCTCGGGATAGCGATGCTCGCCAACCAAGCGTCCGTGGGTCTCTCGAACGATTGGCTCGACGCTGAGCGAGATCGAGCGGTCGGTCGCACCGACAAGCCGGTCGCCCTCGGGCTCGTCTCTGCGCGCGCCGTGCGCATCGCGGCCTTTGTCACGGCGGCCATCGCGATAGTGCTGACCACCCCGCTCGGCGTCGCGGCAACAGCAATCCACGCGATCTTCATCGTCTCGGCGTGGGGCTACAACCTCGGGCTGAAGTCGACGCCGTTCTCGGTCGTGCCCTACGTCGTGAGCTTCGGGCTGCTGCCCCTGCTTGTCACGCTCTCTCGCGCCGAACCGGCGCTCGCGAGCGGCTGGGCGCTCGGCGCCGGTGCGCTCCTCGGAATCTGCGCTCACATTGCCAACGTGCTGCCGGACCTCGAGGACGATCGAGCCACTGGAGTGCGCGGCCTCCCCCACCGCCTCGGCTCACGCACGTCGGGCGTTCTCATCGCCGCGACGCTCGCCGGGGCGGCCGCATGCGTCGTGCTGGGCATCGGCGGCGGTGGTGCGCTTCAGCTTGTGGGACTGGGGCTGAGCATCCTGCTCGCCATCGCGTGCGCGACGCTCGTCGTCACCGATCGGCCCCCCCGACTCGTTTTTCGGCTCATCATCGCGGCCGCGGTCGTTGACGTGGTGCTGCTCGCGCTCGCCGGTCCGCGTCTGATCGTCTAAGCGACGGGAGCCGCGTCCGTCGCCTGCCTCGCCGGGGTGCGGATACCGAGGAACGAGACGATACCGCCCGCAAAGAAGAGCGCTGCCGTGACGATGAGCACCCGGTGGAAGCTCTCGACGTCGAGGGTGCCCGCCGTGATAACCCCGAGTAACGCGATGGTGATGAGACCCGCGATGCGCGCGACGGCGTTATTGGTCGCCGAGCCGATGCCAGCCTGCTCGGCCGGCACCGCGCCGAGGATTCCCGAGGTGAGCGGAGCGACGGTGATCGAGATGCCGAGAGCGAAGACGAGCACGCCGGGAAGCACATCGGTGAGGTAGTTCGGGTTCTCGCCCAGGAACAGGAACAACAGATAACCGATCCCGGCGACGATGGGTCCCACCGTCATGAAGATGCGGGGGCCGTAGCGACCGCTGAGGCTCCCGAACAGCGACGACAGGAAGACGTTGCCGAGAGACACCGGGAGGAATGCGAGCGCGGCGAGCGTCGCGGGGAAGCCCGCAATTTGCTGCAGGAACACTACGACGATGAATCCGCCGAGGGACAGAGCGCCGTAGATGAAGAGGGTCGCGATATTGCCGGTCCAGAAGTTGCGGATGCGGAACAGGCCGAGAGGCAGCATGGGATGCTTCGCACGGGTCTGCCACCAAATGAAGACTGCGAGCGCCACGAGTCCCAGAGCGAACGGGAGGTAGATGGCCGGGTGCCCCCATCCGAGGTTCCCCGACTCGATGAGCGCGAACACCGGACCGCCGAGGCCGAGCACCCCGAGCACGGCACCGAGGTAGTCGACGGAGACCCCCGGTCGACGGGCATCCGCCTGATGGAGAATCGCGAGCAGCCAGAGGGTCACGGCGATGGGGATGACGTTGATCGCAAAGACGAGACGCCAACTCAGGAAGTCGACGAACAGTCCGCCGAGCACGGGGCCGGCGAGGAAAGCGGCGCTCGTCCACGCCGTCCACAGCCCGATCGCCTTGGACTGCGCGGCATCCCGGAACGACGACAGGATGAGGGCGAGCGAGCTCGGCACGAGAAGGGCGCCCGCGATCCCCTGCAGAGCGCGCAGAACGATGACGAGCTCTGCCGTCGGTGCTACGGCGATCGCGACTGAGGTCACGACGAAACCGATCAGGCCGACCCGCAGGATCAGGATGCGACCGAAGACGTCGGACAGCGAGCCCGCGAGCAGGATGAGCGATCCCAGCGTGATGAGGTAGGCGTCCACGATCCACTGCTGCACCGCGAGACCGCCGCCGAGCTCCTGACTCATCGCCGGTAGCGCGACGTTGATGACCGAGCCGTCGAGGAAAGCGACGAACGATGCGAGGATCGCGATGGTGAGGACGAGGCGCTGGTCGCGAGTCATGGTGTCATTCAACACTCGCT
Organism: uncultured Salinibacterium sp.; assembly: GCA_964477625.1. Classification (GTDB taxonomy): domain Bacteria; phylum Actinomycetota; class Actinomycetes; order Actinomycetales; family Microbacteriaceae; genus Rhodoglobus. Next base: position 17,394 of record CAYZHZ010000038.1, read on the forward strand.
ACGGCCGATTCGATTCCCTCGATCACGCGCGCGTCCCCGAGCAAACGAAAATGGCCGACGAGGGGATACTCGACGTTCGTCGCACCCTCGAGGCGCGAGCCCCCGGGAATGTGGGGGTCGAACCTGGGATAGAGGCTCGTGATACGCGAGTTGAGCGCGAGGTTGCTCGCGAGAGTCGTGATCGTGACATCGCGCGGGTCGAACGCGCGGATGGTGCGCACAGGCACCAGCCGCGCGAGGCTCGAGCCACCGAACGGGGTCGCTACGGCCACGAGGGCCGCGACGCGATCCGTCGTCGCCATGAGCTGCTTTCCCACTAGTCCGCCCTTGCTGTGCGCGACGAGCACGACCCCGCGGAGGTCGTGCTCCTCGAGGTAGCGAGCGGCGAGGACGGCGACATCCACGATGGATGCCCGGTTGTAGCCGATCTCGCCCACGACGTGCACGGGATGCCCCGCATCGTTGAGCCGGTGCCCGATCCGCCGCAAGAAGTACCACGGCTCGTACACCCCCGCGAGGAGCAGCACGGGCGCCCTGTCCCCTCGCTCGAAATCCCGCGGAACCCGCGAAGAGAACAGCGCACGCAGCTGCCACCACGCGACGAACCAGTAGTCGAGGTACCACCCCCACAGTCGGGCGATCATCGGGCGGCGAGCCCGTCAATAAGGCGCGCGACACTCACCGGGTCGGTGTACATAACGACGTGCGGCCCATTCACCGTCTCGAATGTCGCCCCCTGAACGAGAGCGGCGACCTCGCGCGCCCAGGCTTCCTCGACGATGCAGTCCTGGTCACCGCGAATCACGAGAGTCTTCGCCGTGATCGCGGGCAGCCGGTCTTCGATGCGATCGCCGAGCAGGTAGGGCATCTGCTTGAGGCCGTACGGGATGCCGCAACGGAACAGGTAGTCCCCCGTGGCAATCAGCCTGACCCGCCACGGTTCGCGCAGGCTGTCTCGAAGGAGAAGTCCGATCGAGCGCCAGAAGGTGCGCGCCGCCGGTACGAGTGTCGGCGCCATGAGTACGAGGTGATCGATCACTCCGGGATGATCCACCGCGAGCCGGCTCGTCACTTGCGAGCCCCACGAGTGACCCACGAGCACCGGGTGATCCAGTTCGGTCGCCGACAAAAACTTCGCGAGCACACCCGCGTGGTCGGCGATCGTGACGTCGCGCTTCGGGTCGGGAGCGGCCCCATAGCCGGGGAGATCGACGAGGTATACGGTGCCGCGCTTCGCGAGCTCCGCTGCTGCGGGCCCGAAGTAGCGGGAAGAGACCCCGATTCCGGGGACGAGCACGAAGCTTGGACCCTCGACCGCCGGCCCGGGAAAGCGCTGCACGACGATAGTCAGGTCACCGAACGCCTGACGACTCGTGAAGTAGCGGGCACCGTTGATCGTGCGTACGCGATACGAGGACTCGCTCCGCGGCAGCATGCGTCGGCGGAGGCGGGCCATTGCGTCAGTCTAGGTCGGGCAGAATGAGCGCATGTCCACCACATACCAGCCGGGTGTCTGCAACATCGGCCCCGCGGAGATCCGAAGCCGCCAGCGGGCGGGAATCGGCGGTGCCATCGTCACCGTGGTCGCACTCGTCGCCATGGTGGTGTTCGCCATTCCCGATGGGTGGCGCTGGCTCATCGCCCTTCCCGCCGGGGTCGCAGCGATGGGATTCCTGCAAGCGGCATTCCACTTCTGCGCGCGCTTCGGCATGGCCGGCCTATTCAACTTTGGAGAGGTGGGCAGGGAGGAAGCCGTGTACGAAGCGGAGTACCGACGCGCGGACCAGCGCAAGGCCGCGCTTATCTCGGCGCTCTCCCTCGGCATCGGAGTGGTCGTCGCCGTGATCGCAGTACTACTGCCCTAGCCCGTCACAATCGGTCCACCGCGGTCACGCGCACGACCGCGATCCCCTGCTCCGCCGACTCGGAGAGATCAACGGTCGCGGAAATGCCCCAGTCGTGGTCGCCCGCCGGGTCGTCGAAGATCTGCCGCACGATCCACTCGTCTGGCTTCTCGGTGATCATGATCATCGCCGGCCCACGTGCATCGCCGCCCGTGCCGAGCGAACCGTGCTCGTCGAAGTAGTCGTCCATAGCGTCCGCCCACGAGTCTGCAGTGAAGCCCGCGGAGGAATCGAGTGCGCCGAGCGCCTCCCAGTTCTCGAGCGCCGCGAGCTGCACGCGGCGGAACATCTCGTTGCGAACGAGCACCCGGAACGCTCGCGTGTTCGTGACCACGGAGGCCGGGGCCGGCGGCACGACGGGGGCGGTCGGATCGTCCGAGGGGTTGATCATGGCCTCCCACTCGTCGAGCAGGCTCGAATCGACCTGGCGCACGAGTTCGCCGAGCCACTCGATGACGTCGAGCAGCTGCTCGGTTTTCGCGTCGTCGGGGATGGTCTGGCGGGCGGCGCGGTAC
>CAYZHZ010000039.1:0-3271 GCA_964477625.1 uncultured Salinibacterium sp.
GCTACCCGCTGATCGAGCTTGTCGAGATCCCGCCGAGAGACGCGGTCTCGACAGGCTCGACTGCGGCCGCCCCGAGTCGCCCGATCCGCGAGCCCGTCATTTCAGCGAGTTCGAGGATGCTCGACGCACCGTGACGCCGCGCGGCGTGCACGACGATCGCGGCGCACGCGCGCGAGTCCGCGAGCGCGTTGTGGTGCTCGAAGTCCTCGAATCCCGCTGCCATCGCCGCGCTCGGCAGGCGGTACGAGTCGAGGCTGTACGTCTTGCGCGCGACCTGCAGGCTGCACAGGTAGTCGTAGCTCGGCGTGTCGACGTAGCTCGCGCGACTCGCGGAGGCGATGACCCCCATGTCGAATGCCGCGTTGTGGGCCACCAGGTGGTCGTTCTCGGCGAAGGCGATGAGTTCGGGTAGCTGCTCGCTCCACATCATCGCGTCGACCACGTCGACCGCCATGATGCCGTGGATGCGCACGTTCCATTCGAGGAATGCGTCGTAGCCGAGCGGCGGCTTGATGAGCCAGTAGGCGGTCTCGACGACCTCGCCGTCACGCACCTTCACGAGTCCGACGGAGCACGCGCTCGCCGCCGAGTTGTTGGCGGTCTCGAAGTCGATCGCGGTGAAATCCAGTGGCACGAGTCGATGGTCACATGGGCGACCGACGCTGGCCCGTCGGGCACGCCGACATCGCACGGATGCCTCACCTAGTGTGGAAGCATGTCGCAGCTCACCTACGACCACGCCCTATCCCGCATCCCCGGCAAGTGGCGAGGACTGCTGGCGATCGTCAGTTTCGTTGTCGGCTTCCTGATCATCTCGAGCGTGGTCGGTGGCGCGGGGTTCCTGTACGAGTACGCGGTCGGCGGGGTGGACCTCGACGCGCTCTCGTCGGGGGTCATACCTCTGACGCCTGCCATCATGCTGACGAACAATCTCTCGCTCGCGGCATCCATCCCGCTCGCCATGCTCTTGCAGCGGGCGTTCTTCGGGGTGAAGGGCGGCTACCTTTCGTCGGTCACGGGGCGTTTCCGGTGGCGCTGGATGATGCGGCTCGCGCTCATCATCGTGCCGGTGTGGATCATCTACGTCGGTCTCAGCTTCGTGATCGAACCGGCAGGAGAGTTGCGCATCGATGGCGCCGCGATCCTCATGCTCGCGATCGTGATCCTCACGACGCCGTTGCAGGCGGCGGGTGAAGAATACGGAACGCGCGGACTCATTCAGCGCTCGGCGGGCTCGTGGTTCCGCAGCCCGGTGTGGGCATTCGTCGTCGGCACGATCATTTCGGGGGCCGTCTTCGCCTCCGCGCACTTCGCGGCGGACCCCTGGCTCATTGCCTACTACTTCGTGTTCGGTGTTTCGGGGTCGATTGCGGCACGAGGTACGGGCGGACTCGAGGCACCCGTGCTGGTGCACGTGGTCAACAATGTGCTCATCTTCATTCCGGCGGCGCTCTACGGTCAGCTTGCCGAGGGCATCGACCGCAGCGAGGGAACGGGCGGTGCGTTCGTGCTTGTGCCGATGGCCCTCTGCCTCGGCGCGGCCTTCTTCAGCACGTGGTGGGCTCGTCGCACGGGCCAGGTGGTGCGGGCAGACACCCCACCGACGCGCGTGGGCGCGGGAGTGCGCAACCCCTCAGCACTGGCGAACTCCTTCGGCCGGGCCGTGGAGCAGTACGACGCCGCGCGTCCCGAGTACCCCGCCGGAACATCCGAGTGGCTCGTCCCGATCGAGTCGGGTGTCGTGGTGGACCTCGGCGCGGGCACCGGCAAGTTCACGCGTGCGCTTGTCGCCCGCTCCCTCGAGGTCATCGCGATCGACCCCGACACGACGATGCTGCAGAAACTCGGTGCGAACCTGCCGACCGCTCGAGCGATCCCGGGCACTGCGGAGTCCATTCCTCTCGCGGACGCGAGTGCGGATGCGGTGGTGTGCGCGCAAGCCTGGCACTGGGTCGACCCGGTGCGGGCGACGGCAGAAGTGGCTCGGGTGCTTCGGCCCGGTGGCACGCTCGGCCTCGTCTGGAACATCCGTGATGAGAGCGTCGATTGGGTAGCTGACCTGACGCGCATCATGGGCGCGAGCAAGGCCGAGGAGATGATGCGCGAAACCGTCACGATTGGCGCGCCGTTCGGCGAGACCGAGTCGCGAACCGAAGCCTGGACGAAGGACTTCACGCTCGACGAGCTGCTCTCACTCGTGGCTTCACGCAGTGCGATCATCGCGGCCGACGCCCCGACCAGGGAACGCATTTTCGCGAGTGTGCGCGATCTCGTCGCGACACACCCGGCGCTTGCGGGCCAGGACACGATCCCGATGCCGTACATCACTCACTCGTTCCGCGCGCGCCTGGGATGATCTGGTCGTGACCCGGGGGTGATCCGTCGCCCGGTACGCTAGAGCCCCGTGGCTCTCACTATCGCGATCGTCGGTCTCCCCAACGTCGGCAAGTCGACGCTCTTCAACGCCCTCACCAAGAATCAGGTGCTCGCGGCGAACTATCCGTTCGCGACGATCGAGCCCAACGTGGGCGTCGTCAACCTGCCCGACCCGCGCCTGACGGTGCTCGCCGAGATCTTCTCGAGCGAGCGCATCCTGCCCGCCCCCGTCTCATTCGTCGACATCGCGGGCATCGTGAAGGGCGCGTCGGTCGGTGAGGGGCTCGGCAACAAGTTTCTCGCGAACATCCGCGAGGCCGACGCGATCGCTCAGGTGATCCGTGGGTTCACGGACTCCGACGTCGTGCACGTCGACGGTCGGGTGGATGCCGCGTCCGACATGGAAACGATCAACACCGAGCTCGTGCTCGCCGACCTCCAGACGCTCGAGAAGGCGATCGAGCGCTACGAGAAAGAGGTCAAGACCAAGCGCACCGAACCAGTCGTGCTCGAGACGGCGATCGCCGCGCGCACGGTGCTCGACGGAGGGCAGCCGCTCTCGGCATCCGGTCTCGACATCTCGCCGATTCGCGAACTCGGCCTGCTCACCGCGAAGCCGTTCATCTATGTCTTCAATGTGGATGAGACGGTGCTGGGCGATTCCGCGAAACTCGCCGAGCTCGCCGCCCTCGTTGCCCCAGCACAGGCCATCTTCCTCGACGCCAAGCTCGAGTCGGAGCTCATCGACCTCTCGCCCGAGGACGCTGCCGAGCTCCTCGCCTCCACCGGCCAGGAGGAGAGCGGACTCGACCAGCTCGCGCGCATCGGCTTTGACACTCTGGGGCTGCAGACGTATCTGACGGCGGGTCCCAAAGAGAGCCGCGCGTGGACGATC
>CAYZHZ010000039.1:3281-19422 GCA_964477625.1 uncultured Salinibacterium sp.
GGCCCCGCAGGCGGCGGGCGTGATCCACACGGACTTCGAGAAGGGCTTCATCAAGGCGGAGGTCATCGGCTTCAACGACCTCGTCGAGGCCGGCTCGATCGCCGAGGCCCGCGCGAAGGGCAAGGCCCGCATCGAGGGTAAGGACTACGTCATGCAGGACGGCGACGTGGTGGAGTTCCGCCACAGTTAGGTATCACAAATGTGTGAGCTAGCGACTCAATCAGCTGGGGTCAAGCTCGGGCAACCGTGCCGTGACGTACGTACACTCTAGGTTCAGCCTTGCGGGCGGGCCGGTCCGGCAAAACATCGTGTCGGCGGGTCGCTTCGTGACCTGCCCTCACGTCCATATGATCACATCATGACAGGGACGTTAATGACCGCCATTGATTCTGTTGCCAGTTCTGCCCTTTCACGCTGGATGACTCTTGGTCACCCGGCTACCGTCGTGCCGTGGGAAGAAGTGAACCAGAGCATCGACCACGTCGAATGTCGGGCGATAGTTGAGGCCGTCGTTGTCCCGTCCACGAAAGTCATAGAGTGCGTCGTGTCGGAGAGCGCGGACTGGGAGCTCGTCCTTACTCAGGTACGCGGAGTTATCGACCGAGGCTGGACAGTAACCGTTCTCGCGCCACTGAGTGAGATGGGCGCTGCTCACGAAGGGCTCCGAGGCAGCAACGCTCGGCTGCAAGGCTGGTGGCTACGCGCAGGCCACGAGATGCACTTCAGTCGACTGGAGATCGCATAGATGCCTCCAGCCCTCAACGCACAGAACATCATCGCGTTTATCTGGGATTTCGATAAGACACTCGCGCCCGGCTATATGCAGGGCCCCATCTTTGACGAATACGGTGTTGACCCGGGCGAGTTTTGGAAGGAGGTCAACGCGCTCGTCGAGCACTATGCCGAACGTGGGCTTCGAGTGTCGAAAGACACGGTCTACCTGGGCCACATGCTCACGTATATCGATGGCGGACCATTCGAGGGGCTCACCAATGCAAAGCTCAAGGAGCTCGGCGCGCTCGTGCCCCTCGCGCCGGGAATGCCGGATCTACTAGATCGGATGCGGCGAATTGTCAGCGATGACGAGCGATACGCGCACCACGACATCAAGGTGGAGCACTACATCGTGTCAACTGGTCTGCGTCAGATGATTGAAGGTAACCCGATCCACTCCTATGTCGACGGCGTGTGGGCTTGCGAACTGCTTTCGGACCCGCCGCAGGCGGGCTACCTCGATCAGATTTCCGGGTTGGGACTCACTGACAAGCTGACTCAAGTTGGCTATGTCTTGGACAACACAACGAAGACCAGAGCGATTTTCGAGATCAACAAGGGCGTCAATATCGAGCCAACCCTCGACGTGAATGCTCAAATGGATCCTGACGAGCGTCGGGTGCCAATTGAGAACATGATTTACGTTGCGGACGGTCCGAGCGATGTCCCCGTGTTTTCGGTCGTTGGTGGTGCTGGCGGACGAACCCTTGGAGTGTGGACCGACGCAAGGAACTACGACAACGTCAAGGCGCTTGAAGACGACGGACGGGTGAACAGCATCGCCGAGGCTGATTTTTCTGAGGGGAAGGCTGCGGACATGTGGCTGTCGGCGTCTCTTCGAAGCATTGCGACGCGCATCTGCGATACCAGAGACCGTCGATTCGCGAGCATCGGGTCTCCCGGCGGCCACGTCGTCTAATCCGGCGCAGCTCATACCCGGACAGACCGTAAGGTCCGATCGCGACTTCGTGGAGTTCCGGTTCAACAACTGAACCTCACCGTTGTTGATCGATGAGTTCTGAGACCGTCACGAACCGATAGCCCTGCGCCTGCAGGCGATCAACGATCTCTCCAATTGCCTGCTGCGAGGACGCGCGGCCGAACCATGGGTGCAACAAGATGATCGATCCCGGCGAGGTCATCCCGACTGTCACGTCCACGATCTCGGACCTGGATTGGTTAGCGCCGGAGAAATCCTCGGCAGACACGTCCCATGTGACGGTGACCCGATCGTGCTGCGCCAAATACAGGGGCAAGGCCAGCAGCTTGTTTCCAAAGGGCGGGCGGAATGTGATTGGCCCCTCGTAGCCGGCGGCCCGGATCGCGGCATCAGTCGACTCGACTTCCTCGGCGACGATCTCGAATGTCACGAATGCCATCGAGCGGTGGCTCCAGGTGTGGTTCCCGATCTCGTGACCGCCCGCGATGATGGCGTGCACTGCCTCAAGGTTCGCCTCGATGTCTTTGCCGTTGAGGTAGAACGTGGCCACCACCTCGCGTTCGGCTAGCGCCTCGAGAACGGCATCGGCATCGGCATTGGTCGGACCGTCGTCGAAGGTCAGGGCAACGACGCGCTCGTCGGTGTCCACGCGCTGCACCAGTTCGCCGGCAAGCTGTGTCGTACGAGACGGGATGAGTCGGTACGTTCCGAAGCCGATCGCTACCGCAATGACGACAAGGGCTGCCACCGCTACGACTCGTCGCCTTCGCCGGGTGCCGGTCGTGCGGCCCGAACGAGGGCTGTTGTGGCTCATGCCGACATTCTGGCAGTTGCCTGTGATCGGGGAGCAAGTGACCAGGTCGCTCTCGCGGCTGATGTCGATCTACGACGTAAACCGGTGGAGTTCCGCTTCAACAACTAGGGGGCGCCCTGTGGTTTACTAGCCGATCCAGTAGACGAGCGCACGTTCCTGCAACGCGACACTGGCGATGAACTCGACGGCTCGTTGGAGGTAGACACGTAGCAGTAGTCCTCCATGTCTCGGCTTGTTCCTTCGGTCTCAGAAACGCTGAAGAATGCCTGGAGCTGCGGCGGCGTGATTCTCGCGAGTTCCGCCGCCGCAACTTTGACTCGTTCGGGCGAGACGAGGCCGCGATACGGGATCCAACCGTCATTCGTGTGCGTGACAGCACCAGCCACGAGCGCGCCCGCCGCTTCTAGGCCGGCCTCCTCCAGATACCGCTGAAGATACGACCAACTCTTGTCGAGGTCGAGCCCATCGCGAGTTCCATCGCCTTCCAACTCACTCAACATCGCAGGTGGTTCGGACGAGAGACGCGTGAAGTCGGCCTCTGAGATCGAGACTGCGAGATAGCGGATGCCCATGGTCCCACCTTTGTGCAGCGAGCTGGGTCCGCTAGGAACCGCTACGCGATCTGGGGTAATTCGTGCTTAGTCACAAGCTGTGCAGGACGGGACGATGGAGCTGGAATTCCCCGATCGGCGATGACCCTCACATCGATAACGCAGGGCGTTATTGACGTGAGGCGTTATAGAATGCGTGTGTGATCAGATCGTTCGGAAGCAGGGACACCGAGCGTATCTGGCACGAGCAGTACATCAAGGGTGCTGATCGGACCCTCCAACGGGCGACCTTGCGCAAGCTCGAATTGATCCATGCCGCGAGGGATGTGGAGGATCTGCGGATTCCGCCGGGAAATCGCCTGGAGCGTTTGGTCGGTGACCGACGTGGGCAGCACAGCATCCGTGTGAACGAGCAGTGGCGTCTGTGTTTTGTATGGAGAGAGGAAGGTGCGGAAGATGTCGAGCTCATCGACTATCACTGAGGTGGATCTGATTAGGCCGATCCATCCTGGCGAGATTCTGATGGAAGACTTCATCGAAGGGTTCGGGATCACCCAGAACAAGCTGGCGGTCTCGATCGGCGTGCCACCGCGACGCATCAATGAGATCGTCCATGGCAAACGGGGGATCACGGCCGATACAGCGATTCGGCTTGCGAAGTATTTCCGAACCTCGGAAGAGTTCTGGATGAATCTTCAGAGCAACTACGAGTTGCGAATTGAGCGCCGGGTGCTTCGCGACAAAGTTGCTGCGATCACCCCGCTCATGGTCGCGTGAAGCGGCTCCTAGCATCCGTGTCGGGACTGCCCGCTAGCCTCATGCAGTGACAGTTCGCCTCGAAGGAATTACGGTCCTCGCTGATGACGTGGCCCAGCTCGCTGCTTTCTATGAACGAGCGCTCGACCTCGCGGTCGTTGCGCGTGAAGAGTCGTACGTCGCTTTCGGCGGTCAGGGCATTCGGTTCGCGATCTTCTCGCGTCAACTCATGGCTGGCAACACCGATGGGCACCCGTCTTATGCGACCCAATTCACCGGGCAGGCGTTCGAGCTGAACTTTCAGTGCGACACGCCAGCCGAGGTTGTGCGGCGGTACGACGAGATAGTCCTGGCCGGCGCGACGCCCGCCGGGCGACCGGCTCTCCGAGAGTGGGGCCAGTACGTCGGCTTCTTCGCCGACCCGGAAGGCAACATCCACTCTGTGTTCGCGGATGCGTGACAGCGGTAGGTCCGACCTCTTCCGTCGATCGAACGCCATGAAGCCGGCACGGCAACCCGCACTAGGGTGTGTCTCGTGACTGCCGAGAGCCTGATTGCGTTGAACGCCATCGCGATCATTCCGCTGTCGATCGTCGGTTCACTGCTGCATTTCGCCTACGACTGGTCTCGGCACAACCGTGTTGTCGCCGTATTCGCGGCCGTCAACGAGAGCTACTGGGAGCACATCAAGATCGCGTTCTGGCCGATCCTGATCTGGCTCATCGTGCTTTTCGCCCTCGGCGGGTGGAGCGTTACCGGGTTCGTGCCCGCCGCAACAATCGCGCTCTACTCGGTGCCCGTCACCATGATCGCGGTCGTGTTCGGATATAAGCGAATCGCTCGCCGCAACATCCTCTTCATCGACATCCTCAGCTTCTTCATTACGGTTGGCGTCGCGCTCATGGTGTTCGCGCTTGTCGCCACCGAACTTGTTGCTAGCGCGTGGACCATTGCCCTGAGCGTCGCGTTCCTTATCGCGCTGGGGATTGCATTCACGCGCTACACGATCGCACCCCCTGCGGAGCCCGACTTCTTTGTCGACCCGACCAACGCCAGGTACGGTTTAGACGCCCACCCCGATAACTAGGCCGCCCCTCGCGCTCAGGTATGAACAAGCTTCGAGACAATCCCGAACGAGTTTTGCGACGTGCGAGGCTAGCGCGAGTCCCATGCGGCAACCTCCGCGAAAAGTGCGGACAGCGACTCCCGCTGGTCTTCGATTGCATTCGCTACGGCGCGTAGCGCGTCCCCGCCCTCGGCAGTGATCTGTAGCACGACAGCGCGCCGGTCGCCGGGGAGTAGTCCCCGGCTTCGCGAGACGAAGCCCTTTGTGCAGAGTTGGTCGATGATGTAGGTCGCACCGGCACGCGAGATGTCGAGCGGAAGAGTTAGCTCGCTGGGCCGCAGTCCGCCGCTGTTCGCGATCAGAACTAGCGCGGCTCGCTGCCGCGCGGCAAGCGAGCCCTGTCGCGCTTGGCTCGGCATCGCACGAACGAGGGATGCGCCCGCGTCGCACACTCGTCGGAGAAGGTCGAGCGAATCTGTCGCTGACTTTGACCCCGACCGACCACCTCGAGAGCCGAGTCCACGGCTAATCTCGTCGGCGATAGATCTGGAGCGGGTGAAGAACTCGCCGATCAACGACCTGAGCGCCACTGCTTGCCGTTGGCCCTGGCGGGTCAGCGCAACCTGCACGGAGCGCCGGTCCTGCGGCGCCGATCGAGTCTCGATCGTTCCCTCGCTGCTCAAGCGCGCAACGAGTCTCGAGATTGCACGTCGATCCAGTCCGCTGACCTCCGCGAGTGATCGCGTCGTCATCGCCCGGTTCCGCATGAGCGCGACCATGGCGATGATCTCCTCTATCTCGGCCCATTGTGTGCCGAACACGGAGTCCACGACGCGGGTCATTTCGTCGTTGAACGCTCCGAGCAGTTCGACCGCTCGGGCGCGTTCGACGGCGTCCATGCCCTTCATGCGTCAAGTCTGACCTAAGTGCGTTGGGGCTACCCGGTGCGCGGGGGCTGGGGAGCATCGCCACGCTGTCAGGCGCGCGCCCAGCGGCTGCTTACTCCTTCGAGACGGGGTGCTTTCGTGGAGACCGCTCCTGGTCAACCTTGCCCCGCACCAAGAAGATGGCCACGAGTGCAGCCAAGATGTAGGCGTAGTTGAAGAAGCCCGCGATCGCGATGATTCCGGCGTCCCCCGAGTTGCCGCTGTGAGCATCGATCCCCCCTGTGGCCAGGATGGTGCTGGGGTCTGTGGACGCATGCAGCAGTATTGCCCAAATGATGCTCCCGGTAGCGCGCATCGAGAGGTACATCATCGCGCCGAACCCGAAGGTGTAGAGCACCGTAATTCCTACGGTGATGGGATTCTGACCGCTCACGATGTTTGATGAGTGCAGCAGGCCGAAAATTGTGGCGGACAGCAGCATCACTGACCGCTCGGCGTATCCGGCCCGCCGGAGCAGGTTGACGGCTACGCCTCGGGTCAGTAGCTCTTCGGAAAACCCGACGCAGAGCCCCAGGAACAGGATCGCGAGCACGAGCGCGACACTGTATGCCGACCAGTTGGTGGCGACGAGGTGCATGACGTTCGGAATCAAGACGAGAACGACAGCGATCCACATCCACCACCTACCCGTCACGGGCTGCTTGCCGAAGATCTCCTTGGTCCAGCCGAGTGAGCAAATGAAGAGGTAGGTGAGCGCGCCCATGACCAGGATGGGGACGGCAAGCCCGAAGAACACACTGAGCGGATCGGAGAGCACGTTCTCGGGCTTGATTCCACTGACGTTACTGATCAGGAAGCCGAGGAGAAGGTAGATCGCGATGTAGACGGCCGCGACGAGAACTGACTTCGACCATCCCCCCTTGTTCCAGAAGCGTTGCCATGACGATTCCGCAGCGTGCTCGGCGGGGTGGGGGAGGTCGGACATCCCAGTAGGCCCTTTCCTTCGTGTACCGGACGGCGAGCATCCGCGCCCGTGGTTAGTCCAGGGAACGCGGCCATTCTCTCGTGACGCTACACCGTTTCAGGACAGTTCCGAACAATCTCTTCGGCCATCTGTGACATTTCCTCGCGCTTCTCAGCCGTTCCGCTGCTGCGCGAGCCAAGTGTGATTGACGATCGCGCGTCCGACCGCGTCGCGGTACGCGCGACCCTCCGGCGACTGGTACAGGTCGCGCGAGTGATACCGCGACTTCTCGCGATGGGGCGGATCGTCGTGCACCTGTTTCGCGAGCCGCGCGATGTAGTCGTGCCCGCCCAACTCATAGGCCAGGGCCTCCGAGTCGTCGAGTTGGATGAGCGCCGAGTCGTCGATCATGTTGCTGAGGTTGTACCGCGCGTCCAGGTACAACTCGCCCCGTTTCTCGACGAGGAACCACCGCCCCGGCTCGTGGTCGCGGTACCGCATTCCGGCTCGGCCGCGGTCGATGCGCTCCGCGTCGCCCCACTCCTCGACGGGCGGGATGAGGGAGAGCGGATGCCGCTGGGCGTCGTTCACGACGAAGTAGCCGAACGCCGCCGGCGCATCTCGCGCCAGCACGAAGCACATGATCCGCCGGCACGAGGTACACCGCAGCTGGCTCTCGACGCGTGCCATGAGGCGCGATGCGTGCAGCGGTTGCAGGTCGGCGAGCGGCACCCAGTGGGAGTCTTCGGTGACGAGGTCAGCGTCGAGCGCGGCAGCGAGGGAGGCGACGGTCGGGCCGACATCGACACCGTCGCGGTCGTCGCGCACAAGCAGGTCGCTGCACACGGGGCACGCATCATCCTCGGGTCTGATGGCAAGGCCAGGCCTAGCCGCCGTCACGGTGAGGCTGCGCAGATTGCCGGGTTCTTTCCACCCGCGGTTGTCGGCGAAGGTGGCGCGCACGTACCCGCCGTCGACGGCGAAGTAGGGGATACCGAACCCCGCGAACTGCGGCCGAGCCCCGAACGCCAAGGCAAGTTCGTCAAGGGTCGCCTGTGCGGATGCACCCGCGATCCAGTCCGCAAGCTCGATGCCGCGCGGGCTCTGCCCGGTCGCGTCGAGACGCAGCACGACGCCCACAACGACGGCGTCGTGCAGGATGATTTCTCCGCGTGACCCGAACACGAGGTGTCGGGCGGCCACTGTCGGAACCCCCATGGATATCTCCCGCACGGCCGACGGCGCACCCCCGAGTGCCTCGGCAAGAGAGCGCACTTCCCGGTCAGACTCCGCGTGGTGGAGCGCGTCGAGGGCGAAACCGATTCGCCCGCCCGGTCGTTTTCGTGTCACCCAACCATTCTGTCTTCCCGCCCAATAGGCTCAGCCACAGCGCCACCGATCGGGACGGGGACCAATGACAATCGACGACGCTTTCATGAACGACATCGTCGGGTGGGACGTGCGCACGTGGTCGAAGGCGGTGCGCCTCTGGCAGCCGCACGTCGCGGCGGCTCCGCCCCTGCTGAAGGTGCTCGAGGTGGGGGCCGGGCCCGGCGGACCGTCCCTGTGGCTGCACCGACTGGGCCACGACGTTGTGTGCAGCAACTGGCAGCACACGCGTGAGCAGGCCGAACCGCTTCACACGTCGTACGGGGTCACGGGAATCGACTACATCGACATTGACCTCAACGCGCAGATCCCGTGGGAAAACCACTTTGACATTGTTGTCTTCAAGTCGGTGCTGGGCGGACTCGGGCCGAACTTCTCCTCCCAACGCAACGCGATGAGCGAGATCCACAAGGCGCTCAAACCGGGGGGTCTGCTCTTGTTCGCCGAGAACCTTCGCGGAACCTGGCTCCATCGGTTTGGGCGCGCGATCGCCTATCGCCTCCGTCGCGCGACCTGGCGCTTCACGACCGTCAAGGAAATGCAGGAACTGCTCGAGCCGTTTTCGAACTATGAACTGCACACGACCGGTTTTCTCGGTGTGTTCGGGATGAGTGAGTCCCAGCGCCGCGCGCTCGCGGGTCTCGACGATAGGGGGTTCGGGCGCGTCCCCGAGAGTTGGCGTTACGTCGCCTACGGAATCGCCACCAAGTAACTCTCGGCTGTGGTGGGGCAGGATGATGCGATGACTTCCCTCACCGCCCGCGCCGTAGCCGCACTTGCGTTCGTCGCGCTCACCCTCGCTGGTTGCTCCGCGGCGCCCGCCCCGCAGCCTTCAGCCTCCGCGATGAGCATCGAGGAGGCGGGCGAGTTCTACCTGGACACCGTCTGCCCCACCAACGCTGTCGGTAGGGACCTCGCTCAGGCGTACTCCGCGCAAGACGTGGAGGCTTTCACCGCGGCAGCGGCCGTCGCTCGCGACGAGTATAAGGAGTCGGCAGCGCGCTTCGGTTCGGAGGAGGTCGCGTGGCCTGCCGAGATCGAGCCAGACATCATCATCCTGCGTGACGCATCGATAGCGATCGCGGCGTCATACGAGACGCTCTCGCAGGTGACGAGTCTCGACGAGGCCGACCAAGTGCAGTTCCCCTCGAGCGACGATTCGGCGGGTGCCGCGGGCCGTATTCGCGACGTGCTCGGGCTCACCTCCGACGCCGCGGAGTCGTGCGGCTGACGATGCAGCACATCGTCGATCGTCTTCGTGCGGCGGGCTGTGTCTTCGCCGAGGACGAGGCAGCCCTCATTCTCGCCGAGTCGAGCGATGCGGGGATGATCGAATCGATGGTGTCCCGACGGGTCGCCGGCGAACCACTCGAGTACATCGTCGGCTGGGCCGAGTTCCGAGGCCGACGGTACCGCGTCGAGCCCGGATCCTTCGTGCCGCGCCACCGCACGGGGTTGCTGGTCGACCTGGCGATCGCGCGGTGTGCGCCGGGCGCGGTCGTGCTCGATCTGTGCTGTGGCTCGGGGGCGCTGGGAGCGGCGGTCGCGGATGCCGTTCCGAACGTCCGTCTGTGGTCGAGCGATCTCGACGCCCGATCGGCGCGACTCAACCTCGACCCGCAGCACGTGTTCGAGGGCGATCTGTTCTCCCCGTTGCCTGAGGCGCTTCGTGGCTGGGTCGATGTGCTGATCTGCAACACGCCCTACGTGCCCACAGCAGAGATCGACCTGCTCCCTCGAGAGGCGAGGATGTTTGAGCGGATCGAGACGCTCGACGGGGGATCCGACGGTCTCGACGTGCAGCGGCGGCTCGCCAGCGAGGTGCGGCAGTGGCTAGCGCCCGGCGGCGTGGTGCTCGTGGAGGTGGGCGCGGTTCAGGCTCGGGCATCCGCCGCGCTCTTTGCAGAGCACGGATTGGCCGCGACCATCGAGGTCGATGATGACACCGAGACGACTGTCGTCGTCGCGAGCAACTAGCTCGGGCTAGAGCGAGTCGACGAGGGCGGACCGAAGTTCATCGCTGAGCCCGGGTGGGATGTCGACGGGCACCGCGAGCGCGTGCAGCGCCCGGCTGTAGTAGTTGCGCGCCGCGGCCGCGAGGGTGATGTCGACGATCTCACGATCGGTGTACCCGACGTCACGGAGGGCCTGAGCATCCGCCTCGGTCATGGATGCTGAGTCGGAGCTGAGCTTCTCGGCGAACTCCATGAGAGCGACCTCGTTGTCGGCAAGTCCTGCGGTGCGGAAGTCGCGGGCAATCCGCACGAGCTCGTCCTCGCTGATGTAGGTGAGGGATTTCTTGCCGTGCGCGAGCCGGCAGGCACGGGAGCCGATGGCGCCTGCCGCAGCAAGAGTGATGAGCTCGTAGCGCCGCTTGTCCATGGGCCGAGCGATCGCTCCGATGAGGTTCTCCCAGGCACGGTACGCCTCAGGATTGACCGCCATGACCCTAGTGTGACTGGGGACGTAGCCCATACTCTCGATGTCTTCGGCGTAGATGGCGGCAACCTCGCCAGTGGCCTCGGATACCTCGGGGGTTTCGATGATCGTCATGACAACACATGATGCACCCGATACCGTGAATGGGTGAGTGACACCTCTCCCTACGCATCCGTGCCCCTCCCGCAGCCCGGTGTTCCGCAGCAGCCTGTCGTGGCCCCGCAGCCCGTGGCTTTCGAGCCGGGAGACCGTACGCAGGCGATCATCCGCGGTGTGGTCGCCGCGGCGTTCATCCTTGCGGGCGTCTTGTGCCAGCTGTTTGGTGCCGGCCTCATGGGCACCCGTGGGTTTCCGAGCAATGCACCCGTCGAGATGGCGATCAACTTCGGCATCACGCTCGTGCTCATCGGTGCAGGCATCGCCTTGGCGATCTTGGCGGTGCGTGCGGCCGCGCCACGGGTGGCCCGCCCGGTGCGCACACCGAGCGTGCTCGGCATTGTCGGTACCGCACTTGTAGCACTCGCGCTCGCCTCGTTCCTTCTCTCGATCGGTGGGTGGGTCGGCGTACTCCAGGGCGAGCGGGGCCGCTACGACGGTCTCAGTTGGGGGCTATTCCTAGCAGGCTTCCCCTGGATGGTGGGGGCCGTATTCGCGACGGTGGGTCTACGAACCCCCGGCACGCTGTCGCGCGTCATCTGCACAGTCGGGGTCGTCGTCGCGGTTCTGCTGACGATCCCCGCGGTTGGGGCTGCGGCGCTCTACGCCGCGGACATCACCGACTGATGACCGAGCTCCCGATGTTCCCGTTGGGTTCCGTGCTCATGCCGCACATGCCAACGATGCTTCGCGTCTTCGAGGAGCGGTACCTGGTGATGCTTTCCCGCATCCTCGCCGATGAGCCCGCAGAATTCGGTGTCGTCCTGATCGAGCGCGGGCAGGAGGTCGGCGGCGGCGAGCACCGCTTCGCGACCGGCACGGTGGCCCAGATCACCGAGCTAGATTCGGCCGAGGGCTTCGTTGTGCTCGTCGCCGAGGGCGAGCGTCGCGTGGAGGTCGAAGAATGGCTCGACGACGATCCTTTTCCCCGCGCTCTCGTGCGCACCCTTCCCGAGCTCCACTGGGACGAGCGTCTGCGGCCCGCGCGCGAGCGGGCGGAACAGGTGGTTCGCCGCGCGCTGGCGCGAGCAAGCGAGCACGCTGACCAGGAGTGGAGCGCGGACGTCGAACTTGCGGACGACCCGGTCGCGGCCGTCTGGCAGCTCGCGGGAATTGCGCCACTCGAACAGCTTGACCGCGTGCGGTTGCTTCAGTCGGCGACGATGGACGAACTTCTCGTGAGCCTGACCGATCTCACGATATCCGCCGACCAGAAGTACTGAACGGCACGCGAGCGGCGGGGTATGCTTGCCTCACAATTGCAGACAGGGCCGCACGACCGATGCGGGAGAGTCGACACCTCGGAGTCGACACCGAAGGAGCAAGCCTCCCCGCCAATCTCTCAGGTTCACGTACCGCATCGACTCTGGCCACTCTGAAAAGTGCTTCACGTGAAGCGCGAAGCAGGTTGAGTAGCGCACAGCGCCTATCGAAACCCCAATCGCAGCGTGAGCCGCCGACGGTGAAAGCGCCACTCGCGCGAAACTCTCAGGCCAATGACAGAGGGGGAGTTCTAGTCCACGCCCACCGGCAGGAGAACTCCGTGAAGAACAGTCCGCTCCACCAGCTGCACGTCGACGCAGGCGCGAGCTTCACCGACTTCGCGGGCTGGCAGATGCCCGTGCGGTACTCGTCAGATCTTGCCGAGCATCACGCCGTACGCACGGCCGCGGGCATCTTCGATATCTCCCACATGGCGGAGATTTCGGTCACCGGCCCCGACGCAGCGCGCTTTCTCGATTTCGCGCTCGCGGGCAACATCTCCGCCGTGGCCGTCGGCAAAGCCAAGTACTCTCTGATCCTCGAGGCGAGCGGTGGCATCCTCGACGACCTCATCGTCTACGTACTGGGCGAGAACGAATACTTCGTGGTGGCCAACGCGGGCAACCGTGAGGTGGTGGTGGATGCCCTCCAGCAGCGTGCCGCTGGCTTCGATGTCACCGTGAGCGACCTGACTGATGACATCGTTCTCATCGCTGTTCAGGGCCCGAACTCGCGGGACATTCTCGCGTCGACTGAGGGCTTGCACATCGAGTCGTTCAGCGACCTCAAGTACTACGCCTCGACGGGCTCGACTTTCGCCGACTCCACGGTGCTCGTCGCCCGC
The DNA here is from genome assembly GCA_964477625.1 of uncultured Salinibacterium sp. GTDB lineage: Bacteria > Actinomycetota > Actinomycetes > Actinomycetales > Microbacteriaceae > Rhodoglobus. Next base: position 16,125 of record CAYZHZ010000039.1, read on the forward strand.
ACCGGCTACACGGGGGAAGACGGGTACGAACTCTATGTGCCCGTCAAGGATGCCGTGGCCCTCTGGAATGCCCTGACGACGGCGGGCTCCGGCCGAGGTCTGGTTCCCGCGGGTCTCGCCTCGCGCGACACCCTCCGCCTCGAGGCGGGCATGCCGCTCTACGGGCACGAGCTGGGCCTCGACACCCTTCCGGAGCAGGCCGGACTCGGCCGGGTGGTGAGCCTCACCAAGGAGGGCGACTTCGTCGGTCGCGCCACGATTGAAGCCGGCGCCCCGGCCGACTCGCGCGTGCTCGTCGGTCTCGTCTCCGAGGGCAAGCGCGCGGGCCGCGCGGGTTACGCGGTCATGGACGGTGACCGCGAGGTCGGCGTCATCACGAGTGGCGCCTTGTCGCCCACCCTGGGTTACCCGATCGCGATGGCCTACGTCGAGCGCGGGTCTGCTGAGCCCGGCACCACGCTCGACATCGATGTGCGGGGGTCGCGAGTCGCGGCATCCGTTGTTTCACTGCCCTTCTACAAGAGAGAGAACTGACCATGGTCGACAAGAAGGATCTCCAGTACACCGCTGAGCACGAGTGGGTGCTCGTGGAAGGCCCGGTCGCCACGATCGGCATCACGGAGTACGCCGCCGAGAAGCTCGGCGACATCGTGTTCGTCGACCTCCCGAAGGCCGGTTCGACGGTCGCTGAAGGCAAAGTGGTCGGCGAGATCGAGTCGACCAAGTCGGTGGGGGAGCTTTTCGCGCCCGTCAATGGCAAGGTCGTCGAGTCGAACGAGGCGGTTGTCGCAAGCCCCGAGCTCGTCAACAGCGACCCCTTCGGCGAGGGTTGGCTCATCAAGGTCGAGTTCGACGCGCTCCCCGACCTGCTCGACTTCGAGGGCTACTCGGCCCTCACCGCCGAGTGATGACGGAGCGCTTCGCCGAACGGCACATCGGCACCGACGCCGATGCCCAGTCCGTCATGCTCGCCGCTGTCGGGTACGACTCGGTCGAGGCTCTCGTGGACGCGGCCGTGCCGCCGTCGATCCACGTCGCCCCCCTGGCGTCGTCCGTCATCCCCGAGGCTGCGTCGGAGCGCGAGGCGCTTGCCGAACTGCGCGCCCTCGCGGCTCGCAACACGGTGCGCCGCTCAATGATCGGGCTCGGATACTACGACACCATCACGCCCGCGGTCATCAAGCGCAACGTGCTCGAGAATCCCAGCTGGTACACCGCGTACACCCCCTACCAGCCGGAGATCTCGCAGGGGCGTCTCGAGGCGCTCATCAACTTCCAGACCATGGTCTCTGACCTCACCGGCATGACGACGGCCAACGCCTCGATGCTCGATGAGGGCACAGCGGTCGTCGAGGCGATGCTGCTCGCGCGGCGCGCATCCGGGTCCGATTCGGCGACCTTCATCGTCGACGCAGACATGCTGCCGCAGACCAAGGCGCTGCTCAAACACCGCGCCGAGCCAGTCGGCATCGAGCTCGTCGAGCTCGACTTGCGGTCGTTGAGTAGCGCGTCAGCGCGTATCGAAACGCCCCCCGCTTTCGGCGTCGCGATCCAATACCCCGGTGCCTCGGGCGCAATCTGGGACCCGTCCGCCGTGATCGCCGCCGTCAAGGATGCCGGGGGCGTCGCCGTCGTCGCGGCCGACTTGCTCGCGCTCACCCTTCTCACCTCTCCGGGCGAGCTCGGCGCGGACGTTGCGATCGGCACGACCCAGCGCTTCGGCGTTCCCATGGGCTTCGGTGGTCCTCACGCGGGTTACATGGCCGTGCGCGCGGGCCTCGAGCGCCAGCTTCCCGGCCGCCTCGTCGGCGTTTCCCAGGACTCCTCGGGTCACCCCGCGTACCGCCTCTCCTTGCAGGCGCGCGAGCAGCACATCCGTCGTGAGAAGGCCACTTCCAACATCTGCACCGCCCAGGTGCTGCTGGCCGTCATGGCCGGTATGTATGCGGTCTACCACGGCCCCGCGGGGCTGCGTCGCATCGCGACCGCGGTGGCCCAGAAGGCCGCGACCCTCGCGAGCGCCCTCGATGGAGTCGTGACCGAGCACTACTTCGACACCATCACGGTCGCAGCCCCGGGTCGCGCCCGCGCGATCGTCGAGAAGGCGTACGAGCTCGGTGTGCTTCTCAACGCGGTGGATGACGACACCATCAGCATCTCTGTCGACGAGACCACGACCCCCGCTGACCTGCACGCGGTCGTGCGCGCGTTCGGCCGCGCCGTGGATGGCGAGCTATCGGGCACGGCCGGCACGGGCATCCCGACCGCGCTTGAGCGCTCGAGCGCGTACCTCACCCACCCCGTGTTCAATACTCATCGCTCGGAGACGAGCATGATGCGCTACCTCAAGTACCTCGCCGACAAGGATTACGCGCTCGACCGCGGGATGATCCCGCTGGGGTCGTGCACCATGAAGCTCAATGCCGCAACCGAGATGGAGGCGGTGACGTGGCCGGAGTTCGCGGGGCTGCACCCCTCCGCTCCTGAGGCGGACACGCACGGCTACCTCACCCTCATCGAGCAGCTGCAGAGCTGGCTCGCTGAGGTCACCGGATACGACTCGGTCTCGCTCCAGCCCAACGCGGGTAGCCAGGGCGAGCTGGCGGGTCTCCTCGCGATCCGGGGCTATCACCACTCGCGCGGTGACGCACAGCGAACCGTTTGCCTCATTCCCTCGAGCGCGCATGGAACGAACGCGGCCTCGGCGGTGCTCGCGGGCATGCGCGTCGTCGTGGTCGCGTGCGACGACCTCGGCAACGTCGACCTGGATGACCTGCGCGCGAAGATCGCAGAGCACTCCGACTCGATCGCGGCGCTCATGATCACTTACCCGTCGACCCACGGCGTCTACGAGCACGAGGTGCGTGCGATCTGCGACGCCGTACATGACGCCGGCGGCCAGGTGTACGTCGACGGCGCCAACCTCAACGCCCTCCTCGGCTATGCGCGCTTCGGCGACTTCGGGGGTGACGTCTCGCACCTCAACCTGCACAAGACGTTCTGCATCCCACACGGCGGGGGCGGGCCCGGGGTAGGACCAGTGGCCGCGAAAGAGCACCTCGCGCCGTTCTTGCCGTTCGGCGACCGCAATCCGGTGTCGGCGGCGCGCTTCGGTAGCGCGAGCATCCTGCCGATCTCGTGGGCGTACGTGCGCATGATGGGATCCGACGGTCTCAAGGCCGCGACGGGCGCCGCGGTGCTCGCGGCCAACTATGTCGCTGTGCGGCTGCGTGAGCATTACCCCGTGCTCTACGCGGGCGACAACGGCCTGGTCGCGCACGAGTGCATCCTCGACCTG